>NZ_JBQQCA010000026.1:0-91474 GCF_052246635.1 Streptomyces sp. 6N223 | reverse complement strand
GGAAGCGGGGCCGACGCACCCCTCGCCCGTGCCCGGGGAACGCCGCGGCTACAGCCATCCGCGTTCGCGCGCGATACGGACGGCCACGTGGCGGTTCTCCGCGCCGAGCTTCGCCGCCGCCGCCGAGAGGTAGTTGCGCACCGTCCCCTGGGACAGCGCCGCCCGCTTCGCGATCTCCGCCACCGGCGCGCCGTCCGCCGCCAGCGACAGCAGCTTCGCCTCCCGGGCCGTCAGCGGCGACTCGCCCGCCGCGATCGCGTCCGCCGCCAGCTCGGGATCGACGTACCGGCCGCCCTCGTGGACCGTGCGGATGATCTCCGCCAGCCGCTGCGCCGACACCGTCTTCGGCACGAACGCCCGGACCCCGGCGCCCAGAGCCTGCGTCAGCGCCCCGGGGCGGGCGTGGCTGGTGACGATCATCGACCTGCACTCCGGCACCGTGTCGCGCAGCTGTGCGGCCACCGTCACGCCGTCGGGGCCGGGCATCTGCAGGTCGAGCACGGCCACGTGCGGCCGGTGGGCCCGCGCCATCGCCAGCGCCTCCTCGCCGGAGCCCGCCTCCGCGGCCACCGTGATGTCGTCCTCCAGGGCGAGCAGCGCGGCGAGCGCGCCGCGGATCAGGTGCTCGTCGTCCGCGAGCAGGACCCGGATCATGCGGCCGCCTTCCAGGGGATCTCCGCCCTGAGGCGGAAGACGCCCTCCTCGCGCCGTTCCGCGGACAGCGTGCCGTCAAGACCGGCCAGGCGCTCGCGCAGGCCGGGCAGGCCGGAGCCGTCGGCCTGGCTCGCGTTCTTCGCGCCGTCGTTCTCCATCACCAGCTCCACCGAACCCGACACCCTGGCGCGCACCGACACCTCGCAGCGCGAGGCGCCCTGCGCGTGGCGGAGGATGTTCGTCGTGCCCTCGCGCACCACCCAGCCGAGCGCCGTCTGCGTCTCCTCGGGCAGCCGCGCCGCCGGGCCGTTCTCGATCCGGCAGTCGATCCCGGCCGCCTCCAGCACGGAGCGGGCCCCGGCCAGCTCGCTGTGCAGGTCGGCGGTGCGGTAGCCGCGCACGACCGCGCGGATCTCCCGCTGCGACTCCTGCGCGATGCGCTGCACCTCCAGCATCTGCTCCTCCGCATTGTCCGAGCCCCGCCGCGCCAGCTGCACCGCCAGCTCGCTCTTGAGCGCCACCACCGCGAGGTTGCGGCCGAGCACGTCGTGCAGGTCGCGGCCGAAGCGCAGCCGCTCCTCCGCCACTGCCAGCCGGGCCTGCGTCGCCCGCGCCTTGGCCAGCTCCTCGATCAGCCGGACGCTCCAGCCGGAGACCCGCATCGTCGTGGCCATGAACGGCACCATGAGCAGGGTGGCGCCGACCGCGACGGCGAGCCCCTCGCCCGACAGCCCGCTCGCCGCCGCCGCGCCGAGCACCGCCACCGACACCGCCCCGACCACCACCGCCCCGTCGCGGAGCGGCAGCGCCAGCATCGGCGGGCCGGCGTAGAACATCAGCAGCCAAATCACGTACGGCACCAGGTCGCGGTCCCCCATGCGGCCGGCGACCAGCAGCACGCAGCCGAGGGCGGCCACGGCCACGGTGGCGGCGGCGTACAGCGCGACCAGCCGGACCGGGCGCGGTCCGGCGCCGAGGTAGTGGCGCAGGGCGGCGCGGGAGAGCAGCCCCTGGACGCCGACGTGCACCGCGCCCAGCGCCGCCACCAGGGCTGATGGGAGCGTGCCGGCGTCCGAGATGGTGATCCAGAGCGCCCACAGCGCGGCCTCGGTGGCGGCGACGAAGATGATGGTGGAGAGGGTGTAGCGGCGGTAGCGCTCGGGGCCGTCGGAGCCCCCGAACCGCTCCACCCAGGTCTCCACGCTCGCGCTCCACGACCCCGTCGCCTCGGGCTCCGCCGTCCTCACCTCCGCCCTCGCCTCCGCCCTCAACTCCGCGGCCCCCAGCGGAACCACCGACGCACAGCCAACACTGCCAGGCACGTCCACGCCAGCGCGAGGAGCGTCGCCCGGACCTGGTCCGTACCGGCCAGGTCGCCCGTCCAGCCGCCCCGCAGCAGGTCCATCACCGGCGAGAACGGCAGCCAGGCGGCACCGTCGGCCATCGCGTCCGGCATCACCTCACGCGGCGCGAAGACCCCGGAGCCGGCCATGGTCACCAGCAGGAACGGCAGGAACGTCAGCTGCGCGCTCTCTGCCGTCCGGGTGAACGCCGCGGTCAGCGCCGCCCCGGCGACCGTCATCGCCACGCCGAGGAGGAGGCCGAGCACCGCCAGGTGCGGAGCGGCCGGCGCGTCCGCGTCCAGGAACGCGGTCATCCCGGCCGCCAGCAGCAGGGACTGCACGACCGCCATCAGGAACGCCGGAAGCGCGCAGCCGGCGAGGATCTCCCCGTCGCGCACCTCGCCGGTGCGCAGCCGCTTGAGCACGAGGCCCTCGCGGCGCAGCACGTACACGCCGACGAGGTAGGTGTAGACGGAGAAGAGCAGCGCCGTCGCCAGCGCGGCGGGCAGCATCACGGTGGCCACCGACAGGCCGGTGCCGCCCAGGTCCAGCTCCTCGACCATGCCGCGCATCGCGAAGGCCATCGTGCTGGGCATGATCACCGCGGTGACCAGGGACGCCCTGCTGCGCAGCAGCAGCGTCAGCTCGGCGCGGCCGAGCGCGGACATGCGGTCGGCGGCGGTGCGCCGCCCGCGCGAGGGCGAGCGCGGGGGCGGGGGCGTGTGCGCGGTGCGGACTGCCGAGGCCGTCATCGTGCTCCCTCCCTTTCCAGGTCCCTTTCGAGGTCCCTTTCCGGGTCCTTCGCGATCGCCATGAACGCCTCCTCCAGCGTGGCCGAGCGGGCGTCGAGGCCGCGCAGCTCCACGCCCTCGTCCCGGGCCCACAACAGCAGCGCCGTCGCCGTGCGCTGCAGGTCGACGGTCTCCAGCCGGACCCTCCGCCCGGCCGTCTCCTGCCCGGTCACGCCCAGCGGCGCGAGCGGCGGCAGCTCGCCCAGGAAACGGTCCACGGGCAGCTCGAAGGTGATCCGCGAGGGCCGCTCGGCGACCACGTCGGACACCCGCCCCGAGGTGGCGATCAGCCCCTCGTGCATGATCGCCAGCCGGTCGGCCAGCTTCTCCGCCTCCTCCAGGTAGTGCGTGGTGAGCACCACCGTCGTGCCCTGCTCCTTCAGCTCGCGGACCAGCTCCCAGGTGTCGCGGCGGGACTGCGCGTCCAGGCCGGTCGTCGGCTCGTCGAGGAACAGCACCTCAGGACGCCCCAGCAGGGCGAGCGTGAGGTCGAGGCGGCGGCGCTCGCCGCCGGAGAGCTGCTTGACCCGCACGCCCTGCCGCTCGGACATGCGGGTCAGCTCCAGGGCCTCGGCGGCGGGGCGGGCCCCGCTGGTGCATCCCGCCCACATGCGCACGGTCTCCATGACGGTCAGCTCGGTCGGGAAGCCGCCCTCCTGGAGCATCACTCCGGTGCGGGGGCGGACGGCGGCGCGTTCGCGGTACGGGTCGTGGCCGAGCACCCGGACGGTGCCGGAGGCCGGGGCGGCCTGGCCCTCCAGGAGCTCGAGCGTGGACGTCTTGCCGGCGCCGTTGGTCCCGAGGAGGGCGAAGAGCTCACCGCGGGCCACGGTGAAGTCGACGCCGCGGACGGCCTCGAACCCCCGGTATCGCCGCTTGAGTTCGGCGGCTTCGATGACTGTTTCCATGCCCTCCAGGCTCCCGGCCGTCCGGCGCCCTCGGCAGTGCGGTCTGTCACGGGTCGCGATGACATTCGTCATCCGGCCGCGGCCGGGGCTGGGGCTGGGGCCTTCTACGCCTCTGCCCAGGCCCCGGCCGCCGCGGCCCGTGCGGCGTAGTCCCCGAAGTCGATGGGCTCGCGCCCGAGGACGCGCCGCACGCCGTCGGCGGGCTCGGCGGAGCGGCCGGTGCGCAACTCGGCGAACAGCGCGTTGAGCTCGTCCGCGACATCCTCGGGCACGCCCTCGGCCAGCAGCTCGTCCCGGTACTCCTCCGGCGTCAGCTCCACGTAGCGGATGGACCGGCCCGCCGCCCCGGCCATCGTCGCCACCGCCTCGCCGAAGGTGAGCGCCCGGGGCCCCGAGATCTCGTACACCTGCCCGTGGTGGTGATCGCCCTCCGCCGTCAGCAGGGCCGCCGCGACGTCGGCGATGTCCTGCGCGTCGATGAACGGCTCCGGCTCCGGGCCCATCGGCAGCGCCAGCCGGCCCGCCCGCAGCGGGGCGCGCCACAGGTCCTCGTCGAAGTTCTGGTTGAAGTTGCTGGGGCGCAGGATCGTCCACTCCACGCCGGAGTCGCGCACGGCCTGTTCGGCGGCGGCCATGCCCTGGAAGTAGGGGGCGGGCACCCGGTCGATGCCGCGCGCGGACAGCGCCACGAAACGCCGCACGCCCGCCTCGTTCGCCCGCTTGACGAAGGGCTGGGCCGACGCCGGGTCCCAGGGCGCCATGAGATAGACCGCCGACGCCCCCTCCAGGGCGGGGGCCCACGACTCCTGGTCGTCCCAGTCGAACCGCACCGCGCCGGACCGGGACGCGGCCCGGACAGCCCTGCCCGCCGCCCGCAGCCCGCTCACCAGCCGGCGCCCTGTCTTGCCCGTGCCGCCCAGAACCAGAATCGAATCCGTGTGTGTCATCGTCGTCATGTCAGCGAGTCAACGCCGCACGCCGCTGGGAGGCCATGGCTCGCAGTACGCCTGACCTGTCCGATCATCCGCGCGGTTACCGTGAACGCATGGATCCGTTCGACGAACTGCTGCGGGGCGTCCGCACGCACAGCACCGGCTTCGACCGGAAGGAGCTGTCGCCCCCGTGGTCACTGCGTTTCACGGACGCGGACGGCACGCACTCCCTGACGCTGTCCCTGCCGCTGCTGGGCGAAGCCCGGATCTCCGGCCGGCCGGTGCGGGCGGGCGACGCCGTCATCGTCCACGGCCCCGGGCCGTTCGTCCTCTCCGACCGCCCTGAGTCGGCCGAGCGCACGGTGCTGCTGGTCGGGACGTACCACGTGCGGGGCGAGGCGTCGCGGCGGCTGCTCGGCGTGCTGCCTCCCGTGCTGGTGGTGCCGGGCGGCGGCGAGTGCACGGCGCTGCTCGACCTCGTGGACGCCCAGGCCGCCGCGTGCCTGCCGGGGCGGCAGGTCGTGCTGGACCGCCTGCTGGACTGGCTGCTGGTCTGCACGCTGCGGGCCTGGTTCGACCAGCCGGAGGCGGTTCCTCCCGGCTGGCACCGGGCGTTGGGCGACGCGACGATCGGCCCGGTGCTGCGGGCGATGCACGCCGCGCCGGACAGGCCGTGGACGCTCGCCGCCCTCTCCCGCGAAGCGGGCGTGTCGCGCTCGACGCTGGCCAAGCGCTTCACGGAGCTGGTGGGCGAGCCGCCGCTGACGTACCTGACCGACTGGCGGATGACCCTGGCCGCCGACCTGCTGACGACCGAGTCCACGGCGACGGTCGCCTCGGTGGCCCGCCGGGTCGGATACGCCGATGCCTTCGCCTTCAGCGCGGCGTTCAAGCGCTTCCACGGGATGAGCCCCACGGAATACCGCAAGGCCTGCGGCACGGACACCGACTGCGTCGGCGCCGCGTGCTCACCGGCTTAGGCCCTGCGTCTGTTTCGCCTGCCCGGGGGGCGGCGAGGCCGAGGTCGCGTCGGACTCCCGGCGGGCCGTGGTCAGCCGCGGTGCGGTGAGGCATGCGGCGGCGATCGCCTCCGCATCCGCCTCCGGACCCGCCTCCGCATCCGCCTCCGCCTCAGGGGCGAGCCTCGCGCGCATCGTCTCCGCCTCGGGCACGCCGAGCTCGGCGTAGCGGTCGAGCGCCTGCCGCCAGTGTTCGCGGGCCCGCTCCTGCTCGCCGAGTTCGGCGTGCCGGTCGCCGATGCCCGCCAGGGCGTGCGCGGTCTCCGTGCGGTGGCGGGCTCTCTCGGCGACGGCCAGGGCCTCGCGGTGCAGGCGCAGGGCCTGGTCCGGCTGCCCGGCGACGGCGTGGGTCGCGGCCCGGGCGTTCAGCGTCTGGGCGATCAGCTCCGAGTCGCCCAGGGTGCGGGCGAGGGCCACCGCCTCCTCGTGCAGGCGCAGGGCCCGCTCGTGGTCGCCCTGCGCACGGCGGAGGTTGCCGAGCTTGCACACGCAGAGCGCCTCCAACGCCGGATAGCCGCACTCGCGGGCCTGGGCCAGGCCGCGGTAGGCGTGGTCCAGGGCGTCGTCGACCCGTCCCATGCGCGCGTACACGTCGGCGAGGACGCAGTGCGCGTTGGCCTCGATGGTGTTGTCGCCGTGGGCCGCGCAGAGTTCGAGGCTGTGCTCCAGGAGCCGTAGAGCCTCCTCGTACCATCCGAGGCTGCGCCGGTTCCGGGCGAGGTTGGTCAGGGCGATGGCGCGCATCCGCCAACCGGCGTCCGGGCCGATCACCTCGAGCGCCTCTTCGAGATAGTGGCCGGCCTTCGTCAGCTCCTCCCGCTGCCCGCAGACCCACCCGAGGTTGTTCAGCGTGGCGGCCTCGAGCGCCCGGTTTCCGGCCTGCCGGTAGATGGCCAGCGCCCGTTCGAGGTGGTCGACCGCCGCTTCGGGATCGGTGCCGGTGCGGGTCAGGGCGATGCTGAGGATGCGGCGGGCGTGCGCCTCTCCGAGGCGGTCGCCGATGGCCGGGGCCGCGCGGAGCGCCCGGTTGTGCAGCGTGATGGCCTCGTCGTGGTATCCGCCGACGTCCAGGTAGCGCCATATCGTGTGCGACATGCCGATGATGTACGCCGGGGCGGCGTGGCGGGTCATTTCCAGGAGGTTGGCCCGCTCGGTATCGAGCCAGCGCCGCGCCTGGCCGTAGTCGGAGAACGACGGGGCCGGGGCGCTGGGCGCGGACGCCTGCGGCCGGGGTACGTGGTCGTACGGCGCGACGATGTCGATGGCGGCGGTGGCGGTCGTGAGGTAGTAGTCGCGGAGGCGGGCGAGGGCGGTGTCGCGGTCGGGGGTGGCGCCCGTGCCGGCGGCGAGTTCGGCCGCGTAGGCGCGCAGCAGGTCGTGGGACTGGTAGCGGTGAGGGGCGGTCTGGTCGACGAGGTGGGCCCGGTGGAGGGTGTCCAGGACGCGGCGGGTGCTGCGCGGCGGGGCGGCGTTCATGGCGGCCAGGGCGTAGGCGTCGGTGTCCTGGCCGGGGTGGACGCCGAAGAGGCGGAAGACGCGCGCCGCGTCCGGGTCCAACTGGCGGTAGGAGGAGGCAAAGACGGCGCGCACGGCGGTGTGGGGGTCGCCGTCGAGGTCCAGCGCGTCCAGCGCGTCGTGCCGGTCGGCCAGTTCGGCGGCCACATCGGCGAGGGGCACGGCGGGCTGGGAGCGGATCAGCTCGGCGGCGATCCGCAGCGCCAGCGGCAGCCGCGCGCACCGCCGCACCAGTTCCCGCGCCACCGCGGGCTCGTCGGCCACCCGCCGGCCGGCCATCTCGCGCAGCAGCCGGAGCGCCTGGCCGGCCGGCAGCCGGTCCAGCACGATCCGGCGCGCTCCCTCCCGCGCCACGAGCCCCGCCAGCGCGTCCCGGGACGTCACCAGCGTGAAGCAGCCCCGGCTGCCCGGCAGCAGCGGCCGCACCTGCGCGGCCGTGCGGGCGTTGTCCAGCACCAGCAGCATCCGCCGCCCGTCCACCAGCGAGCGGAAACGCGCCGCCCGCTCCGCCGGATCCTGCGGCATCGCCGCGCCGCCCAGGCCCAGCGCCCGCAGGAATCCCGCCAGTGCGTCCTCGGGCGCCACCGGCTGATCCGGCCCCCACCCCCGCAGATCCACGTAGAACTGCCCGTCCGGGAAGCGCTCCCGCATCCGGTGCGCCCACCGCACCGCCAGCGCCGTCTTCCCCACCCCCGCCGTCCCCGCCACCACCGAGACCGCGACCGTCCCTCCCGACGGCCGGGGTCCGTCCAGCAGCCTGTCCAGCTCGGCCAGTTCCTCCTCCCGCCCCACGAACCCCGGCGCATCTCCCGGCAACTGCGCCGGCACAGCCCCGCCACCCCCGCCACCCCCGGGAGCGGCGGAGGCGGGCAGGCCCCACATCACCCCGGCGTCCCCGTGTTCCCCCGCCAGGATGCACCGCTCCACCTCCCGCAGCTCCGGCCCGGGCTCCAGCCCCAGCTCCTCCTTGAGCACCCGCCGCGCCGAGCGGAAGGCCGCCAACGCCTCCGCCTGCCGCCCCGCCTGGCACAGCGCCACCATCAGCAGGCCGTGCAACCGCTCGCGAAGCGGATACTCCCGCACCCACTCCGCCAGCTCGGCCACCACCGCCGCCCCCCGCCCGCACCCCAGCTCCGCCCGGAACAACGCCTCCACCGCCGCCAGCCGGCGCTCGCCCAGCCGATGACCCCAGTCCCCGAGCACCGGTGCGTCGACTCCGGCGAACGGCACGCCGCGCCACAGCCCCAACGCCTCACGCAGCACGCCCACTGCCCGCCTCGGATCGCCCTCCACGGCCTCGACTCCCCGGGCCGCCAGTGCCTCGAACCGCTGCGCGTCCACCTCCCCCGGCATCGCCAGTAACCGGTACCCGCCCGAGTCGAACACCACCCGGTCCGCCTCGCCCAGCACGCGACGCAGCCGGTGCACATGCAGCTGAAGCCGCTGCCCCGCCCGCGTGTCCGGCGTCTCCCCCCACAACGCCTCGACCAGCTCGTCAACCGACACCGGCCGCCCCTGCCGGGCGAGCAACAGCATCAGCAATGTCCGCTGCAAGTGCCCCGGCAGCCCCACGGCTTGCCCGTCCCGACGCACGACCAGCGGGCCCAACACCAAGAACTCCATACCGTCCCCCGTCACTCCACCGCTCAAGTGGTGCGACCCAGTGTGGAGCAAAACCGCCCGCTCAGCCCTCCCGATCCCTCTTCTCCCTGTCCTCGTCGACGACCTCGGCGTCGACCACCTCGTCCTCGCCCTCGCCCTCGCCGCCGCCCGCCGCCGACGGGCCGCCGGACTGCTGCGTCTGCGCCTGCGCGTCGGCGTACATGGCCTGGCCGAGCTTCTGGCTGGTGGCGGCGAGCCGTTCGGAGGCCTCGCGGATGGCGTTGCTGTCCTCGCCCTTCAGCTTCTCCTTCACCTCGGAGATGGACGCCTCGACCTCGGACCTGACGTCGTCGGGCAGCTTGCCGGCGTTGTCCCGCAGGAAGTTCTCGGTGGTGTAGACGAGTTGCTCGGCCTGGTTGCGGGTCTCGGCCGCCTCGCGCCGCTGGCGGTCCTCCTCGGCGTGCTGCTCGGCGTCGCGCATCATGCGCTCGATGTCGTCCCTCGGGAGGGCGGAGCCGCCGGTGACGGTCATCCGCTGCTCCTTGCCGGTGCCCAGGTCTTTCGCCGAGACGTGCATGATGCCGTTGGCGTCGATGTCGAAGGTGACCTCGATCTGCGGCACGCCGCGCGGCGCCGGGGGCAGCCCGGTCAGCTCGAACATGCCCAGCTTCTTGTTGTACGCCGCGATCTCCCGCTCGCCCTGGTACACCTGGATCTGCACCGACGGCTGGTTGTCCTCGGCGGTGGTGAAGGTCTCCGAGCGCTTGGTCGGGATCGTGGTGTTGCGCTCGATCAGCTTGGTCATGATGCCGCCCTTGGTCTCGATGCCGAGCGACAGGGGCGTGACGTCCAGGAGCAGGACGTCCTTGACCTCACCCTTCAGCACACCCGCCTGGAGGCTGGCGCCGATCGCCACGACCTCGTCCGGGTTCACGCCCTTGTGGGCCTCCTTGCCGCCCGTCAGCTCGCGCACGAGGTCCGTGACGGCGGGCATCCGCGTGGCGCCGCCCACCAGGATCACGTGGTTGATGTCGGAGACCTCGATCCGCGCGTCCCGGACCGCCTGGTGGAAGGGGTCGCGGCAGCGCCGCAGCAGGTCGGACGTGAGCTGCTGGAACTGGGCCCGGGTGAGCTTCTCGTCAAGGTGCAGGGGACCGGCGTCGGTGGCGGTGATGTAGGGGAGGTTGATCGTGGTCTCGCTCGACGAGGACAGCTCGACCTTCGCCTTCTCGGCGCCCTCGCGCAGCCGCTGCACCGCCATCGGGTCGGTGGACAGGTCGATGCCGTGGGCGTTCTTGAACCCGGTGACCAGGTGGTCCACGATGCGCTGGTCCCAGTCGTCGCCGCCCAGACGGGTGTCGCCGGAGGTGGCGCGGACCTCGACCACGCCGTCGCCGATCTCCAGCAGCGAGACGTCGAAGGTGCCGCCGCCGAGGTCGAAGACGAGGACGGTCTGGTCCTCCTTCTCCAGCCCGTACGCGAGCGCGGCGGCGGTCGGCTCGTTGATGATGCGCAGCACCTTCAGGCCGGCGATCTCCCCGGCCTCCTTCGTCGCGGTGCGCTGGGCGTCGTTGAAGTACGCCGGGACGGTGATCACGGCCTCGGTGACGGTGTCGCCCAGGTACGCCTCGGCGTCCCGCTTCAGCTTCTGCAGGACGCGGGCGGAGAGCTCCTGGGCGGTGTAGCGCTTGCCGTCCACGCCCTCGCCCGACTCCGGGAAGCGCCACTCGGCGTCCCCCACGTGGCGTTTGACCGAGCGGGCGGTGCGGGCGACGTTCGTCACCGCCTGGCGTTTGGCGATCTCGCCGACCAGGACCTCGCCGCCCTTGGCGAACGCGACCACGGAGGGGGTGGTGCGTGCCCCCTCCGCGTTGGGGATCACCGTGGGCTCGCCCGCCTCGAGGACGGCCACCACGGAGTTCGTCGTGCCCAGGTCGATGCCTACCGAACGAGCCACGTCGGGCCTCCTCGGACTCTCGGACGAACCCCCCGTGCTTCCCGTGCTTCGCTTTTCTGCCTAGAACCTGCCTAAAACGTGAGTCGACCCTTGTCAAGGCGAGGGGCTTACCCCGGGTAGCCGACGGACACCGTGCGCGTGCCCGCGTCGAAGGCGCCGAAGGACTGCTCCCAGACGGCGCCGCCCGGCCAGTGGTAGGTGACGCGGCCCTCGCCGGGGTGGTAGGCGGCGGTGTAGAGGGTGCCGTAGCCCTCGTCGAAGCCGTCGGCGTAGACCGGGGGGCTCAGCAGGGCGTCGAGGGCGGCCTTCGTGCCCCGGGCGCCGGCCTCGCTGATGACGGCCAGCCGCTGCTGGGTGCGGCTCTCGCGCTCCTGCTGCTCGGGGACGGGCAGGTGCTGGTGGTTGGCGGCGCAGGCCAGGGCGGGCTCGCCCGCGCGGATCGGCTTCTCCAGGTCGGGGGCGAGGTAGACCGTCATGGCCCGCTCCCGGTCGGCGAGGACCAGGTTCTGCGGGAGGTGGATCGGCAGACGGTCGAGCGCGGCGAGGGCCTCGTCCACGGTGTCGCAGGTCTCCAGCAGGTAGCGGACGACGACGAGGATGGAGAAGCCGTAGCCGTCCACGAACCGGCCGCCGAAGGTGAGGGCGACGGCGAGGCCGGCGTCGTTCATGCCGTCGAGCATCCCCCACAGCATGTCGCCCATGCCGATGACGGGCCGGAGGAAGTGGGAGGAGACGATGGTGCGGTCGCACTCGTCCACCGGGAAGTCGTAGTTGCGCAGCAGGGCGCCGGGCGCGCCGCCGACGGTGCAGCCGGACCAGAAGGGCTTCATGCCGAGCCCGGTGAGCATGATGTCGGCGCCGGGGCGGCCGAGCTGGGCGGCGAGGCGGTCGAGGACGGGGACCAGCTCCGGCATGTGGGTCTCGAAGGTGCGCCGGGCGCGGGCGGCGCCGTCGGGCGTGCGGAGCTCGTCGGTGGCCCATTTCTGCCCCTCGGCCCACTGGGGCTGGTACTCGGCGGCCCAGCGGCCGTCGGTGCCGTCGCCGACCTCGAACGCGCGGAAGCTCAGGCGGTGGGTGGTGGGTTCGCTCATGGGCGGGACGCTAGCCTAAATTCGAATGAATTTGCGAGGCGGATGCGCGGTCTAGAATCCGGGCGTGAGTGATCTGACCGATAAGCCACGCATTCCGAACGTTCTCGCCACCCGTTACGCCTCCGTGCCGCTGGCCCGCCTCTGGTCGCCGGAGCACAAGGTGGTGCTGGAGCGGCGGCTGTGGCTGGCGGTGCTGCGGGCGCAGCAGGAGCTCGGCGTCGCCGTCCCGGACGGCGTGGCCGAGGCGTACGAGGCCGTGGCCGAGCGGGTCGACCTCGCCTCGATCGCGGCGCGCGAGCGCGTGACGCGGCACGACGTGAAGGCCCGCATCGAGGAGTTCAACGCCCTGGCCGGGCACGAGCAGGTGCACAAGGGCATGACCTCCCGGGACCTGACGGAGAACGTCGAGCAGCTCCAGATCCGGCTCTCGCTCCAGCTGGCGCGCGACCGGGCGGTGGCACTGCTGGCGCGGCTCGGGCGGCTGGCCGGGGAGTACGCCGGGCTGGCGCTGACGGGCCGCTCGCACAACGTGCCCGCGCAGGCCACCACCCTCGGCAAGCGCTTCGCGAGCGCGGCCGAGGAGCTGCTGGTGGCGCTCGGGCGGGCGGAGGAGCTGCTGGAGCGCTACCCGCTGCGCGGCATCAAGGGGCCGGTGGGCACGGCCCAGGACATGCTCGACCTGCTGGGCGGCGACCCGGGGCGGCTGGCGGAGCTGGAGCGGCGGGTCGCCGCGCACCTGGGCTTCGCGCGGGGGTTCGACTCGGTCGGGCAGGTGTACCCGCGGTCGCTGGACTACGAGGTGGTGACGGCGCTGGTGCAGCTCGCGGCCGGGCCGGCCTCACTGGCGACGACGATCCGGCTGATGGCCGGGCAGGAGCTGGTGACCGAGGGCTTCAGGGCCGGGCAGGTCGGGTCCTCGGCGATGCCGCACAAGATGAACACCCGCTCGTGCGAGCGCGTGAACGGCCTGGCGGTGGTGCTGCGCGGCTACGCCTCGATGGCCGGGGAGCTGGCGGGCGGGCAGTGGAACGAGGGCGACGTGTCGTGCTCGGTGGTGCGGCGGGTGGCGCTGCCGGACGCGTTCTTCGCCTTCGACGGGCTGGCGGAGACGTTCCTGACGGTGCTGGGTGAGTTCGGGGTCTTCGAGCCGGTGGTGGCGCGGGAGGTGGAGCGCTACCTGCCGTTCCTGGCGACGACGAAGGTGCTGATGGCGGCGGTGCGGGCCGGGGTGGGCCGGGAGACGGCGCACGAGGCGATCAAGGAGCACGCGGTGGCGGCGGCGCTGCGGCTGCGCGAGGGCGCGGCCGGGAACGACCTGCTGGCACGGCTCGCGGGCGACCCGCGGCTGCCGCTGGGGGAGGCGGAGCTGGCGGGTCTGATGGCCGAGCCGCTGTCGTTCACGGGGGCGGCGGGCGACCAGGTGGCGGCGGTGCTGGCGCGGGTGGAGGACGTGGCGAAGCGCCATCCGGAGGCGGCGGCGTACGCGCCGGGTGAGATCCTGTAACGGACATGTGGTTGCCCTTGTCGTACGTTTTCGCCGATACGGGTGACATTGGGGTGCAATCGGCCTAGTTGTGGGCCGCGTGGGGATCACATCACCAACGACTCCAGCGAGGTGATGATGGTCGAGGATCTGATCAACGGCGAGAAGGTGATCGTGAGCGCCCTCACCGGGGGGGTGCTGATCCCGGATTCGTTCATCAACAAGCGGCAGCACATGCAGGCGCTGCGCGCGGACTACGACGAGCTGAACGACTTCCACCGTTGGCGCTTCACGCCCACGGGCAGCGGCGACGGCGTCTTCGCCATCCAGCACGTCGGCACGGGGCGTTACATCGAGCCGCTGCGCAAGGCGGAGAACAGCGCGGTGTACGAGAACGTCCGGTACCAGGGGCCGATCCTGATGGAGACCGGGCCCCTGGCCGAGGCGCGCAACGAGTGGGTGATCCGCCCGAGGGGGGACTACTTCCAGATCGCGCTGAAGGACACCCGCTTCGTGGTGGGGCTGACGCACCCGGACCACGACGACAGCTGGGTGACGCTGATGGACGACTGGACGAGCGTGGACCGGCTCTGGCTCATCCGGGACGTTCCCTAGCGGCACAGGGCGTTGTCGATGAGCCGCCGGCTGGCGGCGTCCTGGGCGTCCCAGCGTTCGGGGTCGCCGAAGGGGACGGTGAAGACGGCGGCGGTGGCCGCGGCGCTGCCGTCGTCCGTCACGCCGGTCTCCGAGATGGTGCCGAACGAGGTGCCGCCGTGGAACCACAGGCCCTCGCCGTCCCCGCAGCGCGGCGCCCAGGAGATGCCCATGCCATAGCCGGTGCCGGGTTCGTCCGTCGGGACGGTCTCCTTCATCGCGGCGAGCTGCTCGGGCGGCAGCAGCTCGCCGCCCATGAGGGCACGGAGGAAGGTGTTCATGTCCTGGTTGGTGCTGATGACGGCGCCGTCCGGGCCGGGACCCGTGGCCAGGGTGGTGTCGGTCGGCTCCGGCTGCCCGGGGAGCAGCGAGTAGGCGGTCGCGGTCGGCTCGGGCACGTACGCCGAGGTGCCGGGCGTGAGGGTGTGGGTGAGGCCGAGCGGTTCGATGATGCGCTCGTGCACCTCCCGCTCCCAGGAGTGGCCGGTGGCCTTCTCGATGATCATCCCGGCGAGGAGGTAGTTGGTGTTGGAGTAGGCCCAGCGGGTCTCGGCCGACGGGTCACCGGCGTCGGGCAGCCAGGCGGGCGGCCGGGTCAGGGCGAGGTCCACCAGCTCCTGGCTGGTGTGGAGCGTGAAGCGCCCCTCGCGGTACGCCTCCGGGGTGAAGTCCTCGGGGTCGCCGAAGAGGATGTCGTCGTAGTCGGGCAGGCCGCTGGTCTGGCGGAGGAGATTGGTGAGGGTGATGCGGGACCCGTCGTGGCTGTTGCCGGAGACGACGCCGGGGAGCCACTGCTCGACGGTGTCGTCGAGGCCGAGGGTGCCCTCGGCGACGAGCTGGAGGGCCACGACGGCGGTGAATGTCTTGGTGTCGCTGCCGATGCGGTAGTACGCGTCGCGCGGCACGGGCCGGTCGCTGCCGAGCGTGTCGACGCCCGCGCGCGCGGCGGCCTCCTGACCTTCGGCGTTCTGCGTCGCGGCTGTCACGCCGGTCGCGCCGGTGGCGTGTATGGCCTCGGCGTCGCGCCGAAGCTGGGCGGCGGCGTCCTCGCCGCCGCCCTTCCCCTCCCCGGCCAACGCCGCCGACGCCTCGCCGCCCCCGGGCAGGATGCCCGCCGTCGCCGCTGCCAGTCCCAGACCCGCCGCCAGCAGGCCAAGCCGCGTGAAGGTGCCGCCCCGGTCCATGGTTGTCCTCCCCATCTCGCTCCGATGCGCGTGCTGTTGACGCTACGGAGCGGGCGGCGGGGCGGGCCATCCGGCGGGCTGGGGAGTTGGGGTGGGGGCAGCCCCACCCCGGTGACCCCACCTCACCGCCTCACCAGTCGTGGACGGTGCCGTCGGTGAGGCGGTTGACGGGCAGGTACGCGGGCGCGTAGGGGAAGCGGGCCGCCGCCGCGTCGTCCAGCTCGACGCCGAGGCCCGGGGTGTCGGAGGGGTGCAGCAGACCGTCGGCGAAGGTGTAGCTGGTGCGGAAGACCTCCAGGGTCTCGGCGGAGTGGCGCATGTACTCCTGGATGCCGAAGTTGTGGATGGCCAGGTCGAGGTGGAGGGCGGCGGCCATGCCGACCGGGGAGACGTCGGTGGGGCCGTGCATGCCGGACTTCACGCCGTAGACGGCGGCGAAGTCCAGCAGCTTCTTCATGGCGGTGACGCCGCCGGTGTGGGTGACGGCGGAGCGGACGTAGTCGATGAGCCGCTCCGTCAGCAGCGTGGTGTAGTCGTGGACGGAGTTGAAGACCTCGCCGATGGCCAGCGGCGTGGTGGTGTGCTGGCGTATGAGGCGCAGCGCGGCCTGGTCCTCGCCGGGGGTGGCGTCCTCCAGCCAGAACAGGTCGTAGGGCTCAAGGGACGTGCCAAGCTTCGCCGCCTGAATGGGCGTCATGCGGTGGTGGCCGTCGTGCAGCAGCGGCAGCTCCGGGCCGAACTCGGCGCGCACCGCCTCGAAGACGCCCGGCAGGTGCCGCAGGTACGCGCGGGTGTCCCAGGTCTCCTCCACGGGCAGGGCGGCGCGGCGGGCCGGCTCGTAGTCGTAGCGCTCGCCGCCGCCCGGCCCGCCCGCGCCGCCCGCTCCGCCGGAGGAGGCGACGCCGTAGACCGGGCCGAGGCCGGGGACGCCGGTCTGGACGCGGATGGCGCGGTAGCCGGCGGCGAGGTGCTCCCGGATGGAGTCCAGCAGCTCGGGGATGTCGCGGCCGGAGGCGTGGCCGTACGCCAGGGCACCGGTGCGGGAGGCGCCGCCGAGGAGCTGGTAGAGCGGCATCCCGGCGGCCTTGGCCTTGATGTCCCACAGGGCGGTGTCCACCGCGGCGATGGCGGCCATGGTCACCGGGCCGCGCCGCCAGTAGGCGCCGCGGTAGAGGTACTGCCAGGTGTCCTCGATGCGGGCGGCGTCGCGGCCGGTCAGCAGCGGGATGACGTGGTCGGAGAGGTAGGAGGCGACGGCCAGCTCGCGGCCGTTGAGGGTGGCGTCGCCCAGGCCGGTCAGCCCGTCGTCGGTGGTGATGCGCAGGGTGACGAAGTTGCGGCCGGGGCTGGTGGTGATCGTCTCGGCGGATGCGATGCGCATGTCGGTTCACTCCGTGAGGTCGGTGAGTTCGGCGACGGCGACCCCGTAGGGCGGCAGCTCGACGGCGTTCAGCCTCTCGCCGCCGTCCAGGCGCAGCAAGGCGCCCCGGGTCAGGGCGGGTTGGACGGTGAGCGGCCGGTCGTGCTGGCTGACGAACCACACGAACGCCCGCCCGTCCTCGTGGTCCATGCGCGCCACCATGACGCGCGGCTCACCGGGCACGGTGACCTCCGGCGCCACCCCGGCCTCGGCGGCCAGCGCCGCGTACAGCCGCCAGGTCGGCTCGGGGTTGACGCGGGGGGTGCGGGCGGCCATGTGCTCCAGCGGGTAGGTGGCGAGCACGAGCTGCCCGCCGGCGTCGGTGCGGCGGCGCAGCAGCGCGGGGCGGCCGTGGGCGTCGGTGGCGACGACCTCGGCGTCCGTCGGCTCCACGGGCAGGTAGGAGCGGGAGTTCTCGGTCCCGGCGACGGGGAACACCAGCTCCTCGCCGGCGGCGATGGTGCCGAAGTCGCGCACGAAGACCATGCGCAGCTCGTCGTCCTCGATGGGGTCGGTCAGGCCGTAGCGCAGCCGCTTGGTGACGCCGAAGGTCTCGTCCAGCCTCGGCCACCAGGGGCCGCGCTGGTTGTCGTGCTCGCCCGTGAAGTAGGAGGCGTAGACGGTCGAGCCCGCCTCGGCGCGCTCGACCAGGTGGCGCCAGCCGGGGGCGGTGAGCTGCTTGGCGGAGGGCAGCAGGTACAGGGCGCAGTCGCCGGGCAGGCCGTCGGCCTCGCGGGCGACGCCGACGGGCAGGTCGGCCTCGCGGGCGGCGACGTACGCCTGCCGGGTGTGGGCGAGCACACCGGTGGCGTCCTGGGGCTGGGTGAAGGGGTACATCCGCTCCAGGAAGGAGGAGACGACGAGCGCGATCCGGGTGTCGGGGCGGCGCAGGCGGGCGGCGTCCACGCGCCGCAGCACCTCGGTGAATCGTTTGACCTCGCGGAGCTGCTCCTTGGGCCTGCCCGCGGAGTCGGTGAGGCCGAAGTGCATCTCGAACGGGTGGTGGCTGTAGGGCTCCTGGTCGGCCAGGGCGTCGTAGTCGGTGTTGTTCCAGGGGATCCAGCCGGTGGCCCCGGCCAGCAGGGTGGTGTGCAGCACCTGCCGGTAGTAGTGGGCGGCGTTCTCCTCGGAGACGTAGTCGGAGGTGACGCCGAACTCCTCCATGATGACCGGCTTGTCCTCGCCCAGCGCGCCGCCGAGCAGCTCGCAGACGAACGCGGCGCCCAGGTGCTGGCGTACGGCGTCGGTCTCCATGCGGTAGACGTGCGGGCCGTGGAAATCGATGTACGGGGCGAGCTCGCGGACGCGGAAGCCGTTGTCGGCGCCGGTCATCTCCACGCCCCAGGCGCCGTCGCCGACGGAGACGGGCTGGGTGGCGCCGGCCGCGCGCAGCGCCCCGGTGAGGGCGCGCGCCCAGGCGGTGACGGCGGCGTGGTCGAGGGTGCCGATGCCGCGCGAGCGCCAGTCGGCGTAGATCGGGATCTCGTTGGACAGCAGCCACCCAGCGATCGCGGGGTGGTCCTTCCAGCGGGCGGCGAGCGTGCGGACGTACCACTCCTGCTGGGCGACGAAGGAGGCGTCGGCGAAGATGTCGCGGCCGCCGCGCCAGGCCGGGTCCCAGTTCTGGCCGGACATGTGGCCGACGACGAAGGTCGGGATGGTGGTCATGCCCGCCGCGTGGTGGCGGTCGAGGAAGTCGTCGTAGCGGGCCACCATGCGCTCGTCGAGGGTGTTCTCGGCGGGCATGAAGTCGGGCCAGTAGAGGAACGAGCGGGTGAGCGTGATGCCGTGCTCGCGCAGGGTGCGCAGCTCCTCGTCGATGACCTCCGGCCGGTAGTCGCGCCACATCAGCGGGCCGCCGGTGCGCGACCAGAAGTTCACCCCCACCCACACGGTGCCGTCCCGAAGCTTCGCGGCGTTGCGCCTCATCGCGTTGTCCCGTCCCGTTCTGTGGCCGTAGTGGAGAGCAACCCGATAGATATATCGTTTTACTAATCTGATGTCGAGCCCTCGAATTGGACGAGTACATCGTTCTACCTACCCGGCGCGGCCCCGCCGCTGGTACGGTGTTCGCCCAGTCACGGTCTGAAAGGTGCCCTCGGGTGGCGGTGCGCAAGAGTCCCGGTAAGCCGACGATCGCGGACGTGGCGGCGCTGGCCGGCGTCTCGGTCTCCGCCGTCTCCAAGGTCGTCAACGGCCGCAGCGGCATCTCCGCCCCCACCCGCCAGCGAGTGCTCCAGGCCGCCGAGAAGCTCCAGTGGTCCCCCTCGGCCACCGCCGTGGCGCTGCGCGGCGCCCGCACCCGGGCCATCGGCATGGTCTCGGCCCGCTCGGCCGACGTGCTCGCCACCGACCCGCACTTCTCGGTGCTGATCTCCGGCATCGAACGCGCCCTCGCCCCCGCCGACTACGGCCTGCTGCTGCACATCGTCGGCGAGGAGCCCGACGCCGAGGAGCGCGCGTACCGGCGGCTGGCCCAGGACCGGCGCGTGGACGGCGTCATCCTCACCGAGAGCCGCATCGGCGACCGCCGCTTCGAGCTGCTGCGCCAACTCCGGCTGCCCGCCGTGCTCGTGGGCGCGCCGTGGCGCGAGGACCCCGTGGTCTCCGTCCAGTCCCCCGACCAGCACGCGGGCATCGAGCAGGCCGTCGACCACCTCTGCTCGCTCGGCCACCAGCACATCGCGTACGTCGCCGGGCCCGAGGACCGGGTGCACACGGTGCTGCGCCGCCGCGTCTTCGAGGAGACGCTCGCGCGCAACGGCCTGGCCCCGGTCCACGTCGCCAGCACCGGCTTCACGCCGCGCGATGCGGTGGCCGGCGTCGAGCGGCTGCTGAGCGACGCCGCCCCGCTGCCGCGCCCCACGGCGATCCTCTTCGCCAACGACACGATGGCCGTCGCGGGCCTGAGCGCGGCACGCCGCATGGGCTTCGACGTCCCCCGGGACCTGTCGGTCATCGGCTACGACGACCTGCCGCTGGGCTCGATGGTCCACCCGCGGCTGACCACCGTGTCCCAGGGCCTGACGGAGCTGGGCCACGCCGCCGCCACCGAGATGTTCCGCCTCGTCGACCCGGACGTCGTCGCCGAGCGCCCGGCGGCGGAGCTGCGGGCGCCGCGCCTGGTGGTGCGGGAGTCCACCGGCCCGGCCCCGGCCCACCGCGCCGGGCGGGTCCCGGCGCCCCGCTAGGCCCTGCCCAGCTCGGCCCCGTCCAGCGTCGCCCGCCCGCAGCCCGCCGCCTCACAGCCACCCCTGGCGTTTGAACGCCGCGAAGAGCGCGATCGTCACCACGACGATGACGATGGACGAGGTCGCGAAGCCGGCGCGCTCGCCGAAGCCGGGGAAGGGCAGGTTCTGGCCGTAGAAGCCGGTGATGGCGGCGGGGACGGCGATGATCGCGGCCCAGCTCGTGACCTGCTTCATGATCTCGTTCATGCGGTTGGCCTGGATGGCGAGGTTCGTCTCCATCACCGACCCCACCAGGTCCCGCAGGGACTCGGTCCACTCCGTGGCCCGCAGCACGTGGTCGTAGACGTCCTGGAAGTACGGCAGCAGCGGCTCGCTCACCACCCCGAGGCCGGGGCGCATCAGGGCGTTGACCACCTCCGGCATCGGGAGCACGACGCGGCGCAGGCGGACGAGGGACTTGCGCAGCTGGTACGCGCGGTGCTGCACGTCCACGATCTGCGAGCGGCGCTCGGCGAACAGCTTCTCCTCCACCCCCTCGATGGCGTCGTCGAGCCGCCGCACCGAGTCGAAGTAGCCGTCCACGAGGTGGTCGAGCAGGCCGTGCAGCAGGAAGCCGACGCCCTGCGCGCTCAGCTCCGGCGCGTCGTCCCAGCGGGCCCGGACGGCGTTCATGTCGACCCCCTGCCCCCGGCGCACGGTGATCAGGGCCCGCTGGGTGAGGAAGACGCCCAGTTCGGTGGTGCGCAGCGCGCCGCTGTGCCGGTCGATCTCCACCTGGTAGGCGCTGAGGAACTGGTGGCTGCGGTAGTGGTCCAGCTTCGGGCGCTGCTCCCCCTTTCCGGCGTCCTCCAGGGCCAGTTCGTGGATGCCGAACGCCGCGCCGATCCGCTCCAGCGTGCGCGGGGACGGCTGGTACAGGTCGAGCCACACCACGGTCGCGGGGTCGGCCAGCCGGCGGGGGATGTCCCGGATCGGGATGTCCTCCGCGACGAGCGAGCCGTTGCGGTACAGCCGGTTATGCGCCATTCACCCGACTTTAGGCCTCCGTCAGGCGGTGCGGGCCAGCCACGCCCGGAGGTCCGCCGGAAGCCGCGCCATGGCCGCCTCGTACAGGCCCAGCTCCTCCGCGTCGAACCGGTCGTGCCACTGACCGCTCCGGCCCTTGCGGAAGAGCTTCCAGTCGGGGGCGGACTGCGCGAGCTGATCGGGGATCACCTCCTCGACCCGGGACTTCATGGTGTCGAAGGTGCAGGCCGCGACCAGCTCGGGGAAGCGGGCCTCGTCGACCGGGATGCCGAGGAAGGCGCTGACGCGGCGCATCTGGGCGTCGAGGTCGTCGAGCATCTCCTGGTAGTGCAGGAAGAGGATGTTCGGCTCGTCGCGGTGCTCCCACCAGGAGGCGAGGTGGTGGGTGGGCGAGTTGTAGGGCCAGCCGTCCGACTCCCAGGGGAGGGAGCTGCGGGTGAAGTAGTCCCGCCAGTAGGTGTGGACGTCGTCGGTGACCTTGGGGGACTCGGGGGTGTGCACGTCCTCGCCGGCCGGGGTCACGAAGTCGATCTCGGCGTCGTTCAGGCTCAGCGCGTGGCTGTGCGTGGAGAGGGCGGCGTCCCGCAGGTCGCGGCCGACGACCAGGTAGGAGACCTCCTCGTAGACCGGCAACGCGTCCATCGGCAGGTGCGTCTTGATGAAACGCCGGTGCTCCTGGCCCGCGAGCCCCTGGAGCATGGCGTCCAGCGGCACGAAGGTGGCGTCGAGCCAGGGGCTGATCTCCAGCAGCGGCGCGGGTAACTCCGGGCTCTGGAAGACCAGCACCGACACGATCCGCTGCGTCCAGGTGGTGCCGACCTTCGCCGGGGTCGAGACGACGATGTCGCCGGGGCGCGGCTCGTACCGCTCCCAGCGCGTGCTGTCGGTGTAGAAGGTCCGGTACGCGCGCCGCGGGGGCCACTTCGGGCTTATTGACTTGTCCATACACGGCAGTGTGCGGTGGCCGTTTAACACTGCGCAATGGCGCCTTAACGGGGGTTCATGAAACGCGCCGAGTGGGGCAGCGGGAACCTCCCCAAGGCCGAGCACGCCCGCCGGGCATACGACGCGGGCCCGGCCCGGCCCACCCCCTGAGCGGGGCGGGCCGGGCCGGGCCCGGTCACAAGGGCCGCCGCCCTGGCTACTCCGTGGCGATGGCGTTGAGCACGTTCATCCGGCCCGCGCGGAACGCCGGGAGCAGGGCGGCCAGCAGGCCGACCACGGCGGAGCCGATGAAGACGCCGATGATGGTGCCCCACGGGATCTCCAGGACCGGCATGCCCTCCAGTGCCAGCAGTTGCTGGCCGGCCGCGCCCCACGCCATCCCGAGCCCGAGGCCCAGCAGCGCGCCGAAGAGCGCGATCACGATCGACTCCAGCCGGATCATGCGCCGCAGCTGCCGCCGCGAGAGGCCGATGGCGCGCATCAGGCCGATCTCGCGGGTGCGCTCCACCACCGACAGGGCGAGGGTGTTGATCACACCGAGGATCGCCACGATGATCGCCAGCGCCAGCAGGCCGTAGACCATGTTCAGCAGCATCCCGACCTGACTCTTTATCAGGTCCTTGAACTCCGCCTGGTCGTTGACCTCCATCTGCGGGTACGGCTCCATCGCCGCGTCCACGGCGGCGCGCGCCGCGTCCTTGTCCTCGTCCGAGGTGCCGGCCGCCGAGGCGAACATCATGATCGGCAGGCTCAGCTTGTCCTCGGGCACGTGCGACCGGGCGGTCTCGGTGCTGACGTACCACGAGCCGTTCCCGACGGCGCTGTTCTCCGACAGGATCGTCTGGACGGTCAGCGTCGCGGTGTCGCCGTCGTCGAACGCGACCGTCAGCTCGTCGCCGATGCCCACGCCGTGCCCGTCGGCGGTGTCGGCGCCGATGGCGATGCCGCCGGGCTCGAACGCCGCCGCGAAGTCGCCCTGCACCACGTCCGAGGAGAAGTCCTCGGCGTAGGTGGGGTCGGCCACGCCGATGGTCTTCTCGGTGGTGTCGCCGTCCGGGAGGGTGACCTCCGCCTCCGCGTCGCGGAACTCCGTGACGTGGTCGAGCTTGCCCTCGTCCACCAGGGACGTCAGCGCGTCGCCGGCGTTGGGCTGGATCGGCGTGAAGTTGCTGGTGTTGATGATGTAGTCGGCGCCCAGCGACTCGTCGATCTCCTCGGTGGCCGAGGCCACCATCGAGGAGCCGACCACCGACAGGCCGGCGACCAGCGCCAGGCCGATCATCAGCGCGGAGGCGGTGGCGCCGGTGCGGCGCGGGTTGCGCAGCGCGTTCCGCTCGGCCAGGCGCCCGACCGGGCCGAAGCCGCGCAGCAGCACCGCGCTGATGGCCCGCACCACCAGGCCCACCAGGGCCGGGCCGACCAGTATGAGGCCGATCAGGCTGAGCAGCACGCCCAGCGCCAGCGGCCCGCTCCCGGCGGCGGCCTCGTCGGCCGCGGCCGTGCTGGCCAGCGCCGCGAGCCCGATGAGGGTGAGCGCGGCGCCGATCCCGGCCCGCACCCGCCCGGCCCGCACGTCGCCGGGCGTGCCCGCGTCGCGCAGCGCCGCCATCGGGCTGATCTTCGCGGCCCTGCGGGCGGGGATGTACGCCGCGAGCAGGGTGACGATGACGCCCAGCACGATGCCGGTGATCGGCACCGAGGGGTCGATGGTGAGGTCCTCGGTGGACATGTTGATGCCGAGGGCACCCATCAGCGCCATCAGGCCGACGGCCAGGCCGATGCCGACGAGGAAGCCGATGATCGAGCCGAAGACGCCGAGCAGCAGCGCCTCGATGAGCACCGAGCGGTTGACCTGGCGGCGGCTGGAGCCGATGGCCCGCATCAGGCCGATCTCGCGGGTGCGCTGGGCGACCAGCATCGAGAAGGTGTTGACGATGAGGAAGATCCCGACCAGGAGCGAGATGCCGGCGAAGCCGAGCAGCACGTACTCCAGGATGTCCATGATCTGGCCGATCTCGTCCCGGTTCTCCTCGATGTACTCGTCGGCCGTCTGGAGCTTGTAGGTGTCGGCGCCGATCACGTCGGCGACGCCCGCCTTCAGCCGCTCGTCGGTGACGGAGCCGTCGGAGTCGACATAGACCTGCGTGTACCGGTCCTCGCCGTTCAGGGCGAACTCCTGAGCGGTGGGCAGGTCGGTGTAGACGAGGGTGGCGCCGGGGTTGGTGACCTGGAACTCGGCGATGCCGCTGATCGTCACCTCGTAGTCGCCGGAGATGGTCAGCAGCCGCAGCGGGTCGCCGGCCGCCAGGTCGTGCTTCTCGGCGGTGTCGGAGTCGATCATCGCCTCGCTGGAGCCGGAGGGCGCCTGGCCCTCGGTGATCTCCATGGTGCGCAGCTCGATGTCGCTCCAGCTGGCGAGGATCGTGGGCCCGCCGGCGCTGGGGCCGACGTTGTCGTTGTCCTTGTCGACGGCCGTGACGAAGGTGGAGGCCACCGTCCCGGTGACGCGCTCGACGCCCTCGACGCCCGACACCTCGTCGGCGACGCCGGCGGGCACGCTGTCGGGCACCCCGGTGGACGAGCCCTCGTCGAAGGAGCTCTCCTCTTCCTCCTCGAAGGGCGCGATCATCACGTTCGACGCGGACTCGGCGAAGAGCTTGTCGAACGTGGAGTTCATCGTGGCGGTGAAGACGAGCGTGCCGCAGACGAACGCGACCGAGAGGACCACGGCCATCCCGGAGAGGACCATCCGGCCCTTGTGGGAGAAGAAGCTCCGCAGGGAGGTCTTCAGGACGGTCACGACACCCGCCCCTGGGCGTCGAAGCTGCGCATGCGGTCCAGCACCCGGTCGGCGGTGGGGTCGGTCATCTCGTCCACGATGCGGCCGTCGGCGAGGAACACGATGCGGTCGGCGTAGGCGGCGGCCACCGGGTCGTGGGTGACCATGACGATGGTCTGGCCCAGCTCGTCGACGCTGCGGCGCAGGAAGCCCAGCACCTCGGCGCCAGCGCGGGAGTCCAGGTTGCCGGTGGGCTCGTCCCCGAAGATGATCTCCGGCCGGGCGGCGAGGGCGCGGGCCACCGCGACGCGCTGCTGCTGGCCGCCGGACAGCTCGCTCGGCCGGTGCTTGAGGCGCTCGGCCAGCCCCACCGTGGAGATGACCCGGTCCAGCCACTCCTTGTCCGGCTTCCGCCCGGCGATGTCCATGGGGAGGGTGATGTTCTCCAGCGCGTTCAGCGTCGGGAGGAGGTTGAACGCCTGGAAGATGAAGCCCACGTTGTCGCGGCGCAGCTTGGTCAGCTTCTTGTCCCTCAGCCCGGTGACCTCGGTGCCGCCGATCCAGATGCGGCCGGAGGTCACGGTGTCGAGCCCGGCCAGGCAGTGCATCAGGGTCGACTTGCCCGACCCGGAGGGGCCCATGATCGCGGTGAACGCCCCCCGCTGCACGTCCAGGGTGACCCCGTCCAGCGCCATCACCTGGGTCTCGCCCGATCCGTACGCCTTGACCACCTTTTCCGCCCGTGCGGCGACGGCTGTGTTCCCACCACTGCCCCCGGTCGTCGGATCCACTACAGCCGTCGTCACGTTCTTCTCCTCAGCCCTTGACTCGTTCCGGCGTTGTCGGTGCCCACTCAGCCTAGAGAATCCACGGCGCCGACTCGTCGTGCCGCAGGACGAGCCGGGGGGTAGCCCAAAGTCGCACGCGCCCCTAGGGGACGCCCCACCAGAGGACCACGATCCGGCGGGTGCGGGTCCGACCCAGGCGTGACGCCGTCCGCGTGAACCCCGTGAACCCGAATGGCCCGCGATCAGCAATTCATGAAGCACCCACCGGATTCGCGCGCGAATCGCGCGCGAATCGCGGGATTCTCCGGCGAGAGGCGCCCGGCGCGGATCCGGTGACCTATGGCGAGTTCGGCTTGCGAGTTCGGCGTTCCACCTTCGCGCTCATGTCGGGGAGTTGTCGGGGAGTTTCAGCAGGGCGCCGCCGCCGGCATTCCGGCGGGCGCGGCGGAATGCAAGCGGCGGCGTGAATTCCTCGCTGGTGAGGGCCCGGGAAACGCGCCGGGGACCTCGCCGGCGCGCGACCCGCCGCCGTGTCCCCTCATCCCGCACCACCGCCCGAGGCAACCAGGCGGTACGCTGCTGTGCCGTGCGGGGGCGCGTCCCCGCACGTCTGCCCCCAAGGACACGGGACGCGAGTCCCGCTGAAGGGACTCAACGGATGGGAAGCGCTGCACCTCGCGCCGTCGTGCTCGCAGACTCGGACAGCCGCTGGAAGTGGGCTGCCTTGGTTGCCCGGAAGCTGGCACCCGACTACGCCATTGACGCGCGCTTTCTCTACACGTCGACGACCCCGTCCGAGCGGCAGATCGCGGAGGTCGGCGTGGTGCCCGACACCAGCCGCGTCGTCACCTACGGCGAGCTCGTCGACGACCCGGCCGTGGCCGAGGCCGACCTGGTGATCTTCGGCACCATCGGCGGCACCGTGCTCACCCTCCTCCACAGCCTGGGGATGTCGTGGGACGGGAGGCCCAAACGCCCCATCACCGTCTCGGGCTACGTCGGCGTGGTGTACGAGAACCTCGTCGACGGCCTGCTGTTGCGCATCGGCTCGGACATGGTGCTCGCCAACTGCTCCCACGACGCCCGGCAGTTCCGCGAGATCTACGCCAGCGTCGGCGCCGACCCGGACTGCGTGGTGGAGTCGGGGCTGCCGTTCATCGGCGGCGACCCGCACGACCCGTCGGCGGTCGGACGCGACCGGCCGTTCACCGTCTGCTTCGCCGTGCAGCCCACCGTCCCCAACACCCGCGCGGCCCGCCGCCAGATGCTGGAGAAGCTCCAGCGGCACGCCCGCCTCTTCCCCGACCGCGAGGTGCTGATCAAGCTCCGCAACCGGCCGGACGAGGCCGTCACCCACATCGAACGCCACTCCTACCAGACCCTCTTCGACGAGTTGCCGGACCCGCCGCCCAACCTCAGCGTGATCTACGGCGACATGGGCGAGGCCCTGGACCGCACCGACCTGCTGGTCACCGTCAGCTCGACCGCCGCGATGGAGGCCATACACCGTGGCATCCCGACGGCGATCCTCACCGACTACGGCGTCCGGGAGGCCCACGGCAACCACTACTTCGTGCACTCCGGCTGCCTGGCCTCCTGGTCGCAGCTCGACGAGGGGCTGGTCCCGAAGGCCGACCTGGCGTGGGCGGCCAGCCGGGGCATCGGGCAGCGCGACCCGTTCCTGACGGCCCGCGCCCGGCTGCGGCTGCTGCGCTCGCGTCCGACGCTGCCGCGGGTGCGGCCGTACTACACGCCGCAGAACGCCTCCGACTACCTGGAGTCGCTGCTGGGCAGGCGCGGCCTCGGGCTCAGCGGGCGCCCGCTGCCGGTGCCCGAGCCCGTCACGCCGACGGCGACGCGGCGGCTGATCCGGCGCACCGCGGGCGGCCTGTACAAGGTGGGCCGCAAGCGGGTGGCCCCCGTGATCCGCCGGCTGGCCAACGGCTAGGATCGGCCACACGCACGTCAACCAGCCGCGTCAACATGAGGGCCCAGGTTCAACCGGGAGAGCCAGGAGAGCCAGTGAAGCGCCGCAGCAGCCGCACTCGCCGCAGTCGCAGCCGTAACGCCGCCCTGTCCGTTTCCGCCGCCGCCCTGCTGGCGTCCGTCCCGCTGCTCAGCGGCTGCTCGACCGACGCCCACCCGGGGGCCGCAGCCGTCGTCGGCGAGCAGCGGATCTCGCTGTCCGAGGTGCAGTCGCAGGTGGAGACGGTGCGGGACGCGCAGCGCGAGCTGCCGGAAGCCGACGACCTGATCGCCCGCTCCAACACCCTCACCCGCGAGACCGTCGCCTTCCTGGTCCGCATGGAGGTCGTGGAGCAGGCGGCGGCCGAGCAGGGCGTGGAGGTCACCCGCCGCGACGTGCAGCAGGCGCGGCAGCAGGCCGAGGCGAGCGTGGGCGGCGCGGAGGAGCTGCGGCAGTCGGCGCTCGTCCCCGCCCAGGGGATGCCGCTGGCCGGGGAGCAGATCGACATGGTGCTCCGCAGCAACCTGCTGATCTCGGGCATTGCCGAGGCGATCGGCGCGGGGGCTGACCCCGAGGGCCAGATGCGCGTCACCCGGCTGCTGACCGACACCGCCGAGGAGATCGGCGTGGACATCAACCCCCGGTACGGGGAGTGGGACGCGCAGGCCTTCTCGCTGACGGAGAACGAGCTGCCGTGGCTGCGCGTCACGGAGGACACCGCCGCGTAACCGGAGTGTCGGTGCCTGCCGTTACGCTCGACGCGTGACCGTTGATCCTTCCTCCGCGCCTGATGGCCCGCCCGGTGCCGCGCCCGGTGCCGCGAGCGATCCCGGGCGGATCGTGCTGCTGACCACCAGCCACCGGGTGGCGCCCGGCGTGCTGTCCTGGCCCGCGTGGCAGGCGTTGCGCGAGGCGGACCGGGTGCTGGTGCGCGACCCCGCGCATCCGCAGCTGCCGTTCGTGAAGGAGGCGGGCGTCGCGGTCGAGGTGGCCGCCCCCGGGGCGAGGGAGCTGGTGGCGGAGTGCGCGGGCGGGCGCACCGTCGTGGTGCTCGCCGGCGCCGACGGCGAGCCGCGGCTGACAGGCGAGCTGGCGGCGCTCGCGGGCTCGGGCCGCTCCCCCGCGCTGCCCGCGCTGGAGCTGCTGCCCGGCTCGTACGACCTGCCCGGCGCCCGGCTGCTCGACCTGGTGCAGGTGATGGACCGCATCCGCGCGGTGTGCCCGTGGACCTCGGTGCAGAGCCACGAGGACCTGGTGAAGTACGGCCCGGAGGAGATGTACGAGCTGGTCGAGGCCATCGAGGCCGGGGACCGGGAGGAGCTGCGGGAGGAGCTGGGGGACGTGCTGCTCCAGGTCGTCTTCCACGCCCGGATCGCGCAGGACGACGCGGAGGAGCCCTTCGGCATCGACGACGTGGCCGCGGCGATCGTGGACAAGCTGATACGCCGCCACCCGCACGTCTTCGGCGACGAGCGGGCCGAGACGGCGGAGGACGTCGAGGTGCTGTGGCTGCGGGCCAAGGCGGCCGAGAAGCGGCGGGAGTCGGTGACGGACGGCGTTCCCCTGGCGCAGCCCGGGCTGGCGCTGGCGGCGAAGCTGGCGGGGCGGGCGCGGGCGGCGGGACTCGATATCCGGCCGGCCGGGGACGGCTTCGGCCAGCGCCTGCTGGAGCTGGCGGCGGAGGCGGAGGCGGCGGGGGTCGACCCCGAGACGGCGCTGCGGACGGCGGCGCGGGCGTACCGCGACGCGATCCGCGCGGCGGAGGCGGAGCGCTAGCCCTCCGGGGGCGCCGCCCCCGGCCCTCCGTTGGGCGGGGAGAAACCGGGGGCTATCCCGTCGGGAGGGCGAAGAGGCGCGCGACCTCGGACGTGTTCTCGCGGGTCACGCGCAGCAGCTCCCGCTGCCGCTCGTGCACGTCGGCGACGGCGTCCGCGTGGTCGTCGAGCAGCCCCGCCGCCCGCTCCGTCAGCTGGTCGGCCAGGTCCGTCGCGTGGACGGAGACGCCCCACCGGGGGCGTTCGACGTCGGCGAGGAAGTACGCCATCTTCGGGTGCGAGATCAGGCTGATCGCCGGCGTGCCGCAGCCGAACGGGATCATCGTGGCGTGGCCGCGCATGCCGATCACCAGCCGGACCCGGCGGTAGACGTCGAGCAGCTCGGCGTTGGGCAGGTCGTACAGCGGCTCGACGGGGATGGTCAGCCCGTGCTCGCGGCGCAGGTCGTTGACGAAGCGCTCGTCGGAGGGCGAGTGCGGGGCGTACCGGACCTCGGTGCGGGCGCTCAGGCGGCGGATGGCCTCGGCCATCTGGGCCAGGAAGTGGCCGTAGTCGTGGCCGAAACGCAGGCCCGCCCGGTCGTAGGCGCAGTTGAGGAGCGTCACGTCGAGGCGTTCGCCGTCGGCCGGGTCGGACCAGCCGGGGATCAGGTGGCGCAGCACGGTCGTCGGGCAGGGCTGGAAGCGCACCCGGTCCCGCAGCTCCGCGGGCAGCAGCTCGCGGACGCGCTCGACCGAGCCGCGGTTGCGCAGCCCGAAGAAGCCGGCGTGCCCGACGACGGCGGTGAGGCTTTCGGCGAGCCGCGAGGCGCCGAAGTGCTGCCCGTCGAAGACGTTGAAGCCGACGGCGAAGATCGCGAGGGGCGCGGTGATGCGGCTGACCATCTCCTCGGGGATGTTCCACTGCCATCCGCTGTTGCCGTTGGGCCAGGTGTCGGGGAGGAAGAGGCCGCCGCCGCCGACGATGACGCCGCGGCGGGCGTTGAGCTCGGCGAGGACGGCGTCGGTGACCAGCCGGTGGACCGGCACCGGGTGCCAGCGCGCCGGGCCGGTCTCGGGGCCGAAGCAGCGGCGTACCGCCTCGGGCAGCACCTTGTCGCCCGCGTTGTCGCGGCCGTCGGCGTGGAGCGCGACGTGGGCGACCTGCTCGGCGGGCGGCGCGGCGTTCTCCGGCGGGGCCTTGGGCCCGGTGCGGCGGTGGATGGTGCGCAGCGCGGCGTCGGTGGGGTCGGCGTCCAGGCCGCGCCGGGCGTGGGCATGGGCCTCGGCGTCGGCGCCGCGCAGCCAGGCGAGGCGGGCGAGCTGGAGGTAGGCGCGGGGCGCGACCGCGGGGTCGGCGGCGGCCAGCGTCAGGTGGGTCTCGGCCTCCCCGTAGCGGGAGACGGCCATCAGCGCGCTGCCGAGGGCCTCCTGGACGCGGGCGCGGCGCGGGTCGGCGGCGGCCGGGGTCAGCACCTCGACGGCCTCGTCGTAGCGGCCCTGCTGGTACAGCACGCTGCCGACGGTGCGGGCCAGGGCGGCGTTGGGCTTGCCCCCGCGCGAGGCGCCGGCGAGCAGCGGCAGGGCGCAGTGCAGCAGCAGCGCCGGGGCCTTGGCGCCGGGCAGCGCGCAGTACGCGGCGTAGAACTCCAGCTCGGACGGCTCGGACGGCTCGGAGGCGTCCGCTGCCTCCTCCACCGCCCCCTCCGGCTTGTCATCCGGCACGAACGGCACGACCGGGCGGCGGTCGCGCAGCAGTTCGGCGATGTCGCGGCGCACAGGCGTGTCGGTGTCGAGCGCGATGACCGTGTCGTAGTCGGGGTCGCCGCCCGGCCCGAGCGAAGCGAGATGGGGGGCCGCGCCGCCGGGCGGCCCCTCGCCGGTCTTGCGCGGCACGATCCGCGGGTGGAGCCGCCGGGCCGGGTCGAGTTCGGCGTCGTCCAGGCCCGGGTGGAGCACCAGGAAGTCCTCGCAGACGCCCGGGTTGGACAGCGCGAGGGAGCGCAGCAGTGCCGACAGCGCGGGCAGCCGGTCGGCGTCCGCGTACGCCGCGAACGCGATCCGTCTCTTCCCGGTCACGTTCACGGTTCCCTCCGCCTCACCCGATACTCGCCGATACTCGCCCGGTGCTCGCTCGATGCGCGCCCGACGCTCTCATGCCGCAGTGTCCCCCACCGTAGCGGTGCAGATGTGGCCAGGGCACAGCGAAGGTGAACGCCGGGCGTCCGGCGGGTGACCAGCCGTCCCTGGCGTCATGTGCCGTCCGCCGTGCGCAGGCGTTCGGGCGCGGCGCCGGTCAGCAGCGTGGTGAGGGCGGCATGCACGTCGGGCCCGAGAAACCAGTCGCCGGAGTGGTCGACGCAGTAGACCCGCCCCTCGCGGTCGATGGCCAGCAGCGCGGTGCCGCCGCCCTCGCCCTCCTCGCCCAGCGGGCACAGCTCGGTGCCGAGCGCCTGGCCCAGGTCCCCGAGGGTGCGGGTCCAGTGCAGGCCGCGCAGCGGGTCGATGATCAACGGGCTGGGGGCGTAGGCCACGCCGGGCCCCGTGGGGTGCAGGCGCATGCTGCCGAACTCGGCCCACACCTCGAAGGCGGCGGGGAAGAGGGTGTGCGGGTGGCCCAGCGGCGAGCGGTACGCGCTGAGGGCGTCGGCCCACTGCTCGGCCTGGGCCGCGTGCCGGCGTCCCGCCCGCCACCCGGCGTTGGCCAGCGCCTGCTCCACCGTGCCGACGGACCAGGGCCCGCCCGTCGCGAGCCCGCCGCCCCAGGTCTCGGTGCCGGGCATCCCCCACGCCGCGGGCCCCGCCCCGGTCGCCGCCGGGTCGGTGCTGCTGAAGCTGCGCACGCCGAGGCGGGCGAGAAGCACGGTGCAGGGGCGGCAGTGCGGGGCGTACGCGCCGTGCTGCGGGTCGCCGTCCTCCCGGATGTGGCGGGTGGTGATGCCGGAGCCGTCCAGCGCCCGCCGGGCCTCCTCCAGCGTCGCCGCCCCGGCCCCGGCCAGCCAGCGGGAGAGCAGGGCGGCCTCGGGGCAGCGTCCGATGTGGCGTTCCCGCTGCCCGGCGCCGAGGTCGTCGAGGACGTCCCGGACCACGGGGTGGAGCTCGGGCACGCCGACGGCGCGGCTGGCGGTGCCGGTCAGCGGCTGCTCGCGGGAGGGCAGGGACAGCGCCGCGGCGGTGGTGGGCAGGATGCCGTCGCGGCGGTGCCGCAGCAGCGGTACGGGCCGGGCGCCCGCGGAATCCGCGGCGCCGGGGCCCGCCGTTCGACTGTGAAAGTCCGATATCACGCGCGATCGCACTCTCTCCCCCGTGCGGGACCACTCCCGCGCTGGGTAGCTTCCCACACGGCTCCCCCGGCGGCCCAGGCGCGTCCCGGACCTCCTCGCAGCCGGCTCACGCCTGGCCGACGCCTGGCCCATGCCTGGCCCACGCCTGGCCCACACGGCTGGCGGGCGGGGGCCGTGCCACTCCCACGGCGACCCCATAGGCTGTCGGGAGCAGCGGAAACGGAAATCGGGGTATCAGGGGGCGTAACGCCATGACGACAGGTCGGCTCGGACAGCAGGCTCACCAGGCCGCGCCACCGAACCGCGCCTACGCCGGGCAGGTTGTGCAGTTTCCCGACCCGGTGCGGGCGGCCCGCTACCCGCACGGCGTGCGGGTGGACGCCGGCGGCTTCCCCGACTTCTCGCCCTACGCCAGGGCCGCCGCCGAGATCGCCGAGCCGCCCGAGGGCTTCGGCATCGACGAGCTGCGGCTGACCGACTACGTCTCGGCCAACGCCGCCCTGCACGCCGCCGGGCACGAGCTGTGGGCGGACCTGCCGCCCGTCGCCACCCCGCACGGCTGGACCTGGCACCACGTGGCCCGCACCCGCCGCCTGGAGCTGGTCCCGGCGGAGGTGAAGGCGTTGCTGCGCCACCACGGCGGGCTGGCGACGACGGACGTGGACCAGAGCAAGCGCGGCACCCGGCCGCTGGCCGACACCCGGCCGGTGCACTTCGGGGTGCCGCACACGGTGGCGGTGGCCGAGGACCGGGTGCGGGCGGCCGAGGACAAGCTGGGGTACCGGCTGCCCGAGGCGTACCGTTCCTTCCTCAAGGCGGCGGGCGGCTGCGCGCCGGTCGGCTTCGCGCTCGACGCGGAGCTGGGCCTCCTCATCGACCAGCCGTTCTTCACGCTGCGCGAGGAGGCCGCCGTCAACGACCTCGTGTACATCAACAAGTGCCTGCGCGACCACCTGACCAAGGACTACCTGGGGGTGGCGTTCGTGCACGGCGGCATCATCGCGGTGAAGGTGAAGGGCGAGGGCGTCGGCACGGTGTGGCTGTGCCCGTACGACGACGCGAGGGACCGGGACGGGCTGACGATCGAACGGCGGGTCGGCGAGCTGCTGATGCCGTGCGGCGCGGACTTCGACGCTTTTCTGCTGCGGCTGGTCGGCAGCCCGCCGGAGCTGGAGACCGTCGCCAATCTGATGGTGGACGGCGGGTTCGCCCACGCCGTCCCGGTGCGGAGTGAGTGAGGAGCGGTCGATGGTCACGTTCGCGCAGGCGCAGGAGCGCGCCGAGCGGTGGGTGAACGGCTCGCCCGCGGTCCAGCCGCGCCGGGAGGTGCGGGTGCGGGAGTTCGACCTGGGCTTCGTGGCCTGGGCGGAGGACGCGAGCGGCGGGCAGGCCAGCGGCGGGAAGCTGGTGATCGCGCGGGACAGCGGGGACACCACGCTGTGGCCGGCGCTGCCGGTGAGCGAGGTGATCCGGCGTTACGAGGAGCAGTACGGCACGGGCCCGTCCTCCCTGAGCGAGGAGGAGCCGGCGGCGCCGCAGCGGATGGACCTGGAGGCGACGTCGTTCCTGCTGACGCCGCCGCAGTGGTTGCAGGAGGCCGCGGACCGCGCGGCGGACGCGGGCTCGGGCGCGAGCGCGGGCGCGGGCGCCTCGGGGGGCGGCCAGCCGTGGGCGACGCCCGGCGCGTCCGCCGGGACAGCGGCGTCGCCGTCGAGCGGCGGCGGCGCGCGGCACCGCGCGGGCGCACCAGGAGACGCGGCCTCGGGCGGTGGGGACGCCCGGGCCGGTTCGACCGGATCGACCGGAACGCCGTCGGGCGGCGGCAGCGCCGGGGACGCCCCCTGGGGCGCGCCGGCCGCCTCCGGTGCCTCCGGCGGCTCTGAGGGACCGCGGGCGGGCGCGGGCAGCGCCCCGTGGAGCGCGAGCCCCGACTCCGGCACGCCCGGGCAGGCGCCCGCGGCGCCGCCCTGGGGCGCGCCGGCCGGATCGCCGTCGAGCACCGGCGGTACGCCGGGCGGCGCCGGGGATCGCGCGGGCACGCCGGGCTCCGGACCGGACGGATCGTCGTCGAGCGGCGGCGATGGCGCGTCGCCGTGGCCCGCGCCCCCCGCGCCCGATCCGGCGGAGGCGCAGGCGGGCCCGCCCGCCTCTCCGTGGATGGACACCTCGGGCAGCGGGGCGGACGCGGAGTCCGTGGCGCCGCCGATGACCGTGTTCTCGCCGCCCGTCGTCGAGGACGGGGACGACGCGGCGTCGCCGCCGTCGGTGCCCTCCGAGGCCAAGACGGCGGTGATGCCGCAGGGCAGCTCGCTGCCGAAGACCGCCGTCCACCCCTCCATGCGAGGCCAGCAGCAGCCGCCCGGGGCTCCCCCGCCCGCGGCTCCCCCGGGCGCTCCCGCCGCGCCGCTGCCCCCGCCCGTGCACGGACCGGGTGCCCCCGGGGCCCCGCCCGCGCCGGCAGCACCCGTCGCCCCCGCGTCACCGGCCGCGCCGGCCACACCGGCCACACCGGCCCCGCCCGCCGGGGGCGCCGCCGACCTCGCCAGCGCCGACACGGCCAAGGCCTCCGGTCCCCCGTCCCGCCCGGGCGGCGGCGGTGGCGCGGGCGCGCCCGTCCCGCCGCCGCCCGGGGCGCCGGGCACGCCCGGCTCCCGCCCGTCGCCCGACGGCGCCGGAGCCGACGCCAGCGGATACGTGCCGACCCAGATGGTGTCCGTCGACGACTTCAAGTCCCCAACGCAGGGCGCGGGCACCCCGGCGCCGGGCCCCGCCCCGGCCCCCGACCAGGGTCAGGGCCAGGGCGTACACGCGGCCGCGACCGTCTTCGCACCCCAGGGCGTGCCCGGCGCACCGGCCGCGCCGGCCGCGCCCGCCGCGCCGGCCGGGGGCTACGGCTACCCGCAGTCCGACCAGCCCACCGTCGGCTCCGGCTACATGGCCGTCCTCCGCTACCGCGCGCCCGACGGCTCGGAACAGCAGCTCATCCGCCGCTCCGCGCCCGGCATGCCCCACCCCGAGTGGCAGATCCTCTACGAGCTGCGCGCCATGAACGTCCCGCCCCAGGCCGTGCTGGAGCTCCACACCGAGCTCCAGTCCTGCGAGCTGCCCGGCGGCTACTGCGCCCGCATGGTCCGCGACACCTGGCCGCAGGTCCGCATCACCCACACCGCCGCGTACGGCCAGGACTTCGCCTCCCGTCAGGCGGGCGTACGCCACCTGGTCGAGCACCAGGACGAGCTCCAGCAGTTCGCCGACGGCCCGCCGCGCTCCGCCCCCGTGCGGGCGCCGCTGCCGCAGGCCCAGCCCGCACCCGCCATCGGCCTGGACGTGATCGGGCAGGAGCTGGCCGAGGCGTTCGGCCCCCAGGGCGTCTTCCGGTACGACCCGCAGTCCGCCTCGCGGCAGGGGGTTCCGGAGATCGTGACGCAGTCCCTGACCTGGGCCGGGCTGCCGCTGGAGATCAACCCGTTCTTCTGGGCGATGGCGCAGCCGGGCCGCCCCGTGCCGACGCTGGCCGAGGTGGCGGCGGAGCGCGGCGTGCAGCCGACGGCCGACGCCGGCTCGTACCTCGTCATGGGCACCGACTTCGGCCGCCAGCTGTGCGTGCAGTACGGCACGGCGTACATCGTGGCGGTGCCGCTGGAGGCGGGCCCCGGCGGCCAGCCGGTGCCGCCGCAGTTCGTCAACGCCTCGCTGCCGCAGTTCGCCCGCTGCCTCGCCCTGCTGGGCCGGATGTGGCGGCTGCGGTACGGGCTGACCCCGGACCAGGCGGGCCGCTGGACCACCGACTTCCAGGCCCAGCTCGCGGCGCTCGACCCGCAGGCGGTCGCCGACCCCGAGAGCTGGTGGTCGGTGCTCCTGGAGCAGATGTGGGACGGGCTGCTGTAGCCTGCCGACCCCCTCAACCAACGCCGAAAGGGCAACTGACGTGAGCACCATCAGCCCGGAAGCCGTGATCGTTCTCGCAGCGGGCGAGGGGACCCGCATGAAGTCGGCCACCCCGAAGGTGCTGCACGAGATCTGCGGCCGCACCCTGCTCGGCCACGTCCTGGCGGCCTGCGCCGAGGTCACCGGCGACGCGCCCGAACGCACGGTCGTGGTCGTCGGCCACGGCCGGGAGCGGGTGACCGAGCACCTGGCCCAGGCCGCGCCCGGCGTGAGCGTCGCCGTGCAGCACGAGCGGCGCGGCACCGCGCACGCCGTGCGGACCGCGCTGGAGGCGCTGCCCGCGTCGCCCACCGGGACGGTGGTGGTGACCTGCGGCGACATCCCGCTCCAGACCGGCGAGACGCTCACCGAGCTCGTCGAGGCGCACGCCGCCGAGGGCAACGCCGTGACCGTGCTGACGATGGAGGTGCCCGACGCCACCGGGTACGGGCGGGTGGTGCGCGGCACGGACGGCTCGGTGACCGAGATCGTCGAGCACCGGGACGCGGGCGCGACGCAGCTCGCGATCCGCGAGGTCAGCTCGGGGATCTTCGCCTTCGACGGCAAGCTGCTGGCCGAGGCGCTGGGCCGGGTCGGCACCGACAACGCCCAGGGCGAGGAGTACCTGCCGGACGTGCTCGGGATCCTGCGCGGCCTGGGCCACCGGGTCGGCGCGCGGCTCGTGCCCGACCACCGCGAGCTGGTCGGCGTCAACGACCGGGCGCAGCTCGCGCGGGCGCGCCGCCTGCTGAACGACCGGCTGCTCGAGCGGGCGATGGTGCTCGACGGCGTGACCGTCGTCGACCCCGCCACCACCTGGCTGGACGTGACGGTGACCCTCGAGCCGGACTCCGTGATCCACCCGGGAACGCAGCTGCTGGGCCGCACGCACGTGGCGGCGGGGGCGGAGGTGGGCCCCGGCTGCCGCCTGACGGACACCATCGTCGGCGCCGACGCGCGCGTCAGCCACGCGGTCGCGGACGGCGCGCGGATCGGGGAGTCGGCGAACGTCGGCCCGTACGCCTATCTGCGGCCCGGCACGGTGCTGGGCACCGCGGCGAAGGCGGGCACCTTCGTGGAGTTGAAGAACGCCGACGTGGGCCAGGGCACCAAGGTGCCGCACCTGTCGTACGTGGGCGACGCGACGATCGGCGAGCACACGAACATCGGCGCTGCCTCGGTCTTCGTCAACTACGACGGGGAGGCCAAGCACCACACCACGGTGGGCTCGCACTGCCGGACCGGCGCGGACAACATGTTCGTGGCGCCGGTCACGGTGGGGGACGGCGCGTACACGGCGGCGGGGTCGGTGATCACCAAGGACGTGCCGCCGGGGGCGCTGGGGGTGGCGCGCGGCCAGCAGCGCAACATCCAGGGCTGGGTGGCGCGCAGGCGGCCCGGCTCGGAGGCGGCGCGGGCCGCGGCGGCGGCGCTCGACGAGGAGAAGTCCGGGGAACAGACCGGAGAACACTGAGCGCCACCTCCTGCCGTACCGTTTACCCCGGAACAGCCCACAAACGGCGCACGCCGCGGACTGCGAGGAGACCCACCGTGACCGGGATCAAGACGACCGGCGAGAAGAAGCTGATGCTCTTCTCCGGCCGCGCACACCCCGAGTTGGCCGAGGAGGTCGCCGCGCGGCTTGGCGTTGAGCTGGTCCAGACGAAGGCCCGGGACTTCGCCAACGGCGAGATCTACGTCCGCTTCGAGGAGTCCGTGCGGGGCGCCGACTGCTTCCTGATGCAGTCTCACACCGCGCCGATCAACAAGTGGATCATGGAACAGCTCATCATGATCGATGCGCTGAAACGTGCCTCCGCGCGCAGCATCTCCGTGATCATCCCTTTTTACGGCTATGCCCGGCAGGACAAGAAGCACCGGGGCCGGGAGCCGATCTCGGCGCGGCTGATGGCGGACCTGCTGAAGACGGCCGGCGCGCACCGGATCATCACGATGGACCTGCACGCCGACCAGGTGCAGGGGTACTTCGACGGGCCCGTCGACCACCTGTTCGCGCTGCCGGTGCTGACGGAGTACATCGCGGGGCGGGTGGACCGCAGGAAGCTGACGGTGGTCTCGCCGGACGCCGGACGGGTGCGGGTCGCCGACCGCTGGGCCGACCGGCTGGCCGCGCCGCTGGCGATCGTCCACAAGCGGCGCGACCCGGACGTGGCGAACCAGGTCACGGTGCACGAGGTCGTGGGCGATGTGCGGGGGCGCGTGTGCGTGCTGGTCGACGACATGATCGACACGGCGGGCACGATCTGCGCGGCGGCGGAGGCGCTCTTCGCCAACGGCGCGGAGGACGTCATCGCGGCGGCGACGCACGGCGTGCTGTCGGGCCCGGCGGCCGACCGCCTGAAGAACTCGCAGGTGAGCGAGTTCATCTTCACCAACTCCCTGCCGACGCCGGGCCAGGTGGCGGCCGACCTGGACAAGATCACGGTGCTGTCGATGGCCCCGACGATCGCCCGCGCGGTGCGCGAGGTCTTCGAGGACGGCTCGGTGACGAGCCTCTTCGAGGGCGACGCCTAGCCCTGGCCGGGCGGGTGGGTGCCCCCGACGGAGCCCCCGGCCGCCGGGGGCGGTGGGCGGTTCACGACGGCGCTCACCCCCGGGTGGGGTGCCGGGGCGTGGGCGGCAAACGGGGTCCGGGGCGGAGCCCGTGATGGGGGTACCTCCCAGGCCCCCAAGGGCCTGGGGGAGGGCGGGCGGGGGGATCACCCCGGGCCGGTAGACTGGCCAGTCGCACGGCGAGGGAGGCCCCTGCGGGGGGTCATCCGTTATCGACGCGCTCTTCGTCGCACCTCCCTCGCGGCGAGAGCGAGGGAGTACCACACCATGGCTGACGTGAAGATCACCGCCGAGCCGCGCAAGGAGTTCGGCAAGGGCGCCTCCCGCCGCGCCCGGGGCGCGGGCAAGATCCCCGCCGTCATCTACGGGCACGGCACCGAGCCGGTCCACGTGACCCTGCCCGGCCACGAGACGATGATGGCGCTGAAGACGAAGAACGTCCTGATCACCCTCGACATCGAGGGCCGCGAGGAGCTCGTCATCCCCAAGGCCGTCCAGCGCGAGGCGATCCGCGGCTTCCTCGTCCACCTCGACCTCCTCGTCGTGCGCCGCGGCGAGCGCGTGAACGTCGAGATCCCGATCCACACCGAGGGCGAGCTCGCCCCCGGCGGCGGCCTGATGGAGCACGTGCTCAACGCCCTCCCCGTCGAGGCCGAGGCCACCCACATCCCCGAGTCGGTCACCGTCTCCGTCGAGGGCCTGGTGCCGGGCGACTCCGTCCAGGCCAAGGACGTGCCGCTGCCCGAGGGCACCTCGCTGGCCATCGACGGCGAGGAGGTCGTCATCCAGATCCTCCAGCCGCAGGCCGAGGAGCCCACCGGCGAGGCCGCCCCGGCCGAGGGCGCCGAGGCTCCGGCCGCCTGAGCCGGCCGGGCGCCGACCCACCCTCGATGCCCTCGATACCCTCGATTCCATGACGGAGACGAACGACGGCGGCAACGGCCTGTGGCTGGTCGTGGGCCTCGGCAACCCCGGGCCCCGTTACGCCGGCAACCGGCACAACGCCGGCTTCATGGTGGCCGACCTGCTCGCCGAGCGGATCGGCGGCGCGTTCAAGGCGCACAAGTCCCGCGCCATGGTCGCCGACGGCCGCCTCGGCGGGCCCGGCTCCCCGGGGCCGCGCCTGCTGCTGGCCAAGCCGCTGTCGTTCATGAACCTCTCGGGCCAGCCCACGGCCGCGCTCGCGGCGTTCCACAAGATCCCGGTCTCCCGGCTGGTCGTGATCCACGACGAGCTCGACATCGGGTACGGCGCGCTGCGCCTCAAGCGCGGCGGCGGGGACAACGGGCACAACGGCCTGAGGTCCATCACCGCCGCGCTGGGCCGGGACTACTACCGCGTGCGCTTCGGCGTCGGCCGCCCGCCCGGCCGGATGGACGCCGCCGCCTACGTGCTGCGGGACTTCTCCGCCGCCGAGCGCAAGGACCTCGACTACCTCGTCGACCGCGCGGCGGACGCGGTCGAGACCCTCGTCACGCGCGGGCTGGAGCCGGCCCAGAACGCCTACAACTCATGACGCCCGACTGGGCCGAGGTGAGGAACGCCTGCCTGGTGTACGAGGACGAGGCGATCCTCGCGCTCAACAAGCCGCCCGGCGTCTCGGTCATGGGCGAACGGCACGAGCCGACGGACCTGGTCCGCGTCGCCGAGGCGGCCGGGGAACGCCTCTTCCCCGTCCACCGCATCGACAAGGTGACCTCCGGCCTGATCCTCCTCGCCAAGGAGCTGCGCCACCACTCCGGCCTGACGCGGCAGTTCAACAAGCAGACCGTGGACAAGGCGTACCTCGCCATCACCCGCGGCGGGCCCGGCGGCCTGCCGGAGCGCGGCACGATCGAGCTGCCGCTGTCCGTCGGGCGCAAGAACCGCGTCCGGGTGGCGGGCCGGCGCGAGGACATCACCCGGCGCGGGGACACCTGGACGCTGCCACCGTCGCCCGCCGCCGGCGACCACCCCAGGAAGAGCTATCCGTCGCTGACGCACTTCGCGCGGGTGTGGCAGGACGCGACGCACTCGCTGCTCGCCGTGCGCCCGGTCACCGGCAGGCGCCACCAGATCCGCGTCCACCTGGCGTGGATCGGCCACGCCATCGAGGGCGACCCGCTCTTCGAGAAGCAGCCCCAGGGGGACTGCCACCTGCACTCCTGGCGGCTCGCCTTCGACGCCGACTGGGCGGGCAACGCCCGCATGCGGCTCGTGGCCCCGCCGCCGCCCGGCTTCTGGCGGCCGGTCGGAGGGCCGGTGCGGGGGGATGAGCCGGGCGCGCTGCTGGAGCGGGCCGAGGAGGCCCTCGGCCGCCTGGCCATCTGACAGCCCAGCGCTTGACCGGGCGTGGCGCCATGGCCAAAGATCTGCGCCATGCCCGCCACCACGACCACGTCGACCGGCTCGGTGCCCGCCGCGAAGCGCAGCCGGGTCCGCAGGGCCGGGGAGAGCGCGTACGGGGCGTTGCTCCTGGCGCGGCTGATCGTCATGGGACTGCTGGTGCTGCTGGTGCTCGCCGCCGGGGTGCGCACCTCGTGGGACACGGCGCAGCACGCGATGGTCTCCGACGGCCGGGATCGCGGCACTCTGACGCTTCAGGCGTGCGACCGGGACGTGTGCGTCGGCTCGTTCGCGCCGGAGGCGGGCGGGAGCGGCACGCCGCGCGAGGAGGTGGTGCTGCCGGAGAGCATCGGCCGCGAGCCGGGCGAGTCGCTCTCGGTGGCGTTGCGCCCGGACACGAACGAGGCGGTGCGGACCGGCTTCGCCGGGATCCTGTACGCCTGGCTGCCGCTGACCGGGGCGCTGCTGCTCGCGTCGCTGGTGATCGCGGGGGGACTGCGCATGTACCGCACGGCGTGGGCCACGGCCGGGGTCGCCCTGGCGGCGCTGGTGCTGACCTTCGCGCTGTACTGAAACGTTCGGCCGCGTGATTGGCCGGATCGTTATCAAGCGCCTTTGGGGACAGATGGGGTGAACAGGGTCACCAACGGTTGCCTTCCTCCGCTCATGACTGAAGACTTGCCCAACCCTCCACGCCCCGTCCATATCTCGGCACCCTTTCCCCCGGAAACGGAAGACCACATGCGCACACTCAGCCTCCTCGGCATGGCCGCGGCATCTACGACTGTTCTGCTGGCCACCGCCGTCCCGGCGTCCGCCACCGACGGCGAACAAGAGGTGGGGCTGCACCAGTCGACCCCGATCACCGCCGACGATCCCGAGTTCGCGATCGGCGAGGAGTGCACCGGCATCCCCGAGGGAAGCGACGGATGGCACTTCGTGCTGCCCGGCAACACCACCACGTTCGTGGAGCTGCGGGTGACCTTCGAGCCGGGCGGCGAGCTGGTCGTCACCACCTTCGGCCCGCCGAGCGACAAGCACGCCTACGTGGCCTCCGAGGCCGGGGCCACGCTGGTCGAGGCGAGCGCGACGGTGGAGGGCGAGCCGGTCAACTTCCGTCTGTCCCACACGTGTCCGGCTTCGGACGAGGAGACGCCGGGCGAGGAGACCCCCGGAGAGGAGACGCCGGGCGAGGAGACCCCCGGAGAGGAAACGCCTGGGGAGGAAACGCCTGGGGAGGAGACCCCCGGAGAGGAGACCCCGGCCGAGGAGACGCCGGCGCCGGAGGAGGGCGTGGCCGGAGGCACGACGCCGGAGGGTGAGGATGACCTCGCGGAGACCGGCTCCGGCACGCCGGTCTTCGCGATCGCGGGCGGCGCGGCGGCGCTGCTGGCCGTGGGCGGCTACCTGGCGCTGCGGCGCCGCGGGTCGCACTCGGCGGGCTGAGAACTCACCTCCCTCCCTCGGGGCTCCGGCCCGCACCCCCGTCCGGGCCGGGGCCCCGAGGGCTCCGCCCCCGGACCCCCGGGCGGGCTTGAGCGCCGTCGGGGTCGGGGCGGGTGGGGCCTCACCCCACCGCCGTCACCCGCGCGCGGCGTATCGCCATCACCATCAGCGCCGCCATCACGCACAGCGCGCCCGACGACGTCCACGCCAGGTCGTACGACCCGGTCGTGTCGCGAATCATGCCCGCCACGAAGCTGACCACGGCCGCGCCGAGCTGATGCGACGCCAGGACCCAGCCGAAGACGACCCCGGCGTCCTCCCCGAAGTGCTCCCGGCACAGCGCGATCGTCGGCGGCACCGTCGCCACCCAGTCCAGGCCGTAGAACACGACGAACAGCAGCATCGGCGGGTGGACCGACTCCTCCAGCAGCAGCGGCAGGAACAGCAGCGAGATCCCGCGCAGCCCGTAGTAGACGGCGAGCAGCCGGCGCGCGTCGTGGCGGTCGGTCAGCCAGCCGGAGAAGACCGTGCCCACCAGGTCGAAGACGCCGATGACGGCCAGCAGCGAGGCCGCGACCGGCACCGCCATGCCGTGGTCGTGGGCGCCGGGGACGAAGTGCGTGCCAATCAGCCCGTTCGTCGAGGCGCCGCAGATCGCGAACGTGCCGGCCAGCAGCCAGAAGACGGGCGTGCGGCTGGCCTCCCGCAGGGCGCGCAGCGCCCGGCGGGCCGCGCCGGGCGGCGGCGGGGGCGGCGTCACGTAGTCCTCGCCCGCGCCGTACGGCGTGAGGCCCACGTCCTCGGGCCGGTCGCGCAGCAGCCACAGCACCAGCGGCACCACGGCCAGCGCGGCGGCGGCCACGGTCAGCGAGGCAAAGCGCCAGCCCGGGCCCTCCGCCAGCAGCGCGACCAGCGGCAGGAAGACCAGGTTCCCGGCCGCGCCGCCCGCGGTCAGCACGCCGGTCACCAGCCCGCGGCGGGCCACGAACCACCGGCCGGAGATCGTCGCGGCGAACGCCAGCGCCATCGACCCGGCGCCGAGCCCGACCAGCACGCCCCAGCACAGCACGAGTTGCCACTGGCTGGTCATGAAGACGGTGAGGCCCCCGCCCGCCGAGATCAGCAGCAGCGCGCCGCTGACGATGCGGCGTATGCCGTAACGCTCCATCAGCGCGGTGGCGAACGGCGCGGTGAGGCCGTAGAGGAGGAGGTTGACGGAGACGGCGAAGGAGATGCTGCCGCGCGACCAGCCGAACTCCTCGTGCAGCGGGTCGATCAGCACACCCGGCGTCGCGCGGAAGCCCGCCGCGCCGATGAGGACGAGGAACGAGACGCCGGCCACCCACCAGGCCGGGTGCACGCGGGGCGCGGTGCGCTTCCGCTCTTCCTGGATCGTTTGTGTCACGTGCCGATCCTCACGGGCACAGGCGTGCGAATCGAGTGGCCGGATGGCCAGGATGTGCAAGGATCGGGCCATGACGACCGCCACCGCCACGACCGCCACCGGCACGACCGCCGCCACCGCCATGACCACCGCCCACGCCGGTGTCTTCACCACGCCGGGCCGGCACCGGGTGGCCGTCCTCGTCCGGCATGGCCTGCTGCCGATGGAGCTCGGCATCGCCCACCGCATCCTGGGCCGGGCGAAGGCGCCCTCGGGCCAGCCGCTCTACGAGGTGGTGACCTGCACCCCCACCCCGGGTGTGCTCCGCACCGACGCCGACTTCACCGTCAACGTCGAGCACGGGCCCGAGGCGGTCGCCGAGGCCGACACCGTGATCATTCCGGCCGCGCACGGGCGGGACGAGACGTACGCCTCCGGCACCCTCCCCCCGGACCTGGCCGGAGCCCTGGCCCGCATACGGCGGGGCGCGCGCATCGCGTCGATCTGCACGGGGGCGTTCGTGCTGGCCGCGGCCGGGCTGCTGGACGGCCGCCGGGCCACCACCCACTGGGCGGCCTGCGACAACTTCCGCCGCCTCTTCCCCAGGGTCCGGCTCGACCCGGACGTCCTCTACACCGACGAGGGCGACATCCTGACCTCCGCCGGGGTGGCCTCCGGCATCGACCTGTGCCTGCACATGGTCCGCTCCGACTTCGGCTCGGCGGTCGCGAACGCCGTCGCCCGCCGCACGGTGGTGCCGCCGCACCGGGAGGGCGGGCAGGCGCAGTTCATCGAACGCCCGATGCCGGACGCCGGCGTCCAGACCACGCGCAACGCCCGCGCGTGGGCGCTGGCGCGCCTGGACCAGCCGCTGACGCTGCGCGAGCTGGCCGCCCAGGAGTCGATGAGCGTGCGCACCTTCACGCGCCGCTTCCGGGAGGAGACCGGGTCCTCGCCGCAGCGCTGGCTGATCCAGCAGCGGGTGGAGCGGGCGCGGCAGCTCCTGGAGGACACGGAGCTGCCGGTGGACCGCGTCGCCCAGGCGGCGGGCTTCGGCACGGCGGCGTCGCTGCGCCAGCACATGGCCGCGGCGCTCGGTGTCTCGCCGTCGGCCTACCGCCGCACCTTCCGCGCGGGCGTGTAGGAGCCCCGGTGCCTCAGCCCGTGTTGCGCAGGCCCGCCGCCACGCCGTTGACCGTCAGCAGCAGCGCACGCGACAGCAGCGGATCCGGCTCCTCGCCCCGGTCCGCCGCCTCCCGCTGCCGGTGCAGGAGCGTGACCTGCAGGTAGGAGATCGGGTCGAGGTAGGCGTCCCGCACGCGCAGCGTCCGCTGGAGCGGCGGGTTCGCGTCCAGCAGCTTCTCCTCGCCGGTGATCCGCAGCACCTCGGCCACCGTCAGCTCGTGCTCCGCGACGATCGCGTCGAAGACGTGCCGCAGCCGCTCCGGCACCAGCGTCTCCACGTAGTGCCGGGCGATGCGCAGGTCGGTCTTGGCGAGCGTCATCTCCACGTTCGACAGGAAGTTGCGGAAGAAGTGCCACTGCTCGAACGCCTCCGCCAGCACCCCGTCGAGCCCCGCCTCGCGCGCCGCGCGCAGCCCGGACCCGACGCCGAACCACCCGGGCACGATCTGCCGCGACTGCGTCCAGCCGAAGACCCACGGGATCGCGCGCAGCCCGTCCAGGCCCGCGCCGCTGTCGGGGCGGCGCGAGGGGCGCGAGCCCAGGTGCAGCTCGGCGAGCTGGTCCACCGGCGTGGAGGCGAAGAAGTACGCCGGCAGGTCCGGGTCCTCCACCAGCCGCCGGTACGCCGCGTGCGCCGCGTCCGAGACCGCGTCCATCGCCGCGTCCCAGCGGGCCAGCGCCTCGACCGACTGCCTCGGCGCGGTGTGCAACGCCGATGCCTGGAGCGTGGCGGCCACCGTCAGCTCCAGGTTCTCCCGAGCCAGGGAGGGCACCAGGTACTTGTCGGAGATGACCTCGCCCTGCTCGGTCACCTTGATCTCGCCCTCCAGCGTGCCCCAGGGCTGGGCGAGGATCGCGTCGTGCGTCGGCCCGCCGCCGCGCCCGACCGTGCCGCCCCGGCCGTGGAAGAGCCGCAGCCGCACCCCATGCCGGTGGGCCACGTCGCGCAGCCGCCGCTGCGCCCGGTGGATCTCCCACTGCGAGGTGGTGATGCCGCCGAACTTCGAGGAGTCGCTGTACCCGAGCATGACCTCCTGCACGTCGTCCCGCAGCGCCACCAGCCGCCGGTAGGAGGGGTCGGACAGCATCGCGTCGAGCAGTTCGTCGGCGATCTTCAGCTCGTCCGTCGTCTCCAGCAGCGGCACGATCCCGATCTTGGCCCAGCCGCCGTGCAGGTCGACCAGCCCGGCCTCGCGGGCCAGCACCGCCGCCGCGAACACGTCGTCCGCGCCCTGGCACATGGAGATGATGTACGACTCGATGATCTCGGGGCCGAAGGTGTCCAGCGCCTTGCGGACCGTCTCGAAGACGCCGAGGGTGCGCGCGCCCGCCTCGTCCAGCGGCGCGGGCGTGGGCGCGAGCGGGCGGCGCGAGCGCAGCTCCCTGGCCAGCAGCTTGGTGCGGTACTCGCGCGGCATGTCGGCGTAACGCCAGGACTCCTCGCCCAGCCGGTCGAACAGCTGGCCGAGCGCGTGGTGGTGGGCGTCGGCGTGCTCGCGCACGTCCATCGTGGCGAGCTGGAGCCCGAACGCCGCCAGCGTGCGCATCAGCCGCTCCAGGCGCCCGTCGGCGATGAGCCCGCCGCGGTGCTCGCGCAGCGAGGACTGGACGACGGCGAGGTCGGCCAGCAGCTCCCCCGTCCCCAGGTAGTCCCGGCCGGGCTCGTGCGGCGTGCCCCTGGCGAGCCGGGTGCGGGTGTTGAGCAGCTTCTGCCGGACGCAGGTGACCTTCAGCCGGTAGGGCTCCTCGGCGTTGAGCCGCTTGTAGCGGGGGGTGATCTCCGGCAGCCGCTCCAGGTCGGCCTTGAGGGAGTCGAGGAGCTCGGCGCTGGCGCCGCAGTTGCGGATCGAGTTGGACAGGGCGCCGCGCAGCTCGTCGATCTGCTCCAGCGCGCCGGAGATGCCGTGCTCGTGCTGGAGCAGCAGCACCTCCCAGGTGACCTGCGGGGTGACGTTGGGGTTCCCGTCGCGGTCGCCGCCGATCCAGGTGCCGAAGGTCAGCGGCCGGGAGCCGGCCGGCAGCGGCGACCCGGCGCGCTCCAGCTCGTCCGCCAGGTCCTCCAGCACCTCGCCGACGGCTCCGGCCTGGAGCTCGTCCAGGTAGTACACGGCGTTGCGGGACTCGTCGGCGGGCTCGGGGCGGGTGACGCGCAGCTCGTCGGTCTGCCAGATCAGGTCGACGTTCTCCGCCAGGCGCAGGTCGGTGCGGCGCCGCTCGCTGGCGGGGGCCTCCAGCAGCTCGGCGATCTTGCGGAGCTTGGTGAGGACGGAACGCCGGGCGGCCTCGGTGGGGTGGGCGGTGAAGACGGGCCGCACGCCGAGGTTTGCGACGGTCTGCCGCAGGTGACTCGGGTCGGCGTCCTTCAGCATGTCGGCGGTGCGGGACAGCGCGCCACCCTCGGCCGCGCGCCGCTCGCGCAGCTCCCGGCCGCGGTGCACCTGCTCGGTGACGTTGGCGAGGTGAAAGTAGATGGAGAAGGCGCGGACCAGCTTGGCGGCGGTGGCCAGGTCGGTCTCGCCCAGCAGGGCGGCGGCTGCCTCACCGTCGGTCCGGGTCAGCGCGCGGACGCGCTCCACCAGCTCCAGCAGCTCGGGCCCGTCCTGCCGCACCAGTGTCTCGCCGAGGAGGTCGCCGAGGCGGCGGATATCGGCCCGCAGCGGGCTGCCGCTGTCCGACGACTCCCGTCCGTTTCTGTCGTGGCTGGTCACGGCTCGCGGCTCCTTGCGCCTGAAGGGGTGGACAGGTGCGCTCCCATCGTAAGCGCGGCATACGACGTCGAGCTGAGGGCCTTGTGACAACGGAGCGAACTGCGATACTTACGACGCCGTAGGTTACGGTGCCGTAGGTGGGCACAATCCCCCTGGTGCTCGCTGCCCACGCTGCCCGCCGTCCGCTGTCTGTTCGACCCTCCTGCCCTCTTCCCCCAACGCATTCACGAGGAACCTTCATGACCACCAGCCCTCCCTCTCCCGATCTCCTGTCCCCACCCCGGACCGCCGAGGAGCCGGAGCCGCTGCCGTCCGCCACGCTCGGCGGCGAGGAGCGGCGCTCCGTTGAGCAGATCACGCTGCTGCTGTTCATCACGGTGCCGTTCATCGCCCTGATCGCGGCCGTTCCGCTGGCCTGGGGCTGGGGGGTCAGCTGGCTGGACCTCGGGCTGCTGGTGGCGTTCTACTTCGTCGGCTGCCACGGCATCACCATCGGCTTCCACCGGTACTTCACGCACGGGGCGTTCAAGGCGAAGCGGCCCCTGCGGGTCGCGCTGGCGATCGCCGGGTCCATGGCCATCGAGGGACCGCTGGTGCGCTGGGTGGCCGACCACCGCAGGCACCACAAGCACTCCGACGCCGAGGGCGACCCCCACTCGCCGTGGCGGTACGGCGAGACCGTCCCCGCGCTGATGAAGGGGCTGTTCTGGGCACACATGGGGTGGATGTTCGACCGTGAGCAGACGCCGCAGCAGAAGTACGCCCCCGACCTGATCAAGGACCCGGACACGCGGCGCATCTCGCGGCAGTTCGCGGTGTGGACCGCGGTGTCGCTGCTGGCGCCCGCGGTGATCGGCGGCCTGGTCACGATGTCCTGGCAGGGCGCGCTCAGCGCCTTCTTCTGGGGCTCGCTGGTGCGGGTGGCGCTGCTGCACCACGTCACCTGGTCGATCAACTCCATCTGCCACGCCACCGGCAAGCAGCCCTTCAAGTCGCGCGACCGCTCGGGCAACGTGTGGTGGCTGGCGGTGCTGTCCTGCGGCGAGTCCTGGCACAACCTGCACCACGCCGACCCGACGTGCGCGCGGCACGGCGTGGACCGCTGGCAGCTGGACTCCAGCGCGCGGCTGATCCGCTGGTTCGAGAAGGCGGGCTGGGCGTACGACGTGCGCTGGCCCAAGCAGTCGCGCCTCGACGCCAAGCGCACGGAGCCCACGGAGCGCACGGAGCGCGATGGTGCCGGAAATCAGGAGGAGCCCATGCCCGCCGACGCGGCATGATGAAGCCGTGGCGAGTGAGGGCAGCGACGAGGGCAGCACAGAGGCGAGCGCGGAAACCGGCGGGGACACCGGCGCGGTGAAGCGCGGCGGACGCGGCGCGGACGAGGGCGCGGACGAGGGTGCGGGCGGGGCCGCCGACGACGGCCCGACCGGCTCGGTCGGGGGGACCGAGCCGCCGGGGGACGCCTCGCCCGACGCGCACGGGGGCCGCGCGGCGCGGAGCGCGCGCGGCAGGCGGCAGGCCCGCGGCGGCCCTCGTTCCACGGCCCGGCCGGCGCGGCGCGGGCGGCGGCGTATGACCGGCACCGAACGCCGGGAGCAGCTGCTGGACATCGGCCGCACCCTCTTCGCCGAGCGCGGCTTCGACGGCACCTCCGTGGAGGAGATCGCCGCCAAGGCGGGGGTCTCCAAGCCGGTGGTCTACGAGCACTTCGGCGGCAAGGAGGGCCTGTACGCGGTCGTCGTCGACCGCGAGATGGGGCGGCTGCTGGACATGGTCACGGGGGCGCTGACCGCCGGGCACCCGCGCGAGCTGCTGGAGCAGGCGGCGTTCGCTCTCCTCGACTACATCGAGCAGCACACCGACGGCTTCCACATCCTGGTGCGCGACTCGCCGGTGGCGCAGACCACGGGGAGCTTCGCGTCGCTCATCGGCGACATAGCCACGCAGGTGGAGGACATCCTGGGGCTGGAGTTCAAGGCCCGCGGCTACGACCCGAAGCTGGCGCCGCTGTACGCCCAGGCGCTGGTCGGCATGGTGGCGCTGACGGGCCAGTGGTGGCTGAACGTGCGCAAGCCGAAGAAGTCCGAGGTCGCCGCCCACCTGGTCAACCTGGCGTGGCACGGCCTTCAGGGCATGGAGCACCACCCGCGCCTGGTGGGCTACCGCCGGACGTGAGACCCGGACGTGAGACCCGGACGCGAGGGGACCCCCTCCCCGGGTTGTCGCCCGGGAAGGGGGTCGGGTCGCGGAGCACCGGTCAGAAGGCCGAAGAACCCGGAGTCCGCCGGTTCTCAGTGCTTCGAGACGCCGTTCTCGGACAGCAGCGAGAGGTCCGAGAGGATGTGCGACAGCGGGGAGTCGCCCGACTGTGCCGTCGAGTTGTCCGAGCAGCTGTTCTTGGGCTTGTTGTTGAGGATGTCCTGGATCGGGATGTTGACGATCGGGATGATCGGCACCAGGTTCTGGAGGTCGACATCGTCAAGGCCGAGGCAGACGCGGTTGAGCGAGCCGTTGATGAGCGAGATGTTTGGGCTCATGTAACCACCGGTGGTGGTGTTGCCGTACACCTGCTTCGCCCCGTTGGCGTTGACGGCTCCGGGGCCCTTCTGGTCGCCGCCGATGGCCAGGGCCGGTGAGGCCGCGATGCCGGTGGCGCCGACGACGGAGGCCGCGACGGCAACCGTGGCAAGCGTCTTCTTGATCACAAGCTTGTCCTTCCGAGTTCGGGATGCTCAGGGATGCCCTGTCAGTGGAGCGTCCTGAACAACGCGCCTGGGAGGATTCGGTTGCCGACCTTCACCCGTTTCGACCAACCTCGTTCCCCTGTCAGGGGGCTTAGGGAGCCTCAGGAGGTCTCCGCGGCGGTGGGCCTGGGTGCCGTGCCCATGCCCGCCCCGAGGTAGAAGCTGGGGTGCGGCGGCTGGTTGTAGGCGGTGTTCTGCCAGGCCAGGCCCGTGCGGTACATCCGGTCCTGGAGCAGGGTCGTGATCCGGTGCGAGGTCTCGTGCGGCGTGGAGTAGATCCGCAGCGCCCGGTTGTCGCTGGTGCGCCAGACGACCTCCTCGCGCCAGTCGCCGAGGATGTCGCCGGAGAGCGCCGGGGTGGCCTTGGTGCCGTTGTTGGAGGCGACGCCGGAGCCGGTCAGCAGCCGGGTGTCGCCGCCGGTGCCGTACTTGTCGATGCGGGTTCCGTCGAGCAGCTCGCGCGTCAGGTCGCCGTCCCACCAGGAGAGGAAGTTGATGGAGGAGGGCTCGCGGCCGACGGACCCGTAGGCGAGGTCGCGCAGCGTGGTGTCGTGGGCGGACCAGAACTCGGCCCCCGGGTTCCCGGCGTAGATGTCGCCGGCCACGCCGCGGCCGTTGTCCGCGCCGCTGGGGGTCTGCCAGCCGCGCTGGCCGTTCATGGGCTCGATGCGCAGCGAGGAGGGCTGGCTGGTGGACTCGGAGACCTTGAAGTACTCCAGGCCCGGGTCGTTGGTGTCGAAGTCGCCCAGGTGCTGGGCGTCGCCGTGTCCTGTGCGGGTGGTCCACATGCCCGAGCCGTTGTCGTCCACGGCCATCGAGCCGTAGACGATCTCGTCGCGGCCGTCGCGGTCGATGTCGCCGATGGAGAGGCTGTGGCTGCCCTGGCCGTCGTAGCCCCGGCCCGCGTTGGTGGAGCTGTTGGTGTCGAAGGTCCAGCGGCGGGTGAGCTGGCCGCCTCGGTAGTCCCAGGCGGCGATGACGGTCCGGGTGTAGTAGCCGCGCGCCATGATGATGGAGGGGCGCTCGCCGTCGAGGTACGCCGTGCCCGCGAGGAAGCGGTCGACGCGGTTGCCGTAGTCGTCGCCCCAGCTGGCGACGCTGCCGCGCGCGGGCACGTAGTCGGTGGTGGCCAGCGCCGCGCCCGTCTCGCCGTCGAAGACGGTGAGGTACTCGGGGCCGGAGAGGACGTAGCCGGAGGAGTTGCGGTAGTCGGCGCCGGAGCTGCCGATGACGCGGCCGGTGCCGTCCACGGTGCCGTCGGCGGTCTTCATGGCGATCTCGGCGGAGCCGTCGCCGTCGTAGTCGTAGACCTGGAACTGCGTGTAGTGGGCGCCGGAGCGGATGTTGCGGCCCAGGTCGATGCGCCACAGGCGCTGCCCGGAGAGGGTGTAGGCGTCGATGACGGTGTTGCCGGTGTAGCCGGACTGGGAGTTGTCCTTGGCGTTGGTCGGCTGCCACTTGAGGACGAACTCCAGGGTGCCGTCGCCGTCGAGGTCGCCGACGGAGGCGTCGTTGGCCTCGTAGGTGTAGCCGGATCCGTTGACGGTGCCGCCGTCGGGCTGCTGGAGGGGCACGTCGTGGTAGCCGGGCCGGAACTGGATGGCGTGCGGGGAGAACGCCTGCTCGACGCCGCCCACGACGGCCCGCACCCGGTAGTCGGCGGAGTCGGGGGCCCCCGAGTGGAAGAAGTTGGTCGAGCCGGTGATGGGCTGGTCGTTGACCCTGGTGTCGCCTCGGTAGATGTTGAAGCCGACGTCGTCGGGGTCGGACGCGAGGTAACGCCAGCTCACCAGGTTGCCGCTGCCGGTGTGGACGCTGACGAGCCCTCGGTCGAGCGACTCCAGCTGCGAGGCCATGACCTGCGGGCCGTCGGCGTCGGCGCCCGCCCCCCGGGCGCCGGACACGGCGGACACGGCGGTCAGGCCGGCGGCCGCGACGACGCCCGCGAGCACCGCGCTGACCCACGTGCGTCTGCGCCCGCGTCGTTGCGATCCAGGCACGTTTCCTCCTCGGTTCGGGACGGCGTCTGGACGGCGTTTGACCGCTATCCGAGCGATGTGAGGTCGCCGCGAGGACGGGAAAGGTTGCCGGGGAGGGGCGCGTCCTGGTCGCTAACGCCGCTGGGCGACGACGAAGATGCGGCGGAAGGGGAAGAGGGTGCCGTGTGTGCCGGGTGGGTACGCCTCGCGCAGGGCGTCGCGGTACTCGGCGAGGAACGCCGCGCGCGCCTCCTCGTCGCCGCGCAGCGCGGTGAGCACCGGGCGCAGCGCCGTGCCCTTCACCCAGTCCAGCACCGGGTCCTCGCCGGGCAGCGGGTGCAGGTAGGTGGTCTCCCACACGTCGAGCGAGCAGCCGAGCGGGGCCAGCGCGGCGAAGTATCCGGCCGGGGAGAGCACGGTGTCGCCGTCGCGCAGGAGGTCGCCGAGGCGCGCGCGCCAGCGCGGGCTCCGGGTCAGCTCGGCGAGGAGCCGGTGGCTGGGGGCACCGAAGTTTCCGGGCACCTGGAAGGCGAGGACGCCGCCGGGCTTCAGGCCCGCCACCCACTGGGGGAAGCGGCCGGCGTGGCCGGGCAGCCACTGGAGGGCGGCGTTGGAGACGATCAGGTCGTGGGGCTCCTCGGCCCGCCACGCGGCGATGTCGGCGAGGGCGAAGTCGAGCGCGCCGCCGCCGGGCGTGGGGCCCGCGTACTCCCTGGCCTCCTCCAGCATGTCCTCGGAGTTGTCGTAGCCGGTGATGCGGGCGGTCGGCCAGCGCTCGGCCAGCAGCAGGCTGGGCCTGCCCGGGCCGCAGCCGAGGTCGGCGATGCGGGGGCCCCGGGGGGTGGGCAGCGGCGGGACGCGGGCGAGCAGGTCGTGCAGCGGCCGGGCGCGGTGACCGCTGTGGCGTTGGTACTGGTGGGGGTCCCACTGGGGGCGGTCGGTGGTCATGGAAACGATCGTGCCCCGGTTATATCTCGACGTCAAGAGACTTCACATCGACACAACTACTACACTGTTCACCATGGAGGGCCCCATGGAGGACGAGGTTGACAGGCTGGTCGCCGCCTGGCGGCGGGAGCGGCCCGATCTCGACGTGGAGCCGCTGGAGGTGCTCAGCCGCGTCAGCAGGCTGGCGCGCCACCTGGACCGGGCGCGCCGCCAGGTCTTCGCCGAACACCGGCTGGAGTCGTGGGAGTTCGACGTCCTCACGGCGCTGCGCCGGGCCGGGAGCCCCTACCAGCTCTCCCCCGGACAGCTCCTGACGCAGACCCTGGTCACCTCGGGCACGATGACCAACCGCATCGACCGCCTGGCGCGCAAGGGCCTGGTCGAGCGGCTGCCCGACCCCAGCGACCGCCGCGGCGTGCTGGTGCGGCTGACCGCCTCCGGCCAGCGGCACGCGGACGAGGCCCTGGCGGAGCTGCTGGTCCACGAGCGCGCCATCCTCGGCGACCTGACCGGCGCGCAGCGCCGCGAACTGGCTGCGCTGCTGCGGGCGCTGACGGCGCCCTTCGACAACACCCCGGCATAGGCGGGGCGTCGGGGGCGGAGCCTCCGCCTGCGCGCCGCCGCAGCTCCCGCCTCGCGAACGTCCACTCCATCGGGTGATCAACAAACCCCAGGTGTTCACGGTAAGTTGTCAGTCAGTCACGGCCCGCCGCGCAAAGGCCATATCGACCTGGGGGACCGACGCGTTGCTCACCACCTCGTTGCTCACCACATCCTGGACCCGTGTCCGTCCGCTTCTCCCCACTCGCATCGATCTGCTGGAGGCGTTCCGGCAGCCACGCCGGGATCTGCTGGCCGGGGTGACCGTCGCGGTCGTGGCGCTGCCGCTCGCGCTGGGGCTCGGGATCTCCTCCGGCATGGGCCCGGCCGCCGGGCTGGCCACGGCGGTGGTCGCGGGGGCGGTGGCGGCGGTCTTCGGCGGGTCGCACCTGCAGGTATCGGGCCCAACCGGGGCGATGACGGTGGTGCTGGTGCCGATCGCGGCGCGGCACGGACCGGAGGGGGTGCTGACGGTGGGGCTGCTCGCGGGGCTGTTGCTGCTGGCGCTCTCCCTGCTGCGCTTCGGGCGTTATGTGAGGTTGATTCCCGCTCCCGTGATGGCGGGGTTCACGCTGGGGATCGCGTGCGTCATCGGGCTTCAGCAGGTGCCTGCCGCGCTGGGGGTGTCCACGCCGGAGGGGGTGCAGGTGGGGGCCGTGGCGTGGGAGGCGGCGGCGGAGTTCGCGCGCGACCCGAACTGGACGGCGCTCGCCCTCGCCCTCGGGGTGGCCGCCGCGGTGCTGGCCGGCGCGCTCTGGCGGCCGGGGGTCCCGTTCTCGATCCTGGCGGTCGCCGCCGCGACGCTCGCGGCGGAGATCCTCCCGCTCAACGGCGTTCAGGCCATCGGGGAGTTGCCGGCCGGGCTGGCCGTGCCCTCGCTGTCCTTCCTCGGCGCGGGCGTGCTGGATCCCGGGGCGTTCGGGGCGCTGCTGGCGCCCGCCATGGCGATCGCCGGGCTGGCGGCGCTGGAGTCGCTGCTCTCGGCGGGGATGGCCGACGGGATGGCGGAGGGTCGCGCGAACGCCGCGGACGCCGCGAACGCCGGGGACGCCGGGGACGCCGGGGCGCGGGTGCCGCCGCACGACCCGGACCGGGAGCTGTTCGGGCAGGGCCTGGCCAACGTCGCCGCGCCGCTCGTCGGCGGCATCCCCGCGAGCGGCGCCACCGCCCGCACGGCGGTGAACGTGCGGGCCGGGGCCGTCTCGCGCCTGTCCGCGCTCGTCCACGCGGCGGTCCTGGCGGCCGTCATCTGCGCCGCCGCGCCGCTCGTCGCCCGCATCCCGCTGGCCGCCCTGGCCGGGGTGCTGCTGGCCACGTCGGTGCGGATGGTCGAGCCCGGCTCGCTGCGCGCCATGGCACGCGCCACGCGGCCGGACGCGGTGGTGGTGTCGCTGACGGCCGTCGTCACGGTGGCGTTCGACCTCGTGTACGCCGTGATCCTCGGGATGCTGGCGGCCGGCGTCACGGCCCTGCACGCCGTGGCGGCGCAGGCCCGCGTCGACCGCGTGGCGCTGGCGGACGAGCTGGCGGCCGTCCTGGGCCGGGAGGTCGGCGACGACCGGGACGAGATGCGGCTGCTCGCCGACCACATCGTGGTGTACCGCCTCGACGGCCCTCTCTTCTTCGCCGCCGCCCACCGCTTCCAGCGCCAACTCGCGGAGGTGAGCGGCGTCTCCGCCGTGATACTGCGGATGTGCCGCGTGACGACGCTCGACGCGAGCGGCGCGCTCGCGCTCAAGGAGGCGATCGAACGCCTGGAGCGGCGCGGCATCGCGGTCTACGTCTCCGGCATCCGCGAGGGCCACGACCAGCCGCTCAAGGCGATCGGTGTCATACCGCGGCTGCGGGCGGCGGGGCGGGTCTTCGCCACGACGGCCGAGGCCATCGAGGCGGCCCGCCACACCCTGCGCGCTGCGGGCACCCTCCCGGGCCCCCGCCACCCCTGACCGGCGCCCCGCGGCGCCCCGCTCCGAGGGCTGCTCAGGGCGGGCTATGCCCGGGACGCCGCGAGGCGGCTGCCGAGGAGGACCATGCGCAGGGCGTTCTCCGCCGCGTCGGCGAGGAACTCCCGGCCCCGCGCCAGCGCTTCGGGCAGTGGGAGAGGCGCGGGCAGGATGCCGCTGTAGGCGTCGACGCCGATGAGGCGCGTCTCGTGGGCGCCCTCGCCGATCGTGCCCGCCAGAGCCAGGACCGGGACGCCGAGCGCCTTGGCACGGCGCGCCACCTCGCCGGGGATCTTGCCGTGCGGGGTCTGGCCGTCCAGCGAGCCCTCCGCCGTGACCACCAGGTCGGCCCCGGCGAGCCGCGCGTCCAGGTCCAGGTGGTCCAGCAGCACCTCGAAGCGCGGCTTCAGCCGCGCCCCGAGCGCGGCCAGACCCGCCCCCAGACCACCCGAGGCCCCCGTCCCGGGAGCCCGGCGCAGGTCCAGGCCCCGCAGGCCCCGCGTGGGCGCGAGGTCGCGCCCCAGCACGGCCGCCCACCGCTCCAGCGCGGCGGACAGCTCCTCCACCTGCTCGGGCGTCGCGCCCTTCTGCGGCCCGAAGACGCGGGCGACGCCGCGCGGCCCGCACAGCACGTTGAACGGGTTGCAGGCCAGCACGATCTCGGCGTCCGCGAGCCGGGGGTCGAGGCCGCCGGCGTCGATCCGGTCCAGGCGGAGCAACGCCGTCCCGCCCGGCGGCAGTTCGCGTCCCTCGGCGTCGAGGAGGCGGGCGCCGAGGGCCTGCAGCGCGCCCGCTCCCCCGTCCGAGGTGCCGGAGTCGCCGCAGCCCACGAGGATGCGGCGTGCCCCGGCGTCCAGCGCGGCGCGCATCAGCTCGCCCACGCCGTACGTGGTGGTGACGCCCGGGTCCCGGCGTTCGGGCGGCACGAGGGCCAGGCCCGCCACGGCCGCCATCTCCACCACCGCCGTGCCCGGCAGCAGCGCGTAGTGGCTGTCCACCGGGTCGCCGACCGGGCCGGTGGCCAGCCGCGGCACGACCCTGCCGCCCGGCGTGACCGCCGCCAGGGCCTTGGCCGTGCCCTCGCCGCCGTCCACCAGGGGCAGCAGCTCGATCTCCGCGCCGGGCGCGACCCGCAGCAGGCCCTCGGCGATGGCCTCGGCGGCGTCCGAAGCCGACAGCGACTCCTTGAGGCCGCTGGGGGCCACGGCGATTCGGTAGGGCGGGATCACGTATTTCTCCTTTGCGGCTTCACGGCATCACGCGGCTTCACGGCGTGACACCGAGGAACGGCCAGACTGCGAGGGCGAAGAGCAGGACGAGGGCGGCGGTCAGCGGGGCGAGGAACGCCGACAGGCGCAGCAGGTCGCCGGGCGTGTAGGTGGGGGCGCCGGGCACGTCGGAGAAGAGGGTCACGGGTTTGGCGGAGGCGGGCAGCGTGTGGCAGAACCCGGCCGCCGCCGTGGAGGCGAGGGCCGCCGCGACCGGATCGACGCCCGCCGCCAGCGCCGAGGCCACCACCAGCGGCACCAGCACGCTCGAACGCGCCGACCGCGACTGGAGGAGAAGGTGCGCGGCGGTGCTGATCGCGACCACGACGGCCAGGAAGAGCCAGGCGGGCACCGCCTCGCCGCCCGGCAGCCCCGAGACGAGCCAGTCGGCGGCGCCGGACTGGGCCAGCGCCACGCCCATCGCCATCGTCATCGCCATGAACAGCAGCAGCGACCACGGCACGGTCGCCAGCGCGTCCTTCAGCCGTATCGTGCCGAGGCTCGGCGCCGTCGCCACCACCGCGCCGATCAACGCCACCAGCGCGGGCGAGACCCCGTGCAGCGGCTCACTGCACCACAGGGCCACGACCGTGGCCAGCAGCAGCGCCGACCGCGCCTCGCCGGCCGTCAGCGGACCGGTCACCGGCTGCTCGCTGTGAGCCTGGATGTCCTCGGCGCTCACCTTCACCGGCCCTCGCCGGTCGGCCCGCCGCGTCATCGTCAGCAGCACCAGCTCGGCGGCGAGGTGCGAGGAGACCACGGCCAGCGGCAGCCCCAGCAGCAGCCACTCGTGGAAGCCGATCCGCTCGCCCGTCGTCTCCCACAGCACCGAGACCGTGATCAGGTGCGCGCCCGCGCCGATGAGGGTGGCGACGGCGGAGAGCAGGATGACCGTCGGGAAGAGCAGCGCGAGCGCCACGACGAGCCGCGTGCGGCCGGACAGCGCGCTGGCGAGGGCGAGGAAGACCGGCAGCGCGAGCGCGGCCCGGCCGGAGGTGGCGGGGATGGCGAAGGCGCTGGCGACGAGGGCGGCGGTGGTGACGTGGAAGAGCTGCCGCACCGTGCGCGCCCCCGACACCAGGAACGCGGCGGCGCGCCCGGCCAGCCCGCTGCGGGCGACGGCGGCGGCGAGCACGAACGCGCAGATCAGCAGCCAGACGGTCGGGTCGCCCAGGGTGCCGAAGAGGGTGTCGGTGCTGGTCACCCCGGTGGTGGTGAGGGCCAGCCCGGCGCCGAGGGCGACGAAGGTGTCGTCGATGGGCGTGGCGACCCAGGCGCAGGTGGCGAGGGCGAAGACGCACAGCGTGATGCGCGCGTCGGCGCCGAGGCCGTCGAAGTTCGTCGGGACGGCCAGCAGCCCGCACAGGCTGAGCGCCACGCACAGAGCGGCGGTTTGACGGATGGTGAGTGCCACCCCACCAGTCTCGGAACGCCGGGTGAGCCGCCGATGAACGCCTCATGAGGACGGCTTCATGTAGCCTTCCGCGATCAAGGCTGTCAGGACTGTCAGGCCTTTTCGGGGCTGTCGGGGCTGTCGGGGCGGTCGGGTCTATCGGGCCTTCGCGTCCGCCGGCTCCAGCGGCAGCCGGTAGCCCATGCCCCGCACGGTCTCCAGCCGCCCCGCGCCCAGCTTCTTCCGCAGCGCACGCACGTACACGTCCACGATGTTCGAGCCGGGATCGAAGTCGTACCCCCACACGTGGGAGAGGATCTGCTCCCGCGACAGCACCTGCCCGGGGTGGCGCAGGAACAGCTCGAGCAGCAGGAACTCGCGCGCCGTCAGGTCCACCACCGCGTCGCCCGCCCGCGCCTGCCGGGTGCGGAGGTCCAGGCTCAGGTCCCCGCTGCGCAGCACCGTCACCTCCGGCGCCCGCGCCGCCGTCCGCAGCCGCAGCCGCACCCGGGCCAGCAGCTCCTCGAACCGGAACGGCTTGGTCATCCAGTCGTCCGCGCCGCCCTCGAGGCCGGCGACCGTGTCCCGCACCGAGTCCCGGGCCGTGAGCACGATCACGGGCGTCGTGACCCGCGCCTCGCGCATCTCGCGCAGCACGGTGAAGCCGTCGCGCCCCGGCAGGCCGATGTCCAGGACGATCAGGTCGAAGCCGCCGGTGACGGCGTAGTCCAGCGCCGTGTCGCCGTCGGCGGCGACGGTGGTGACGAAGCCGTTGGCCCGCAGGCCCTTTTCGACGAAGGAGGCGATGCGCTCCTCGTCCTCCGCTATGAGAATGCGCGTCACGTCGGGGTCCTTTCCGGTGGAACGCGAAGAACGCGAAGGCCGAGCACGAGAACGAAGGTGGCGCCGCCGCCGGGCCTTTCGCGCAGCTCCACCCGGCCGTGGTGGCCCTCGGCTATCGCCTTGACGATGGACAGGCCGAGCCCGGCGCCGCGCGTGCCGCGCCGTGCGGTGCCGCCGCGCCGGAAGCGTTCGAAGATGACCTCGGCGTCCTCGGCCGGAACGCCGGGCCCGGTGTCGGCGACGTACAGCTCGACGCTCTCGCCGACGCGGCGCGAGCCGATGCGGATCGCCTGCCCGGGGCGGGTGTGCTCCACGGCGTTCTGCGCGAGCTGCACCATGGCCTGGGTGATGCGCTGCGCGTCCAGCTCCGCCTCGCACTCGGCGAGCTCGGGCAGCTCCCAGCGGCGGTCGCCCAGCGCCCGCGCCTTGACGAAGACGTCGCCGGTCAGCTCGGCGAGCGGTATCGGGGCGGGCTGCACGAAGTCGGGCCGCTCGGCCTTGGCGAGGAGCAGCAGGTCCTCGACGATGCGGCTCATGCGGTCGAGCTCGTCGGTGACCAGGCGCAGCGTCTCGCGGCGTTCGGCGGCGCTGTCGGGGCCCTCGCCGGCGTTCATCAGCTCCAGGTGGCCCCGGACGATGGTGATGGGCGTGCGCAGTTCGTGCCCGGCGTCGTCCACGAAACGCCGCTGGGCGGTGAAGGCGAGCTCCAGCCGGTCGAGCATGGCGTTGAACGTCTCGGCGAGGGCGGAGATGTCGTCCCGCCCCCGGACGGGGATGCGGCGGGTGAGGTCCTGCTCGGTGAGCTGGGCGGCGGTGGTGCGGACCAGCCGGACGGGGGCGAGGATGCCGCCCGCGACGGCCCAGCCGACGGCGCAGGTCATCAGCAGGGCGATGCCGGAGATGACGACGAGAACGCCGACCATAGCCTCGGCCTCGGCGCGCGCGCCGTCGATGTGCAGGGCGACGATGAACATGGCTTCGGGGTCGTCCGGGGCCGCGACGATGGGGACCTTGGCCCAGCGGATCTCGCCCTCCTCGCGGCGCAGGATGCCGGAGCGTTCGGGGGACTCGGCGATGCGTGCCAGCGAGGCGCCGTCGTCCTTGAGGGGCTTCTCGGACGGGATCTCGCGCTGCTGCACTTCGACGCTGGGCAGGGGCGTCTCGCGGATGAAGCCGAGCAGTTCCTCGGCGGGGTCGGGGTACTGGCGTTGCAGGAAGACCTCGAGCAGGCGTTCGGCGCCGGTGAACCGCTCGCCGGTCTCGGGGTCGCGGCCGAACCTCACGAAGCTCTCGAACTCGGAGGCCTCCTGGGAGAGCACCTCGGCGGTGCGCTCGTTCACGTCGCGCAGGAGTATCGAGCGGGTGGTGAGGACGACGGCGGCGAGGGCGACGGCCATGACGGCCAGCAGCCACAGCAGGATGCGGAAGCGTGCTGAGAGCCGGAAGCCGCCGGGGGCGGGGGCCGCCTCAGCCGTCGTCGCCGCCCCCGCTGTCGTCGTCCCCGCCGTCGCCGGGCCCGTCGTCGTTGCCGTTGTCGTCGTTGCCGTTGTCGTCGTCATCGATGGATCCCTCGGTGGTGGAGGGCTGTGGCACGACTTCCTCGTTGGGCTCTTCCGGGGTACCGCTTCCGGTATCGCTGGGGGATCCGCCGGGGCTGTCGCTCGCGGTGTCGCCGGGCGTGCCCGAATCCGAGGGCGACGGCGAGGGGTCTTCACTGAGCTCCACCTCGGCGGGCACCGACGGCTCGGCCGGGTCCTCGCTGAGCAGATAGCTGGTCCCGGCGATGCCCACGGGTATGAGAACGACGGCAGCGAGCGTCGCCATGCGATGCGTGAAGTTCATACAAGACAGACTGCGGTGCCTCTGCGCTGCGCTTCATGAAACCACGATGAGCGTCTCTTCATGTCGGACGGTTCGGATCACTCGGACGGTTCGGGTGGTTCATCATATTCGCCGCGTCTCCGCCCCGAGCCGCCCTGAGGAATGATGGCCCGCATGACACTGCGCTGCGCCATCCTGGACGACTTCCAGGACACCGCCCTCGCGGCCGCCGACTGGAGCCCTGTCCTGGACCGGGTTGGGGTCACCTCCTTCGCCGAGCACTTCGCCACCGAGGACGCCCTCGCGGCGGCCGTCGCCGACTTCGACATCATCGTCACGCTCCGCGAGCGCGTCCCCTTCCCCGCCTCGCTGCTGGCCCGGCTCCCCCGCCTGAGCCTGCTGATCGCCTCCGGCATGCGCAACACGGTGATCGACTACGCCGCCGCGGCCGAGCACGGCGTGACCGTCTGCGGCACGCAGAGCGCCGCCACCCCGCCCGTTGAGCTGACGTGGGCGCTGCTGCTCGGCCTCGCCCGCGGCGTCGTCGCCGAGAACGCCGCGCTGCGGGGGAACGGCCCCTGGCAGTCCACCGTCGGCACCGACCTCCACGGCGCGCGGCTCGGCATCCTCGGCCTCGGCAAGATCGGCACCCGCGTGGCCCGGGTGGGGCTCGCCTTCGGCATGGACGTGGCGGCCTGGAGCCAGAACCTCACCAGGGACCGCGCCGAGGAGGCCGGCGCGCGGCTCGCCCCCTCCCTCGACGACCTGCTGGCCGGCAGCGACTTCGTCTCCGTCCACCTCGCGCTCGGCGACCGCACCCGCGGCCTGGTCGGCGCACGGGAGCTGGCGTTGATGAAGCCGACCGCGTACCTGATCAACACCGCCCGGTCCGCCATCGTCGACACCGACGCGCTGCTCGCGGCGCTGCGCGAGGGCCGCATCGCGGGCGCGGCCGTCGACGTCTTCGACACCGAGCCGCTGCCCGCCTCCCACCCCATGCGCACCGCGCCCCGGCTGCTGGCCACCCCGCACCTGGGGTACGTCACGCGCGGCAACTACCGCACCTACTACGGCCAGGCCGTCGAGGCCATCGAGGCGTACCTCGCCGGGTCCCCGGTACGCCGCCTGGGCTCCTGAGCGCCTGAGCGCCTGAGCGCCATGGTGAGCGATTCGGGGCGTGACCGTCCGCCAGCCGGCACACCCGCCTTGCGTTGTTCGTTTCGTTGTGCCCGTGGCTCCGCGGGTGCTGCCACGGAGGTTGAGGGGGCGGTATCCGGAACGCAGTGATCGGCTGGCGTCGGCGTCTGGTACGGTGCAGGACATCGGACTGGTCTTTTCGGGACGTGAGGAGGTGGGTTGATGACCGCCGGGTACGGCGCTGCCGCGTGCAGCGCATCCGCCATCCCCGCCTTCCGGGCCCGGGGCTGACGCCGCGCCTCTTCGTCTGCTCAGTTCTCGGGTCCTTCCTCTCTCTCAAAGGACCTTTCCTTCGCCATGAGCGACTCTTCGTTTGACCTGCTAAACCTTCAGAACCGCATTGCCGTGCGCAGTGCGCCGCGTGCTGCGGCTTACCCGGCCGACTGGGTTCTTGAGAACCAGATGGGGCCCAACGCCCTCTGGCTCGTCGAGGAGCTGACCGCTGCGATGGGCCTCCGGCCCGGCATGCGTGTCCTCGACCTCGGCTGCGGGCGCGCCCTGACCTCCGTCTTCCTCGCCCGCGAGTACGGCGTCCACGTCACCGCCGCGGACCTGTGGATCGACCCGTCCGACAACTGGGAGCGGATCCGCGCGGCCGGTGTCGAGGACTCGGTCGTCCCGCTGCGCGTCAACGCGCACGACCTGAAGTTCGCCGAGGGGTATTTCGACGCGGTCGTGTGCGTCGACGCCTACGAGTACTTCGGCACGGACCACTGGTTCCTGCCGTCCCTGCTGCGGTTCGTGCGGCCCGCAGGACAAGTCGGCGTCGTCACGCCGGGCGTGACACAGGAACTGGACGGGCGCGTGCCCGAACACCTCGCGCCGTGGTGGGACTGGGAGTTCAACGGCTGGCACACCCCAGAGTGGTGGCGGCGGCTGTGGGAGTCCTCCGGGAAGGTGGACGTCGAGCGTGCGGATCTCCTCCCGGACGGCGCGGCGAACTGGCTGGCCTGGGAGGAGACGGTGCTGGAAGCCCACCCAGGGCGGGGCGCGGCCGACGTCGCCGCAATGCTGCGGGCAGATGCGGGGCGGACGCTGGGGTTCGCACGGATCGTCGCGCGGAAGCCGGAAGGGACGGAAGACGACGGCGGGGAGGTCTCGCTGCGGAAACCGCCGTCGGCCGAACCCGGCGTCCTGGCTGAGCGGTTGACGCTGCCGCAGTATCCACGGAGCGCGAAGTACGACCCGGCGTGGGTCATCGCCAACGTGATGGGACCGCAGCCGCTGTGGCTGGCTGAGTGGCTGACCGGCGCGATGCGGCTGGAGCCGGGGATGCGGGTGCTCGACCTCGGGTGCGGGACGGCATTGACGTCGGTGTTTCTGGCCCGCGAGTTCGGCGTGCACGTCACAGCGGCGGATCTGTGGATCGGCCCCGGGGACAACTGGCGGCGGGTGCGGGAGGTGGACACGGGCGCGGGGACGGTGACACCGCTACGAGTCGAGGCGCACGAGCTGCCGTTCGCGGACGGGTACTTCGACGCCGTGGTGAGTGTGGACGCGTACCACTACTTCGGGACGGACGTCCGGTACCTGCCGACGCTGGCACGGTGCGTGCGGCGGGGCGGTCAGATCGGAATAGCGGCGCCGGCGACCAGGGTCGACCTCGATGCAGAGCCGGTGCCGGAGTATCTGTCGGCGTGGGCGGCGGATGCGGATTTCTGGACGTTCCGGACCGCGGAGTGGTGGCGGCGGACATGGGAGAGGAGCGGGGCAGTCCTGGTGGAGACCGCAGACACCCTGGAGGACGGCTGGCGGGAGTGGTTGCTGTGGAACCAGGCGTGCGCGGAGTTCGGTGACCCGGAATGGACGGCTGGCGCGGCCCGGGAGGAAGCGGACACGGTCCGCGATGACTCGGGGCGCGTGCTGACATTCACGCGAGTGGTGGCGTCCCGGGGCTGAGCCGTCGTCGCCCCGGCACCCTGCCACTCCTTCGAGGCCATGCTCCCAGTGTGCATGGACAGAATGATCGCTGTGGCGGGGCCGGGTGCCGGGGCGGCGGAACCCGGGCAAGAAGGAAGATGCTGACGCACTTCAAAGTGCCTTTTGTAAGCTCTCTCTTACTCACTGATGATGGTGTTACGCACTACTAGTGAGGTGAGCAAGATGGTTGAGCAGCCAACTCAATCCGAGTTGTCGCAGGTCGTCATCGAGGTGTGGTCTGACCTGGGCTGCCCGTGGTGCTATGTCGGAAAGCACCGACTCCAGGCTGCGATCGCGCAGCGTCCGGACGCGGATCGGTTCGAGATCGTCATGCGGTCGTTCGAGTTGGACCCGGGCGCGCCGCACGAGCCGGAGGAGAACGAGAAGAGCTTCCTCCGTGCCCACGGCGGCACCGCCGTCGACGTCCTCCGGGCCGAGCGCCAGATGCAGGCCCTCGCACGCCAGGAGAGGCTCGAGTACTCGCTGAACCGCCTGAACGCCAACACACTCGACCTGCACCGCGTGGTCCAGTACGCCAACGACCAGGGCCGCGGGTTCGAGTTCTTCTCCGCCGTCCAGGACGGCTTCTTCGCCGGCACCCTCAACCCCCACGACCCGGACACCCTCGCAGGCGTCGCGGAGGCAGTAGGGCTGGACGGGCGGCGAGCCCGCGAGGTCCTCGCGAGCAGCGAGTACGCCGACCGAGTGCGCGCCGACCGCGACGAGGGCCTGGAACTGGGCGCGACCGGCGTCCCGTTCGTCGTCTTCGACCGTCGGGTGGCCGCCCCGGGCGCCCAGAAGGTCCCTGTCTACGGCCGCCTGCTGCAGCAGGCGGCCGGGCCCGTGCCGAGCGAGTGTGTGTCATGAGCCGGGCGAGGGACGGGCTCGAGATCGTGGCGGTCCCCTCCAGCGGGTGGTGCGATCCTGCTACCGGCACGTGCTCCATCGACGCCGACGACGGGGCGTCGACCGTGAAGGCGAGCAACGAGAACGCCGCGGGTGATGTGCCCGGCGCTGCGCAGCGATGAGCACCACCGACGGCTCAGCCTGCCGACGCGCTGACCGATGTCTTGCCTCGGCCGACTCCGGTCCGTTCGCTGACAGCCCGGTTGCTGGCGATCTCACTGTGGTGGGCGGCGGCCCAACCAACCATCGCCGTCACCGCATCCAACAGGGAACGCCCCAGATCCGTCAGCTCGTACTCCACTCGCGGCGGAACCTCGGGGTACGCGGTCCGCGTGATCAGTCCATCCCGCTCGAGGTGCTTGAGGGTCTGGGTCAGCATCCGCTGGGAGATGCCCGGGATGCTCGCCTGCAAGTCGGAGTAGCGCAGCGAGCCGGCGCTCAGGGTGCTGATGACCAGCACTGTCCACTTGTCACCGATGCGGTCGAGCACCTCACGGATGAAGGCGCTGTCCTTTGGCCATGCCTGGCACGGACCACTGATCTGTCGCGCTGAAGCCATCCCACTCGCCTCTCACCTGGTGCGCAACCGCACTACCAGTGTGTAACACAGTCGGCGACCACACACCACTCCACGACAACGACTCGCTCTGGTCGATCGCTGGAGCGCGCTCTCACGCCACTACACGCCACTACTGAAAGAGAACACCCATCCATGTCGTACCTGCTTCACATTGACTCCTCCGCGCTCGGCGAGGCCTCGGTCTCGCGCCAGGTCGCCCAGTCCTTCCTCGCAGGCTGGGACGGCAAGGTTGTCCACCGCGACCTCGCCGCGGCACCCGTGCCCCATCTCAGTGCTGCCGGCATCACCGCCCGCGTCACCGATCCCGCCCATCACACCGACGAGCAGGCTGCCGCAGCCGCATTGCAGGACGAGCTCATCGAGGAGTTCCTCGGCGCCAGGGCCTACCTGTTCACGGTACCGATGTACAACCTGTCGATGCCGTCGGTGTTCAAGGCCTGGCTCGACCAGATCATCGTCTTCGGTCGCACGTTCAGGCCGTCCCCGGCTGCCGGACGTCCAGCGGTGCTGATCTCCGCCCGAGGTGGCAGCTACGGTCCCGGCGCGCCCAACCACGGCTTCGACTACGTCGTGCCCACCGCTGAGGCGGTGCTCGGACGAGAGGAACTGCTGGGACTCGATGTCGCCACCGTGGTCCCGGAGCTGACCATGGCACCCCACACACCGTCCCTGGCGGAGCTTCTCCCGATGCACGAGGCATCCATGGCCGACGCCCACGACCGTGCTCGTGAGCTCGCCGCGACGATCGCCCGCCCGACCGCATAGTCCTCGCGTACCGGGTCGTCGAGCCCGACCGCGGCCCAGGCATGAAAGTGGCGTGAAAGCGGCGTTCGCCAATGTCTGCTCCAAGGAACGAACATCACGATCTTGGAGTACGTATGAGGTGGCGCCCTCGACTGGCCGTGGCTGTGGGGGCCGTGGCGTTGCTGACCAGCGCGGGCTGTTCGAGCGGTTCGAGCGGCGACTCGCCGAACGCCGACGGGGGCGCGGGGCAGACCCTCGGCGCGAACGACGACAACGAGCAGGAGCCGCGGGAGTCACAGGAGCCGCAGGAGCCGGTCGAGCAGGCCGGATTCGACGAGTGCGGACTCTTCGAGACCGAGGAACTGGCCGAGATCTTCGGCGCCGACACGCTGTACATCACGGGGCGGTTCATCTACCCGCAGGGGGACGGCGGGCGAATGGCCGGATGCTCCTACCTCACCAAGGACATCCCTGGCATCGACGGCTTCAAGATGTCCACGGTGGCGGGCACGAACCAGGAGGCGTTCTTCCAGAGCTGGGAGGGGTACGAGAGGGGCGAGGTCGACGATCTCGGCGACCACGCCGAGGCGTTCACCCTTTCGGATTCCAGCGACTCGGCGCACATGGGCCTTCTGAAGGTGCTCGACGGCGACACGGGGCTGAACTTCCAGTACTCCTACAGCGAGAACGACCCCGGGGGGATGCCGGCGCTCGACGAGGCCACGCTCGGCCAGAAGATGGCGGAGATCGCCGTCCTGGCGCTGGAGCGCCTGCCGGAAGAGGTGACGATCCCCGACGGTGTCCCCGAGGGCCCGTGCGCCGACATCGATCTCGCGCAGGCGTCCGGTGTGCTCGGCGAGGACCTGTTCGCGGCGCGCACCGTGCTGAGCGACACGGGCGCCATGACCTGCGAGTTCACCGGCAACAGCGCGGCCCTTCGCGCCATCGTGTACACCGATCCGGTGCTGGCCGGGAACATGAGTGTCCCGTCGGAGGACATCAACGCTCCGGAGATCGGCGACGGTGCCCTGGTCCAGATCAACCCGGAGTCGCCCCTGCTGGAGGCGACGGTCAACGCGGGCGGCGAGCGCGTCCTGTCGATCACAGGGACCTACGCCCAGGCGGCCGGCGCCCCCGACGCGCCCGGGCCGGAGGACACGGAGCTGGTTCAGGCCATCGCGGAGGCGCTCGCCGGGTGACCGGTGATGGACCGGCCAGTGACCGGCGATGACGGCCCGAACCTCAGCGCCTCAGCTTCCGGTTCCGGTTCCGGTCAGGCAGAAGGGATGCCCGGCAGGCGTGCCTCGGCCTCCGCGCCGTGGGGCCGAGGCACGCCGGGGAACGGCTACCGCCTGGCCGCTGCCACGCTCGCCCCGTCGCCGATGCTGCCCGGGACCGACAGGAGGGCGTCATACCAGGCCGTGGCCATCTTGCTGTAGCCGCCCGCGTTGGGGTGGACGCCGTCGGCGAGGTCGGCGGCGGTCAGGGCGCTGTACATGTCGACCAGGTGCACCTTCTTGCCCGCGTCGGCGCTCGCCTGCACGATGCCCGGGATCGCGGCGTTGAGCGACTGGAGGTTCGCGTCCTCCCACCCCAGCGGGATGATCGTGGCCACGAAGAGCTCGGCGTCCGGGGCCAGGCCGGTGATGTTGTCGACCAGCGTGGACATGCGCGCGGGCGCGCCCGCCGGGTCGCTGCCGTACACGTCGTTGGTGCCGATGTGCAGCAGGATCGTCTGCGGGCTGTAGGTGCCAAGCCAGCCCGTGATGTTCTCGTCGATCTGAGCGATCGTCCAGCCCGAGTGGCCCTCGTGGTCCTGGTCGCCGAGGTTGCTGGGGCCGTTGCGCATCGACCCGACGAAGTCGACGGTGTAGCCGCCGTCCAGGAACTTCTGCCACAGGTCGATGCGGTAGCCGCCCGGCACGTTGAAGCCGTCGGTGATGGAGTCGCCGAGCGGCATGACCTTCACTCCGCCCTGCATCACTCCGCTCTGCTGGGCGTGCGCGGTGCCGGAGGCCACGGTGCCGAGGGCGGCGGGGGCCGCGGCCACGGCCAGCGCGCCGAAGAGGAATTGCCGTCTGCTGGTCATGATGGTGTCGTCCTTGTCGTGGGGGGTTGGGGGCGTTACGAGGGAAACGTCCACGGGATCGCGGCCGGGTCCTCGGGGTGGGGGATGCCGTTGAAGTCCCGTGTGGGCTGGGCGCCCTGGAGGTGCCGGTCAGCGAAGTCCATCGCCGCGTTGAAGTCGCCGCCGAAGGCGCCGAGGGCCGCCGCCCCCGCGAGGGTGGGCTGGGCAGTGCGGCGCGTGATGCGTGATGAGGCCGTCAAGGAGGTCTCCTTGGTGACGTAGTGACTGCGGCGTCCTCCGTCCGGACGTGCAGCCGCACCCAGTCCGCCGGCCCCTGGAGGGCTGGGTGTTCGTCGGGGGCGCTCGCCCCTCTACTCCTGGGAGCGCTCCCATCACAGTCGCCACCAACCTAGGCCCGCCGTAACGTTCGCGCAACACCTCGCCGACTCGGCTTCAGCAACTGGCCGTTTTCCCGCCATCATCCGGTGGATGCTGACAACCAGCGGGGGATGGCGCCTGACAAGCCGCATCGCGCGGCTCGGGCTGCTGTGGTGCTGCGGCCTCGCGGCGATCGTCTACGTGCCCGCGCTGTGGATGATCGGCCTGCTGGGCCGCTGCGCCGCCGAGCGCGAGGACTCCCTGCTGTGCACGGACGCGGGCGGCTGGACGCTCATGCTCCTCCCCATCGTGCTCCTGCCCGGCGCGCTCGTCGTCGGCACGCGGGCCGCGCTGCGGGACAGTGGCAAGGGCTGGGCGGCGTGGGCCGCGTGCCTGGCGGCGGTGGCGGCGGTCGGCGGCGGGTACGCCTACATCGGCCTGGCGTGGTGAGCGGCGGTTGTCAGATCGGGTTGTCAGACTGGTTGTCAGACCTGTCTGTGAAGGTGTGGGTGCGGACGGCCTGCGCGACTACCGGGAGCACTAATTCGGTGGCCGTGGCGGGGCGTGCGCGGCTAGCGTCCCGGTGTGATCCACGAGCATCCGCTGGCCTACACGCTCGCCCTTGAGGGCCTAGCCCTGCTGCGTTCGTTCACCGGGGAGGTCCGGGAGGCCGATCGCGCGTTCGTCGACGCGCGCATCGCCGAGGTCCGCAGGCTGCTCGACGACGAGTCGCTGGCGGACGCCGCCGTGGACGTGCATCGCCTGAACACGGTGGAGGGCTACCGGGTCTGGTCCGCGACGTACGACGGCCCCAACGCGGCGTTCGACTACGACGAGCCCCTCATCGCCGAGATCCTGGACGGGCTGCCGACGGGGACCGCCCTGGACGCCGCATGCGGCACCGGCCGGCTCTCGGCTCTGCTGGCCGGGCGCGGCCACCGGGTCATCGGCGTGGACAGCTCGCCCGACATGCTGGCGCGGGCGCGCGAGCGGGTGCCGGACGGCGCGTTCCACCACGGCGACCTGCACCGGTTGCCCGTGGCCGACGACGCCGTTGACCTGGTCACCTGCTCCCTGGCGTTGACGCACGTCGCCGATCTGCGGCCGGTGATGGCGGAGTTCGCCAGGGTGCTCCGCCCCGGCGGGCACCTGGTGATCTCCGACATGCACCCCGAGTGGGTGGGGCGCGGCGCGATTCCGCCGCTACGCCGCCCGGACGGGCAGCCGGGGCGGCTGTCGGGCTACCGCCACCTGACCGGCGACTACCTGCGCGCCGCGCTTCCGGTGGGCCTGCAGGTGCGACGGTGCGAGGAGCCGGTGGAACGCCCGGGCGGCGAGGGCGAGCGGGTCGAGGCGCGGGACCGGCCGGAGCAGGAGAGGCCGAGGGAACGCCTGACGGAACTCGGGCCGTGGGAGGTCTGGCCGTGGTGCCTGTTCGACCTGGTACCCGAGGCGGCGGCCGTGGCCAACGCCGGCGTTCCGGCGTTGATCGTCTGGCACTTCCAGCTCACCGCGTAGGTCAGTCCTCGGTCGCCGCGGAGTGGGGCGGCCGCTTCGGGCCCTTCGCCGACCCGGACGGCCACCTGTGGAAGGTCGCCACGTCCGCGTGACGGGCCGTGGCCGCCGCTCTACCGGAGGCGGGGAAAGAGCGGGCTCGCGGCTGGCAGAACGCCCCCGTCAGCGGGTGCCACCTGCTCGGCGATGCGCGCGGCGGCGTCGGGGATGAAGGGGTGCAGTTCGTCGGCCAGCACGCGGCACGCCGTGACCAGGGCGGCGAGAACCGTGTCGAGCTGCCGGCCCGCGTCGCCGGCGCCCCGCCGTTCCGCCCCGGCCAGTTCCCAGGGCCGGGTGGTGTCGACGCAGCGGTTGGCCGCCTCCACGATGTCCCAGGCGGCACAGATCGCGCTGCGGAAGTCGAAGCCGGCCAGGGCCGCATCGACACGGCCGGGGGCGTTCCGGCATGCCTCCTCCAACGCCGCCACCGCGGGCTGCACCGCAGGCTGGTCCCACCCGCCCGCATGGGTCGCGGGTGCGGGGACCGCCCCGCCGCGATAGCGGTGGACCATCGTCACGATGCGGTGGAGGAGATTGCCCAGTCCTCCGGCGAAGTCCGCGTCGGCACGGGTCGTCAGCCGGTCGACGGTGAAGTCGGCGTCCCCGACGCGGGGAACATCGCGCAGCAGCCACCAGCGCACCGCATCGGTGCCGTACGCCTCGGCCAGGGCGGCCGGATCGACGGTGGCGCCGCCCGACTTGCTGAGCTTGCGGCCTGAGACGGTGAGGTAGTCGTGGACCAGGATGTCGGTGGGGAGCGGCAGCCCGGCCGACAGCAGCATGGCCGGCCAGTACACGGCGTGGAAGCGCACCACGCCCTTGCCGACCAGGTGGATGCGGCGCTCGCTGGTCACCCACCACCGGTCGTACGCGGGGTCGCCGTCGCCGTAGCCGTTGCCGTGGCCGTAGCCGAGGCTCGTGACGTAGTTGCCCAGCGCGTCCCACCACACGTAGACGACCTGGTCGGGGTCGTCGGGCACGGGGATGCCCCAGCCGCGGGCGCGGCTGTGGGAACGGGAGACGGAGAAGTCGTGCAGGCCGTCGGCGATCAGGGCGAGAACCTCGTTGCGGCGGACGGCGGGCTCAATGCGCAGGGTTCCGGCCACGATCAGCTCGTGGAGCCGGTCGGCGTAGCGGGAAAGCCGGAAGAACCAGTTCTCCTCCGCGACGAGCTGGGGCTCGCTCCCGTGCTCGGCGCACCGCCCGTCGACCAGGTCGTCCGGGGCGTAGAACTGCTCGCAGCCGACGCAGTACAGACCCTCGTACGCCTTGCGGTACAGGTCCCCGGCGGCGGCGCACCGGCGCCACAGCCGCTCCACCCCGACGCGGTGGCGGGGGTCGCTGCTGGTGCGGATGAAGTCGTCGAGCGACAACGCCAGCGGTTCGCGCAGCGCGGCGAACGCGTCGGCGTTGCGATCGACCAGCCACCGCACGTCCACGCCCTCGGCCTCGGCGGCCAGGACGTTCTTCAGGGAGTTGTCGTCGGTGCCGCTGAGCAGCCGGACGTGATCGCCGCGGCGGCGCCGGTGGCGGGCCAGCGTGTCCGCCTGCACCAGCTCCAGGGCGAACCCCAGGTGCGGGCGCGCGTTGACGTACGGAATGGTCGTGGTGATGTAAACCCGTTCAGGGTGGCGTGGGCGTTGCGGGCGTTGTGCGGTCATCGGTCCTCCTCTCCCGGCAGCGAGGCCCGGTCCGCACCACACACGTCGAGGCCCCGTCCCGGGGCCTCGATTCGGTACGCGTCCGTGCTCAGCGGCCCCGTTGGCGGGGCATCAGCCGGTGGCGCTGAGGCGAAGGCGTGATCATGTCGCCGATGCTAGCAACGGGCCCTGGCGCCGGGCCCGCGCTTTTCCCGCGGACGGGGGGTCGTGAGGGTGACGCGATCGCCGGGCGGATGATCCGGAAGTGCTCCGGAAACTTTCGGTGTGAAGAGTTGGAAACCTTGAGGGCTCGTGCGGGCTCAACGCCTAGGGCAGGGCGCCGACCTGGAGTGACGAGGTTTCAAGGGACGTATGACAGGGGCGGGTTTCTCGTAAACCTTGCGGAAACTGTTGACAACTCAATGGGGGGGTCTCAGCATGGTCATGACATCGACAATTCCGTCACTGCACCCCCACGTCACATTGTCGATCCGGGTCACCCGCGCGATCTGGCCCTCCGGTCGTGAGCCGCACACCGACCGGCCAGCTCCCGCTGTGCTGCGACAACGCCGACGATCCGTCGGCGACCTCGCTCTGGTCATCGACAGAACTGTCGAGTCGTACCACGTGTCTGGCCTCCGCCAGCCTTCACAAGGAGGAAGCATGACCATGGAGAACAACCCCGCGCCGATGCTCGGTCGCAGGGGTCTGATCGGCGGTGTCGGCGCGCTGGCCCTCGGTGGCGCGGCCGCGCTGATGCTGCCCGAGGGCGCCAGAGCCCAGCAGACCATCACCACCAACCAGACGGGCACCCACGACGGGTACTACTACTCCTTCTGGACCGACACCCAGGGCACGGTGTCGATGACGCTCAACTCCGGGGGCAGCTACAGCACCCAGTGGAACGGCACGAACAACTTCGTCTGCGGCAAGGGCTGGGCCAACGGCAGCCGGCGGACCGTGAACTACAGCGGCAGCGTCAACCACGGCAGCAACGGCTACCTGGCCCTCTACGGCTGGACCTCCAACCCGCTGGTGGAGTACTACATCGTGGAGTCCCACGGACCGTACAACCCCAGCAGCGGCGGCGAGACGCGCGGCACGATCAACGCCGACGGCGGCACGTACACCCTCGTCCACTCCATGCGGTACAACGCCCCGTCGGTGGAGGGCACCCGGACCTTCCCGCAGTTCTGGAGCGTCCGGCAGAGCCACCGGACCAGCGGCACCATCAACACCGGCACCCACTTCGACGCGTGGGGCCAGGCCGGCATGACCCTCGGCGCGTTCAGCTACTACATGATCATGGCGACGGAGGGCTACCAGAGCAGCGGGTCCTCGAACATCACCATGAGCTGAAGACCGCATCACCTGTCCCCCGCGAGGACGACAGACAGCCCACCTTCCGGCAGGACCAGGTAGGGATCCGGGGCTGTGGAGAGCCGCCCTTTCGGCCACCTCCACAGCCCCGGTCTCATGCCCGGATCACGGCGCGCGCCCCCGGCGCATCCCGCTGGCCGCCACGGCTCGGCGAGTTCCTCGGCGGCGGCCCGCGCGTCCGGCAGATCCTTTTGACGCAGATCCATCAAAATGATCCTGCCGCCACCGAGCATGAGGAGTTCGGCCATGACCGCGCCTGACGAGTACGCCAGTGTCCGTTACATCGTTGACGACGTGCAGGCCGCCATCGACTTCTACACCACCCACCTCGGCTTCACGCTGAACACCAGCGCCGCACCCGCGTTCGCCGACGTGGTCCGTGGCCCGCTGCGGCTGCTGCTGTCCGGCCCCGCCAGCTCCGGCGCCCGCGCCACCCCCGAGGATGCCGCCATCGCAGGCCGCAACCGCATCCACCTCATCGTCGACGACCTGGACGCCGAGATCGCCCGCCTCCGCGATGCGGGCCTGTCCTTCCGCAGCGACATGGTCAGCGGCCCCGGCGGCAGCCAGATCCTCCTCGCCGACCCGGCCGGCAACCTGATCGAGCTGTTCCAGCCCGCCCGCTCAGCGTCTGGCTGAACCGGACCTCAACGTCCGGGGAGAGCTCGGCCGTGGGACCGTACCCGTTCCTGGAACGTCGCCGTCGGCGTGGCGTGGTGCCAGGCAAGATCACGGATCTGGCAGGCCCTGAGGACTTCGGTCGGCTCCTCGATGAGCCGGACGCCCAGCGTCGCGGGCCACGGCCTTTGCCTCCTTACCGGAGGAGAGCCGCAGGGCCCGCAGCGAGGCACCTAGTTCCGCCCGGTTCACTCAGCCCCGTACGTTTCCCACCATTCGAAGAACGGCTGCGCGCGGCTCAGGGCCTCGTCCCGGTACGCCAAGAACTCAGCGGTGCGCTCCGAGGGGAGCACGTCTGATCCCAGAAACGCGCCGTTTTCGTCATAGCGCATCACACTGACGGCCGACTCGTCGAACAGCCAGAAGTCTGGGACGGCCCCCAATGGGTTCTTCCGATCGGTCGTGTCGAGGATGAAGAACTCCTCTCCCGCTTCAGCGTTGCGGTGGTATCCCCATCCCAGTTCGTACCGGAGGTAGTCCGTGAGCGGACGTGAGAGCACATGGACTCGATAGATGCGCTTACCACTCTTTGTGGCATCACGGACCGTCGTCACCCATGGAGTGTTGCGGAAGCTCTCCGGCTGCTCCTCTCCCGCCATGAAGGCATGGAAGTGGTCCGCCAGTCTTGGAATGTCGTAGGCGTCCAGGGTTTCGAGCCGGAACGCTTCCCGCTTGAAGCTCCTCATAAGTTCTTTATGCGATGCCATCGCGAATCGCCCTCTTGACCAGCGCCTCGACCACCGACGCTGGCAGTTCCACGATTCCCTCACCGGCAGGGACACTGAGACCGTGATCGGTGGTCACGTCTCCCTGGAACAAGTAGCTGTTTCGGTCTGTCCTGAAGACCCCGGCGCACTCGTCGTCTTCGCACTCGCCGACATACTTCGTGACGCGCATGCAACTCCTTCCCACCACGGCAAGCTAGCCCAGAGTCATGTTCCCGAACCACGACCGACCGGTGCAAGGGATACGGGTTTCCATAACAGGAAACCATGTCATGGGCGCGAGTGCCTGCGCCGCAGTCAGCAGCCGCCACGAATCCGGGACGCCCGGAACGGAGATCTCCCTACGGTCCAGCGTGCCGGCCACAGTCGCGGGCTCGGTGATCAGTTCCAGGCGGGGCGATCGGTGCCCCACCGTGACGGCGGACGTGGCCATGTTCTGGGGGCGCCGTCGTAGGCGATCGGGGGGAGGGCGTGGCGCAGGGTTCCGTAGGGCGAGGGGGTCTCGGTCAGCCAGGGCTGGGGGTCGTACGTCTCGCCTTCGGCGGGTGCGGCGGCCGCGGGTGCCGGGTGGATGTTGTGGAGCAGCCAGGAGGCCGTGCCCGCGAGGGAGAGCCTGATACGCCGGCCGCCGCCGGTGAGCTGCCGGTCGCTCAGTGCGCGCAGGACCGCCGCCGCGAGCAGGTACCCCGTCCCATGGTCCAGCGCCTGTGCGGGCAGCACACCCGGACGGCCGTCGGCCCCGGCCTCGATCGCGGCGATGCCGCTCGCGGCCTGGACGAGGCTGTCGAAGCCACGCCGCTCCGCCCACGGCCCCGACCAGCCCCAGGCCGAGAGCTGGGCGACGATCAGGCCGGGGCGCCGCTCCAGCAGTGCCTCGGGCGCCAGACCGTACGGGTCGAGCGCGCCGGGCCGGTACCCCGTGACCACGACATCGGCCGACCCGAGGAGGGCGTCGAAGACCTTCCGGTCCTGGGGAGTGGAGAGGTCCAGCAGGGTCGAGCGCTTGCCCATGCCGGTGTCGGCGTGGGCGTCGGGGTCCTCAGGGAGCTGGGGGGAGTCGACGCGCAGCACGTCAGCTCCGAGGAGGGCGAGAGTGCGCGTGGCGACGGGCCCGGCGATGACCCTCGTCAGATCCAGGACGCGCACGCCGCTGGCCGGAAGGGACGCCCCAGGCAGCGCCCGTGGCGGGCTCTCCCCAGCAAGCCGGGACTCGACGAGCGGATGGACAGTCGCGCTCCGGCCCGTGGCAACGCCCACGGCCAGACCGCCCGCCGCGTAGACCGTCTCCTGGATCCCCAGGGCCGGACGCCCGGCCAGCTCCTGAGCGAGCGACCCGGCCAGCGCCTGGTCATCGCCCGTGTCGCGGATCCCCAACGCGCGCAGGAGACGGGAGCGGTGGTGCGGGTAGTTGGCGTGCGTGCGCACCCAGCCGTCGGCCGCGCGCCAGAAGCCGGACAGCGGCGCGAAGGACGTCGGCTTCCGCCCATCGATCCGCAGGTGCCGCTCGCTGACGAACGCCGTGGCCACGGCGGCCTCGCGCACATGGACGGTGGGAATCGACGCCTCACCGCGCCGCGCGAGCAGCTCGGCAGCGGCCAGCGAGCACACGCCCACGCTCGCCCGCGCCAGTTCCCGCACCGGCAGCCGGGCTGGCAATACGCCGCTCGCCTCTTCGTACGACACCCCCTCGGCCAGTCCGTTTGGGCCACCGAGTGCGGCCCAGGCGTGGGCAGTCGCCGGGTCAACCGGCATTGGGCGTCTTGAGGGCGGAGAGGAGCGCCGCCAGGCGGGCGGGGGTGGTGGCGAGGATGGTGGCGGGGTCGTCGCTCTCGCGGAGGGCGGGGCCGGTGGGGGCGGTAGACAGTTCCATGCAGTTGTTGCCGTCACCGCCGCCAGAGAATGAGGACTTCTGCCACCTGTGTTGGCTGGGCATGTCAGCGGCCGATCGGGTCGTTTGCCTTAATGAGGGACAGCAGAGCGCCGAGGCGGTCGCGGTTGGTCGTCAGGATCAGCGCTGGGTCGTCGCTCTCGCGGAAGGCGAGGTCCTGCGAGCGGGCGGCCAGTTCAAGGCACTCGTTGCCATCGCCGCCGCCGGAGAACGACGACTTCTGCCACGCGATGTGCTCGGACACGGTTGGCCTCTCAGAGTTCCTGGATGATGCCGTGGATCAGGTCGCGGGTGTCTTCGGGGCTGAGTGCCGCCCGCGCGCCCATGTCGAAGAGCGAGCTTAGTCGGCTCACCTGCGCGCGTGCATCGATGAAGACGCTGCCTTGAGGGCTGTCCTGCAGGGCCGTGTCGAGCTGCGGGACAGGACCGCATGCGTACGTCATCGACCAGCCAGCCCCGCCGAAGCCGTCACGGTCGAACGGGACCACTCGCACTGTGACGTGGCCCCGCTCGGACTGGTCGAGCACCGCGCGGAGCTGGGCCCGGGCCGTCTTTCGGTCGGCCACCCGGATGCGCAGCGCTGCCTCGTGGATGATCGCGGTGTACTCCGTGTGCGGGTAGCGGTCGATGACCATCTTGCGCTGCATCCGATGGGCGACGCGCGGCTCCAGCTCGCTCGGCGGCAACGCCGGGACGATGTACGAAAAGACCGCGCGGGCGTAGTCCTCCGTCTGAAGCAGACCTGGGATATGCACGATCTCGATCCTCCGCAGACGCGTCGCGTGGTACTCCATCTCGGCGAGATCGAGGAAGGATGGCGGAAGAACACCCCGATAGTCCTCCCACCAGCCGCGCGTGCGGTCGTCGGCCATGGCCGCCAGGGCGTCGATCAACTCCTCGTCCGGGCAGGCGTAGTGGGCGGCGAGCCTGCGGACCCGTTCTCCGCTGACGCCCGCCTTCCCACTCTCAAGCTGGCTGATGGACACGGGGTTGATCCCCAGCAGTCCAGCCGCGTCCTTTCCGGACATGCCCGCCGCTTCGCGCAGCTTGCGCAGTTCGGCTCCCAATCGGGCTTGCCGGGCGGTGGGTTGAATCCTGGGCGGCATGATACCCCTCTCGAACGAGTGAACTAGTCCACTCAAGACCCTAGTTGAGGTTGCTTCGTACTCATCATAGGCCCTACAGTGAGTGGCGTCTCAACTACTCCGGACCAACGATCGAGGAGATCGCATGGGACAACCACCGTGGAGTGACGAAGAGTTCGACCAAACTATCCGCGAGATGGTCGCGGGGGCCGCGCCCCGGGTCTTCGCCGTCGTGCAGGTGGAGGGCGAACGGGAGGATGCGTGGATCGCCGGGTGGGGATTCGCGCTTGAGGATGAGGACGGGCGGACGGTGTACGACATCGTCGGGTTCGACGGGCAGAAGCGGGTCCGCATGCGGTCGCTGGATCGGCTGGGGTTGTTCTTCGGAGGTGACCCGCTGATCTCCGTGCGGGTGGAGTGGGCTACGGCGGCCTGACGCTCCTGACAACGCGAAGTGGCCCGCCGCTCCCCCTGTGAGCGGCGGGCCACGTGCGTTGAACTAGGCGACGGGGATGGGAGGTTCCAGGGGCTGCTGGTGGCGGGGAACGCTGCGGCGGCGACGGGGCCAGGCGCGGTCGCCGAGGAGGGCGAGGATGGACGGGAGCAGGACCATCCGGACCAGGGTCGCGTCCAGCAGGACCGCTACGGCCAGGCCCACGCCCATCTGCTGCATGTCCTGCATCTGGAGGAGAGCGAAGACCGAGAAGACCGCGACCATGATGACCGCCGCGCCGGTCACGGAGCCCGCCGTGGCGCGGATGCCCTCGCGGATGGCCTCGTTCGCGGGCAGGCCGCGCTCGTGGGCCTCGCGGATCCGCGAGACGACGAAGACGTGGTAGTCCATGGAGAGGCCGAAGAGGATGACGAGGACGAACAGCGGCATCCAGGCCTCGATCGCCCCGGCCGGCTCCATACCCAGCGTCTCCGCGCCCCAGCCGTGCTGGAAGACGGCCGTCATCACGCCGTAGGCCGCGCCCACCGACAGCAGGTTCAGGACGATGGAGGCCACGGCGATGGGGAGGGAGCGGAAGGACAGCAGCATCACCAGGAAGGTCACGACCGTGATGTAGAGGAGGATCGGGAAGATGTCGTTGGAGAGCTGATCGGTGAAGTCGGTGGATTCGGCGAGTTCGCCGGTGACGTACGCCTCCTCGGACACGGGCTCCAGGTAGGTCGGGACCAGCTCGTCGCGGAGGGTGTCCAGGGCCTCGGAGTCGTCGCCCTTCAGGGGGACCTCGATGCGGGCGATGTTCTGGGACTCGTGGAGCGTGACGTTGCTCGCGTCGGTGGCGTTCTCGAAGTCGCGGAGGGCGGCGGTGAATTCGGCGGAGGTGACGTCGTCGGCGCGGACCACGACCTCGGCGGGCGCCGGGCCGTCGGGGAAGGCGCTCGTGATCTCGGCGTAGGCGATGGTCAGCGGCGAGTCGGAGCCGAACTGCTTCTCCAGGCCGAGCTGTTCGGTCTTCATCGTCAGGGCGGGGGCGCAGAGGGCGAGGAGGGCAGCGCCCGCCACGATCGCGAACGCCTTGGGGTGGGAGAGGACCGGGCGCATCAGCTTCCCCGACAGGCCGCCGCTCGCGCGGCGGCGGTGCAGGAGCGGGACGCGGCCGGCGTTGATGCGGTCGCCGAGCCAGGAGAGCATCGCGGGGAGGACGGTGACCGAGCCGAGCATCGCCACCAGCACGACCGACACGGTGGCGACGGCGAAGCCGTGGAAGAGCAGCAGGCCGGAGAGGAACATGCCGGACATGGCCAGCATCACGGTCAGGCCGGAGACCAGGACCGCCCGGCCGCTGGTCTCGGCGGCGATGCGCAACGCCGTCTCCGGGTCGCGGCCCGCCGCGCGCTCGTCGCGCTCGCGGCGCAGGTAGAAGAGGCAGTAGTCGACGCCGACGGCCAGGCCGACCAGGAACATCACGGAGTTCGTGGTCTCGAAGAGCGGAACCTGGTGGCTGGCGAGGGCGAGCAGGCCGAGGGTGGCGATGCAGGCGGTCAGGGCCAGGAAGACGGGGAGCAGGGCGGCGACCAGGGCGCCGAAGACGATCAGGAGGATGCCGAGGGCCAGCGGGACGGCCGTCATCTCGGCGGTGCGGAAGTCGTCGGAGAGCAGGTCGGAGACGGCCTTGTCGCCGCTGGCCTCGCCGAACTGGTAGGTCTCGACGCCCTCCAGCGCGTCGACCGCGTCGATGACCGGGCCGACGCGGTCGGGGGCGGTGTCGGGGTCGCCCGCGATGTCGAAGGTGATCAACGCCTCGCGGCCGGAGGAGGACGGGATGGGGGGTTGGAGGTTGGTGACCTCGCCCGTCCCTTCCAGGGCGACGGAAAGCTCCCGCGCGGCCTCGCGCCAGGCGTTGGGCTCGTCGCCGCGCAGCATGACCAGCTCGCCGGCGGGGGTGGTGAGGCCGGCGTCCTCGAGGATCTCGGCGGCGCGCTGGGAGTCGCCGGAGCCGACCTCGGAGTCGCTCATGGCGTTGAAGCCGGAGGCGCCGCCGACGACGGCGGTCAGGACGACGAAGAGCAGCCAGCCGAGGATGGCCGTCTTGCGGTGCCGGGTGCTCCAGCCGCCCAGCCGCGCGGCCAGGCCATTCTTCGTGGATGCCAGGGATGTCTGGGATGTCTGGGCTCGATTCGTCATGCAAATGACGGTAGAAATTGGCGCGTTCGCGCCCCAGCCGGTCAGACACCCAGGTCGCGAGGCGTAGGGAGAGGGGCGGGGGTGTAGCTAGCCCCCCTCCCCTTGGACCTCAGTCGGCGGGGGGCACGCCCGCCCTGCGGGCCAGGGCCACGGCGGCGAGGGTGGAGTGGACGCCGAGCTTGCTGAGGACGTTCTGCATGTGGGTGCGGACCGTGTGGGGGGAGAGGTAGAGGCGTTCGGCGACGGCCTTGCGGCCCAGGCCCGCCAGCATGCAGCGCAGGACCTCCAGCTCGCGCGGGGTCAGGGACTCCACGAGGCGCTGGTGTTCGTCGCGGTGGCGGCGGTCGCGGGTCAGTTCGCGGAGGACGCCGGTGAGCAGGGCCGGGGAGAGGTGGGTCTCGTCGCGGAGGACGCCGCGGAGCACGGCGAGGAGGCGGGCGAGGGAGGCGTCCTTGGCGATCCAGCCGCACGCGCCCGCCGCCAGGGCCTGGGCGGCGTTGGCCGGGTCGTCGAACGTCGCGAGCATGACCGTGCGCGTGGCCGGATAGCGCTGGAGCGCGGTGGTCAGGAGGGAGGCGGCCTGGGCGGCTCCGTTCGGCGAGGCGCCTCCCGGGGACGCGCCGGCGGGTTGGAGGGCGCCGTCCAGCTCGGCGTCGATGAGCAGCACGTCGAACGGCTGCTCGTTCCCGCCGCGGATGCGTTCGAGCAGGTGGAGGGCGGCGGGCACGCTGCCGACCGCGAGCGCCTCGACGTCCTGCTCCGCGGTGAGCGCGGTGGCCAGCGACTCGGCGAAGATGCGATGCCCGTCCACCACAAGCACCCGGATTCGGTCCACTGCGCCCCCTGGGCAACGCGCGGGCTCGGTGGGCGCGGCGCCGCCGTGCCTTTACGACTCCGCGTCACCGGACGGCCGCCGCCGTACGGCACATCGGCGTCAGGCCCTTGGGCGTCGCACCCACCTGTCTCGCCCCCTGATGTGGCACCAGCCCCCACCGGTGCTGATCTCAGACTACGGCCGGTGGGCGTTCATGGAAGGTGTTTCACCAAAGTAGTCGTATCGATAAAGTCACAACGGGAAGTGGGTGTTCAGGCTACGCGGGAAGGGAAACGCGGCGGGCCCCGGCGGAGGGGATGGCCTCGAAGATGCGGGGCGGGACGTACTCCTCGGCGGCGAAGGCGGCGGTGACCGCCTTGCCGACGGTCTCGGTGGCGTCGGCCTCGACGAGGACGATCGCCGAGCCGCCGAAGCCGCCGCCGGTCATGCGGGAGCCGAGCGCGCCGGCCGCGTTGGCCGTGTCCACGACGAGGTCCAGCTCGGCGCAGGAGATCTCGAAGTCGTCGCGGAGCGAGGCGTGCCCGGCGGTGAGGACAGGGCCGATGTCGCGGGCGCGGCCGGCGTCGAGCAGCGCGATGACCTGCTCGACGCGGTGGTCCTCGGTGACGACGTGCTTCACGCGGCGCCGGATGACGGGGTCCTCGACGCGGGCGAGCGCGGCGTCCAGTTCGGCGTGGGGGATGTCGCGCAGCGCGGGCACGTCGAGGGCGGCGGCGCCCGCCTCGCACTCGGCACGGCGCTGGGCGTAGGCGCCGTCGGCGTGGGCGTGCTTGACCTGGGTGTCGACGACGAGCAGCCGCAGGCCCTCGGCGGCCATGTCGAAGGGGATCTGGCGGCGGCTGAGGTCTCGGGTGTCGAGGTAGAGGACGTGCCCGGCGGTGCAGGCGGCGGAGGCCATCTGGTCGAGGATGCCGCAGGGCATGCCGACGAAGTCGTTCTCGGCGCGCTGGGAGTGGCGGGCGAGGTCGTCGGGGGTGAGGCCGAGGCCGTTCAGGTCGCTGAGGGCGAGGGCGGTGGCGACCTCCAGGGCGGCGGAGGAGGACAGGCCGGCGCCGGTGGGGACGTTGGACTCGAAGTACAGGTCGGCGCCGTCGAGGCGGTGGCCCGCGCCCTGGAGCACCCAGGCGACGCCGGCCGGGTAGGCGGCCCAGCTCTCCACCATGTGGGGGGTCAGCTCGTCGAGCGGGAACTCCACCGTGGGGCCGGGGATGTCGCGGGAGTGGACGCGCAGCATGCGGTCGTCGCGGCGGGAGGCGGTGACGGTGGTGTTGTGGGGCAGGGCGAGCGGCATGACGAAGCCGTCGTTGTAGTCCGTGTGCTCGCCGATGAGGTTGGCCCGGCCGGGGGCCGCCCACGCGCCCTCGGGGGCGGTGCCGAAGAGTTCCTGGTGGCGGGCGGCGGCTGTGCTCACTTGCTGTCCTCTCGGGTGCGCTGGGCCTGCTGGGCCTGCTCGGCGTGCTGCTGGGCGAAGGCCCAGGCGTCGCCGATGATGGTGGCGAGGTCGGCGCGGCTGGGGCGCCAGCCCAGGCGTTCGCGGGCGCGGTCGGCGGAGGCGACCAGCACGGCGGGGTCGCCGGGGCGGCGGGCGGCCGGGGTCTCGGGGATGGGGTGGCCGGTGACGCGGCGGGCGGTCTCGACGACCTCGCGGACGGAGAAGCCGTTGCCGTTGCCGAGGTTGCAGATCAGGTGCTCGCCGGCGGTGGCCGAGGCCAGGGCCAGCAGGTGGGCCTCGGCGAGGTCGTCGACGTGGATGTAGTCGCGGACGCAGGTGCCGTCGGGGGTCGGGTAGTCGGTGCCGTAGACGGAGATCGACTCGCGCCTGCCCTGGGCGACCTGGAGGACGATGGGGATGAGGTGGCTCTCGGGGTCGTGGCGTTCGCCCTGCGCGCCGCTGGCCCCGGCGACGTTGAAGTAGCGCAGGGAGACGGCGGCCAGGCCGAGGGCGTTGCACTCGCCGGTGATCATGTGGTCGACGGCGAGCTTCGAGGCGCCGTACGGGTTGGTGGGGGCGGTGGCGGCGTCCTCGGTGATCGGGGTGGTGGCCGGCTCGCCGTAGACGGCGGCGGTGGAGGAGAAGACGAGGGTGCGCACGCCCGCCACGCGCATGGCGCGCAGCAGCTCGATGGTGCCGCCGACGTTGTTGCGCCAGTACTTCTCGGGGTTGGCGACGGACTCGCCGACCTGGGAGCAGGCGGCGAAGTGCAGCACGCCGTCGTAGGAGCGGTCGAGCCACTTGCCGGCGTGCTGGATGCGGCCCTCGAGGAACTCCGCGCCCTCGGGCACGCCGTCGGTGAAGCCGGTGGACAGGTCGTCGAGCACGGTCACCTGGTGCCCTGCCGCCAGCAGGTGGGCCGCGACCACGCTGCCCACGTACCCCGCGCCGCCCGTCACGAGATATTTGCTCATTCCTTGCTCGCCACCTCTCGCAGCCGGTCGGCCGCCGCCTCCGGCAGTACATCGCTGACAAAGGCACCCATGCCCGATTCCGAGCCCGCCAGGTACTTCAGCTTGCCCGGGCTGCGCCGGATGGTGAACAGCTCCAGGTGCAGCGCGAAGTCCTCGCGCACGAGCTCGCGCCCTTCGAGGGAGAAGGGCGCCTGGTGCCAGCCGGAAATATACGGGGTGGGCGGGACGTCGGGGCCGAAGATCCGGTCGAAGCGGCGCAGGAGTTCCAGGTACACGCCGGGGAACTCCGCGCGCGCCGCGTCGTCGAGCGCCAGGAGGTCGGGGACGCGGCGCGCCGGGTAGAGGTGGACCTCGTAGGGCCAGCGGGCGGCGTAGGGGACGAACGCCAGCCAGTGGGCGGTCTGCAGCACGATGCGGCGCCCGTCGGCGCGCTCGTCGGCGACCACCTGGTCGAAGAGGTTGCCTCCGCCGGTGCGGGTCCTGTGCTCGGCGAGTGAGCGCAGCATCCGCTCCGTCACGGAGGTGATGTAGGGGTAGCCGTAGATCTGGCCGTGGGGGTGGCCGAGGGTGACGCCGATCTCGGCGCCGCGGTTCTCGAAGCAGTAGATCTGCTTGACGCCGGGGTGCTGGGAGAAGGAGTCGGTGCGGTCGGTCCAGGCGTCGAGGACGAGCGCGGCCTGCTCCTCGGTGAGGTCGGCGAAGGACGCGTCGTGGTCGGAGGTGAAGCAGACCACCTCGCAGCGGCCGAGGTCGCCGGAGAAGGAGGGGAAGCGGTTCTCGAAGACGACGACCTCGTAGCTCTCGGCCGGGATCTCGCTGAGGCGGTCGCCTCGGGAGGGGCAGAGCGGGCACTGGTCGGCGGGCGGGTGGTAGGTGCGGGTCTGGCGATGGGCGGCGTAGCCGACGTGTTCGCCGAGAAGGGGGTGGCGGCGCACCTCGGAGGAGGAGGTGGCCGGCGGGAGGGGCCGCCGGTCGAGGGCGTCCCGGGCGGCGTCATCGTGGGAGTCGTAGTAGATGAGCTCACGGCCGTCCGCCAGTCGGGTCGCGGTCTTCTTCATCGCGTTTCCTCGCACCAGCTTCGCTGCTAGGTCCTAGTTAAACAGAATCGAACACAATGAACCATGCGCGTGCTGGATCCGTCAACGGGCCAGGTCAGGGACCGGTTCATTTCCCCCTCCGCCCCCTGGACCCCCGGATGGGAGCGGGTCAGGGCAAGTGGTCGAGCAGTCGAGTTCGGACTGCCAGGGCCGCGGCCTCCAGGCGGGAGGCTGTGCCGAGCTTCGTCAGCAGGCGCTGCACATGCGTCCGGGCCGTGCTGGGCGCCACGCCAAGACCCGCGGCGATGCGGCGGGTGTCCTCGCCCTCCACGATCCGCGTCAGCACGTCCGCCTCCCGCTCGGTGAGCAACGCCGCGAGCCTGGCGCCCTCGGCGTCGGGCGCGTCGCTGGGGTTGAGCAGCTCGGCGAAGGCCTCGCGCAACAGCTGCGGCGAGACCGCCGCCTCGCCGGCGCGGGCCTTCACCATGGCGCGCTCCACGCCCTCGATCCGCTCGTCGTGGCGCACGTACCCGCGTGCGCCGGCGGCGAAGGCCGCGGCGACGCCCCGCGGGCGCGGCACCGGGCCGAGCACCACCACCGCCACCCTCGGCGCCTCGCGCCGGATGCGGGGCAGCGGCTCCAGGGCGCCGGGCTCGTCGGGCGCGTCCGAGCCGAGCAGGCAGACCTCGGGCTGCTTGCTCACCACCAGATCGGCGGCGCGCGCCACGGGGGCGCCGGCGCCCAGCACCCGGTGCCCGCGTACGCGCAGCGCCGAGGCCAGCGCCTCCGCCACCAGCCGCCTGTCGTCCACGACGACGACCCGCACGCTCATCGGACGGCCGTCAGCGGTAGACGAGGGTCGCGTCGCGGTCCTCGAGGCTGCCTTCGTAGAACGCCTCGGTGATCATGAGCAGGCTGTTCTCGTGCCATATCAGGCGCAGCTCCTGCAGGTCTGAGGGGGAACCGGCCGCCGCCTCCTGGGCGGTGGTGGCGGGGTCGAGGCGCATCACCGGCGTCGCCTGCTCGGTGGCGGGGTCGATCGCCACGACCATGCCCGGCGTGGTGTCGTCGTAGCCGTCCCGCTGGTAGGCGAGGATCTTCCCGTCCTGGGCGGCGAAGGGCCGGATCTGGCGGTAGGTGCCGTTGACCGGGCCGCTGCCCTCCTCATAGACCGGCGCCACCTCGTACAGCGGCTGGCCGCTGCTCAGCTCGAACGCCACCACGGCGTTGTCCGAGGCGGGCGTGTTGCTCGCCAGGTACAGGAAGCCGTCCTGCACGACCGACATCTTGCAGTCGTTCAGGGTGTTGACCATGCAGGGGGACCTGTACCGGTCGACGTCGTAGTCCAGGGTGTGCGAGATCTCCTCGTGGTTCTCGTCGATGACGAAGATGGTCTCCTTCTCCAGGTCGTCGTCGAGCCAGGCGGTGACCACCAGCGGCTCGACCGAGACCACGGAGTGGATGACGAGCTCCTGGCCCTCGTACTCCGTCCCGTACTCCCACTCCCACAGCTCGTCGCCGGCCTCGTCGGTGGCGCGGATGCTGCCGCCCTCGTCGCCGACGAAGCCGCAGGCGCGCTGCGAGACGAAGGTCTCGTCGATGACGGCGTACGCCACCTCGGGGCAGTTCTCCTCGGGCGAGGAGACCCACAGCTGCTCGCCGGTGCTGATGCCGTATCCCATGCCGGTGGTGCCGGTGCCCAGGGCGACGGTGTCGCCGAGGATCGCCGGGTAGACGGTGTCGGAGAGGGACCCGCCGATCCGCTCCAGGTCGAGGTTGATCCGGGTGACCTCCTCGCCGGCGGCGATGTCGATCACGGTGAGCACCTCGCAGTCGCGGCCCTGGAGCACGGCGACGCGGTTGTCCGAGGCGGTGGGCGAGGCGTTGCAGTCGCCGCCGCTCAGTTCGAGGGGCAGGCTCCAGACCTCCTCGCCGCTCTCCAGGCTGTAGGCGGTGATCGCGTCGTCGATGGTGCGCACCACGGTGTCGTCGGTGACCCAACTCCCCCGGGCACCCAGGATGATGTCCTCGGCGGAGACCTTCGGCCCGGGCGTGGACCAGGCGAGGGCCGCGTCGATCGGCTCGGCGGGCAGCCCGCCCTCACCTCCGGTGCCCTCGCCCTCTCCCTCGCCGCCGCCGCCCGGGTTGTCCCCGTCGTCGCCCTCGGCGGTCGGGGAGGAGTCGTCGCCGCCGGAGACGAGCAGGACGGTGCCGCCGGCCGCCAGGAGCAGCGCCACCACGGCGGCGATGATCAGGGCGATGCGGGCGCCGCTGGCCCCGGACCTGCCGCCGCCCGGCCGGGGTGGAGGCACGCCAGGAACGCCCAGCTGGACCTGCTGACCCGGCTGCGGACCCCACCCCGGCGGGGCGGCGGCCGGCGGCGTCGGGGCGGCGCCGGGCCCGTACGGCCCGGGCGGCACGGGGTCGCCGAAGCCCGCCTGCGGGGGCGGCTGCTGCGGATAGCCGTACGGCTGCGGCTGCGGCTGCGGCTGCGGCTGCGGCTGCGGCTGCGGCTGCGGGTACCCGTAGCCGGGCTGGCCCGGTTGGCCCGCCGGCGGGAGCGGCGGGGCCGAGGGCGGGGTGCCGGGCGCGGGCGGCGGCGTCGGGGGGCCGAAGCTTCCCTGCTGCCGCGGGTCGGACGGCTGACCGGGAGGCTGATTCTGCGGCGGTGGTTGTGACATGGCTCCCCCTGGGCCCGGTGATCTGTTAAGCCGAGCCCTTTTTACCACCAGGCTGCGACACTGCCCGGTCCTGTTCCGGCAGGAAAGCGGTCGTGACCGCACCGAAACCAACGGCCCGTCGCCGTCAGCGCTCCTCAGTGGTAAGCGAGGAGGGAGGGCTCCCCGGCGGCGTTGTCGTCCTCGCTGAAGTACATGCGGACCAGCAGCAAAGTGTTCTCGTGCCAGATGACCTGCGAGTCCCACGGCGAGGTGGCTCCCGCTGTCACCAGGTACTCCTTCGGGCTCGCGGCGCCTTCGAGGTGCATCACCGGGGTGGCCTTCTCGGCCTCGGGGTCGATGGAGACCACCGTGCCCGGGTAGTTCTCGTCGAAGGCGTCCCGCTGGTAGCCGAGGAGTTGACCGTCCACCACGGCGAACGGCCGGATGGTGCTGGCCAGATCACCCGCCTCGCGGGCGCCCTCGTCCCGGTCGGCGTAGTACGGCGGGATCTCCAGGACCGCATGACCGTCGCCGAGGTCGAACGCCACGATCGCGTTCTCCTGGCCCGTGTAGCTGGAGAGGTAGAGGTACCGGTCGTCCACGACGGCGAGACCGCAGTCGGTGAGCGTGCTGCCGTGGCAGGGCGAGACGTAGTGCTCGGGGTCGTAGTCGAAGGCGAACTCGATCGACTCGTGCCGCTCGTCGATGAGCAGGATGCGCTCCTGCTCGTAGTCGTCGTCGGCGTGGGCCGTGACGATCAGCGGGTCGATCGAGATGACGGACTTGACGTACATCTGCTCGCCCTCGAAGCCCCCGTCGTACTCCCAGCGCCACAGCTCCGAGCCGTCCTCCGTGGTGGCGCGGATGCTGCCGCCGGCATCGCCGGACGCGCACTCCTCGTGCGTGATGAACGTGTGGTCGATGACGGTGCGGGCGATGTCCTGGCACTCTCCGGTGATGTCGCTCGCCCAGATCGGTTCACCGGTGCCGACGTTGTACTCGATGAGCCCGTATGACCAGGACACCGCCGCGATGTCGCCGAGGATCGACGGGACGCCACCGGATCCGGCGCCCCCGCCGGATCCGCCGACATCGGTGGGGAACGAGGTGACCTCGTCGCCGCTGGCGATGTCGATCACCGTCATGATCTCGCAGTCCCGGCCCTGGAGCACCGCGATGCGGTCCTCGGAGACGTTCTCCGAGGCGCGGCACTGGCCCTCGGTCAGCTCCAGCGGCAGACTCCACGCCTCCTCACCGGTGCGCAGGTCGTAGGCGGTGATGGCGTCGTCCACGGTCCGCACCACGTTCTCCCCGGAGACCCACACCCCCCGCGACTCGTCGGTGATCTCTTCCGGCGTGACCTCGGGCGGCCCGGCCTCCCAGGCGAGTGAGGCGTCAACGGGCTCGGTGGGCAGGCCGTCTGCCTCCTGCTCCTGGCCGGTGGGGCCGGGCTCTGGGCTGGGGTCGGAGCCGGAGCCCTGGAAGCGGTCGAACCCGGTCAGCAGCGCGATGGACGCGCCGACGGCGACCAGCCCGAACCCGGTCGCCAGGGCGATCAGGGTCCGGGCGCGGCCCCGGCCGCCGGGGTGCCGGGGCCCGGTGGGAGGTGAGGCAGCAGGCGGCGGCGGAGCGGCGTTGGGTGGCCCGAAGCCTCCCGGCTGGGTCGGCTGGAGCGGCTGGCCGGCCGGTGGCGGCGGACCGGGCGGCGCCGGCGGGCCGAAGCCGCCGGAGGGTGGTGCGGTGGGCCGCTGGTCCAGCGGCTGGCCGTAAGGCCGGCCCTGTCCTTGTGGCTGTCCCTGCGGCGGGTACGGCGAAGACGGCGGTGGCTGATGCGGTGGCTGATGCGGTGGCTGTGACATGGTCCCCCCTGGACCCCTCCCCTTACCTGACAGTCACCAGTCGTATCACACGGCCTCTTCGGCGAGTTCGAACCATCGGGTCTCCAGCTCCTCGCGCCGCTCGGCGAGTTCGCGGAGCTGGGCGTCCAGGCCCGCGACGCGCTGGAAGTCGGTGGCGTGCTCGGCCATCTCGCTGTGCAGCTTCGACTCCTGCTCCCCCAGGCGGTCGAGCTGCCGCTCGATGCGCTGGATCTCCTTGTGCGCCGCCCGGGCCTGGGCCGCGGGCTTGGCGGAGGCAGAGGCGGAGGCGGAGACGGCGGCCGGTGCCACGGCGGCGGCGGGCGCGGGCACGCTCGGCGCGCGCCGGCGGGAGCGGCGTTCGAGGTACTCGTCGATGCCGCGCGGCAGCATCCGCAGCCTGCCGTCGCCCAGCAGCGCGTAGATCCGGTCGGTGACGCGCTCGACGAAGTACCGGTCGTGGCTGACGACCACCAGCGACCCGGGCCAGGCGTCCAGCAGGTCCTCAAGCTGGGTGAGGGTCTCGATGTCGAGGTCGTTGGTGGGCTCGTCGAGGAAGAGGACGTTGGGCTCGTCCATCAGCAGGCGCAGGATCTGCAGGCGGCGCCGCTCGCCGCCGGAGAGGTCGCCGACCGGGGTCCACTGGCGGTCGGCGCCGAAGCCGAGGCGTTCGCAGAGCTGGGAGGCGGTCAGCTCCCGCCCCTTGCCGAGGTTCACGCGGGAGCGGACGCTCTCGACCGCCTCCAGCAGCCGCCAGGAGGGGTCGAGCTCGGCCACCTCCTGGGAGAGGTACGCCAGGCGGACGGTCTTGCCGACGGTGACGCGGCCGGACGCCGGTGAGGAGCCCGCCATGGCGCGCAGCAGCGAGGTCTTGCCGGAGCCGTTGACGCCGACCAGGCCGACTCGGTCGCCGGGGCCGAGCTGCCAGGTCAGGCGGGTCAGCAGCTCGCGGGCGGCGTCGCCCTCGCCGACGCGGATGGTCACCTCGTCGAGATCGATGACGGTCTTCCCGAGGCGGGCGGAGGCGAAGCGCACCAGCTCGGCACCGTCGCGGGGCGGCGGCACGTCGGCGATGAGGGCGTTGGCCGCCTCGATCCGGAAGCGGGGCTTGCTGGTGCGGGCGGGGGCGCCGCGCCGCAGCCAGGCCAGCTCCTTGCGGACGAGGTTCTGGCGCTTGACCTCCTCGCTTGCGGCGATGCGCTCGCGCTCGGCGCGGGCGAACACGTAGTCGCTGTAGCCGCCGTCGTAGGTGTGCACGGTGCCGCGCTGCACGTCCCACATGCGGGTGCAGACCTGGTCGAGGAACCAGCGGTCGTGGGTGACGACGACGAGGGCGGAGCGGCGGGCGCGCAGGTGGTCGGCGAGCCAGGAGATGCCCTCGATGTCGAGGTGGTTGGTGGGCTCGTCCAGGACGACCAGGTCCTGCTCGGCGATGAGGAGCGCGGCGAGCGCGACGCGGCGGCGCTCGCCGCCGGAGAGCGGGCCGATGACGGTGTCGAGGCCGTCGGGGAAGCCGGGCAGGTCCAGGCCGCCGAAGAGGCCGGTGAGGACGTCGCGGACGCGGGCGTCGCCGGCCCACTCGTGGTCGGCGAGCCCGCCGATCACGGCCTGCCGGATGGTGGCGGCCGGGTCGAGGGTGTCGCCCTGGCTGAGAACGCCGAGGCGCAGGCCGGTGGTGTGGGTGACGCGCCCGGCGTCGGGGTCGAGGCGGCGGGTGAGGATGCTGACGAGGGTCGTCTTGCCGTCGCCGTTGCGGCCGACGACGCCGACGCGGTCGCCCTCGGATACGCCGAGCGAGACGCGGTCCAGGACGGCTCGGGTGCCGTAGTCCTTGCTGACGGACTCAAGGCTGACCAGGTTGGGCATCGGCATGGGAATCGATGGTAGTCGGGCGGGTGGGTGGCGGCGCCGCGCCGGGTGCGGGGG
>NZ_JBQQCA010000025.1:0-97815 GCF_052246635.1 Streptomyces sp. 6N223 | reverse complement strand
CCTCCCCCTCCCCCCCCCCCCACCCCCCTTGGGGTGGTCAGTCCAGGCTGGGTCAGTCCTGGCTGACGTCGTCCGTGCCCGGGCCGCCGGAGAGCTGGTCGCTTCCGCCGCCGCCGCGCAGCAGGTCGTTGCCGCTGTTGCCGTAGATGGCGTCGGCGTCCGGCCCGCCGTAGAGGTCGTCGCCGCCCTTGCCGCCGATGAGGGTGTCCTCGCCGCTGTTGCCGTAGACGAGGTCGTGCCCGCCCCTGGCCTCGATCGTGTCGTGGCCGCGCCCGCCGTAGAGGGCCTCGCTGCCGGTGCTGGCGTAGATGTAGTCGTCGCCGTCCTCGCCGTAGGCCGCGAAGTCGTTGCCGAAGCCGGACATGCCGTCGTCGCCGGGGCCGCCGTACTTCAGGAAGCCGCCGACCATCCAGTCGTCGCCGTCCTCGCCGAAGACCACGGCGTTGACGTTGACGTTGAGGTTGTCGTGCCCGGGGCCCCCGTGGACGGAGTTCTCGTCGCCCGCGCGCAGCCAGAGCGCGTCGCTGCCCGCGCCGAGGTCCGCGACGACGTGGGTCCAGAAGTCGCCGAACTCGGTGAGCGTGCACACCACATAGGTGGCGTCGGAGGCGTCCGGGTGGACGCAGCCGTCGCCCACGTCGATCGGCACGATGTCGTCGATGACGAATTGGGTGTAGTCGTCCCCCTGGGTGATGCGCACGTCGCTGCTGGTGTCTCCGGCCGTGTAGTAGACGGCGTGTCCCCCGTCGTCGGTGTAGGCCGTCGCCGAGCTGTCGGCCGCGGCCGGCGAGGCGGCGAGCCCCGTGCCGGCCAGGGCCAGAACCCCCAGGCCCACGGCGGTGGCTGTCTTGCGCATGAATCCCCTCCTGCTTCCGCTGCTGTGCGAGTGCCGCTTGTGAGACCTGTGGCCCCTGCGGTTGGTTGCGCTGCGCGGCCCCGTCCCCCGGCCCACACCAGGACAGGGGCCGGGGCCGCGCGATCAGGCGTGAGGTTCCGTCGGCTCAGTCCTGGACGTCGTCCGTGCCCGGGCCGCCGGAGACGGAGTCGTCGCCGGCGCCGCCGCGCAGGTAGTCGTTGCCGCTGTTGCCGAAGAGGACGTCGCCGCCGTCGCCGCCGTAGACGTCGTCGTTGCCCTTGCCTGCGAAGACGACGTCATCGCCGGCGTTGCCGGAGACGTAGTCCGCGCCGGCCCCGGCCTCGATGAAGTCGTGGCCGCGCCCGCCGAAGAGGTACTCGTTTCCGGTGCCGCCCATGATGTAGTCGTCGCCGTCCTCGCCGTACGCCTCGTACCAGTCGCGGAAGCCGGACATGCCGTCGTGGCCCTCGCCGCCGTACTTCAGCCAGCCCCCCTGGAGCCAGTCGTCGCCCGTGTCGCCGTAGACCACGGTGCCGCCGTTGACGTTGAGGTCGTCGTGGCCCGAGCCGCCGTGAACGGTGGCCTCGGCCCCCGCGCGCAGCCACAGGCTGTCGTTCCCGCCACCGAGGCTGACGCCGACCGAGGAATAGAAGTCGCCGAAGTCGGTGAGCGTGCAGACCACGTAGGTGGCGTCGGAGGCGTCCGGGTGGACACAGCCATCGCCGACCGCGACCGGCACGATGTCGTCGATGACGAACTCGGTCGCGCCCGCCTCCCCCTGGGTGATGCGCACGTCGCTGCTGGTGCCGTCCGCCGTGTAGTAGACGGCGTGGGCGGCGTCATTGGTGTACGCCGTGCCCGAGCTTCGCTCGTCCGCGGCGGCGGCCGGGCTCGCCGCCAGTGCCGTGCCGGCCAGGGCGATGACGCCCAGACCGGCGAAGACGGCGGGCCTGTGGCCCGTGATCGTTCGCGTGATCCCCCGCGTGGTCCCCCACAGATTTCCCCGTGCGTGTGCCCGCATGATTCCCCTCCTGCGGCTCTGCGCATCCGCTGCTGCGGATGTGTCAGCAGTTTGACGATCCAGAGGAGAATGTGGTTGTGCTCGAAAGGATTTCAATCGAACCAGCGCGCTGTGTCCAATTCCTCCGCACGGGACGGATCTTCCAGGAGCGCCGCGAGTTCGAAGCGGCGGGGCCACTGGGACGCGGACCACGCCAGGCCGGCCGCCAGGCCCTCCACCGTCGCGGCGTGGAGCGTGCCGTCGGCGGCCAGGCGCCAGTCCAGCTCCGTGCCGTCGATCACCAGCTCCTCGTGCTCCACGTACGACGCGGGGGTGTCGGGGCCGAGCAGGAGACGGGCGGCCTCCGGGACCTCGCGGCGTGCGCCTCCCTCGGGTGGCGGGGCGGGCAGGGCGGCCGACAGCGTGCGCACGTCGAGGACGGCGGCCAGCGCGGACGAGCGGTCGGGAGGGACCGGCAGCAGGGCCCGGCCATCCGCCAGGGGCAGCAGGTCGGGGGCGTCGGCCACCAGCGCGGTGTCGGCGGGCACCACCCGGGGAACGCCGTCCACCACGGCGCGCAGCTCCTCCGGCAGCGTGACCTCATCGGGCTCAAGCCCGGCCAGCAGCCCGTACAGGCCGTGCAGCTGACGCGGCGTCACGTCCCGCTCGGAATCCGCGAGGCGGGCCAGGAGCTCCGCCGCGCCGCCCGGCTCGGCGAGCAGCGCGCGGGCGGTGGTGCGTACGCCCAGCGCGCGCAGCACCTCCTCGTCGGCGTCGGCGGCGTCGGCGTCCTCGTACAGGCCGGCCAGCAGCGGGTCGACGCCCGCGGCCCGCAGGCCCGCCGGGCGGCGGCCGTCGAGCACGGGCGCGCCCCGCAGCCACCACGCCGTGTAGGAGCGGGCGGTCTCGACGCCGCCGTCGGGCATCCGCACCCGCACGGCGGCCGTGAGCGCCTGCCGGAAGGGCGGGCGGGAGAGAAGCGCCAGCGCCTCCCGCCAGCGGTCGTCGTCGATCAGCTCCAGGTCGCGGACGGCGAGCACCTCGGCGGCGACGGGCGGCAGCGGCGTATCGGGGAGGGCGTCGAGCACGTCCTCGCACCACACGTCGACGGCGTCCAGCAGCCCCACGTCGTCCGGCTCGGCGAAGTCGCCCTCCGAGTGCGGCTCCATCTCGTCCGGGTCCAGCACCACGTCGGCCGCGCGTATCAGCGCGAAGTCGGCCTGCACGCCGACGGCGGTCAGCGGCTGCTCGCCCCACCGCTCCGCCAGCTCCGGGTCGCAGGCGGCCAGCTCGCCCTCGCGGATGACCCGCTGGAAGGCGCTGCCGGGGTAGACGAGGTCGCCGGCCGGGGTGAGCTCGCCGTCCTCGTCGGGCAGGGCGAGCGCGGCCAGCCAGGGCTCGTCGCCGGGTTCGAGACCGGCGTCCCGCACCAGCGCCAGCACGGTCTCGGCCAGCTCGGCGGCGGGCATGGCGTCCTCGTCCCACACCTCGGCGTCCGCGATGTCGGCCGAGGCGGCGACGGCGGCACGCACCTGCGGGGTGGCGAGCACGGCGCGCGGCGTGGCTTGGCTGGCACCCAGCTTCTCCAGCAGCGGGTGCGCGGCCTCGGGGTGGGCGACCTTGAGGCCCAGCCGCCCCAGCTCGGCGGACTCGGTGCCGGGCACCGGCAGCAGCACGCGGCGCGGCCCGATGGTGGTGCGGCCGCCCCCGGCGGCTGCGCCCCCATCGCCGGGGGCACCCCCGGTGGCCAGCGGCACCGGCAGGCCGGTCAGCAGCTCGGGGTCGACGCCGGCGAGCGAGTCGTACAGCCGCCACCACCAGCCGGGCGGGCGCTCGACGCCGGCCAGCCGGTCGATGATCTCGCCGAGGGAGACGCGGGTGACCTCCAGCATCCGCAGCTCGGGGCGGCGTTCGAGCCCGGCGGGCAGCAGCACGGGGAACAGCTCGGCGAGCACGGCAAGGGTCTCGGCCCCGGCCCGCTCCACCAGCTCGGCGTCGGCCGGGCGCAGCGCGTCGGGCACCGGCTCCTCGCCCTCGGCCACGGGCGGCAGCGCGGCGGCGGCGCTGGGCAGGAACGCGGTGTGCGGGAGGCGTTCGAGCAGCAGGGCCCGCAGCTGGCCGTCCAGCTCGCCGCGGCCCAGCGGCCCGGGCACGAGGGAGAGGGTGCCGGCGGTGACCGGCCGCCAGTCGGCGAGGAGCGCGACGTAGGCGTCGGCGGCGCGGTCGAGGAGGAACGCCGTGAGCGGGCCGGGCGCGACGTGGCGGCGGGTGGGCTCCAGCGGGAAGGAGGCGACGAGCAGCGCGGGCAGGCCGAGGGCGTCGTCGGTGGGGGTGGGGGCGTGGACGACGGGCGGGCTGGCGGGCGGCGCGGGCGCGCCCTCGGCGTCCACGGGCACGGCCCAGGTCACGGACCAGTGGCGGCGTTCGCGCTCCTCGAGCGGCCGGTCGGCCAGCAGCTCCGGGTCGGCCTCGCCGCTGAGGGCGGAGACGCGCCACCGGGTGGAGCGGACGGCGCTGCCCGCCGGGCCCGGCTCCTCGGTGATCTGCGTGTACGGCCCGAACTGGCGGCGGGTCAGGGTGCGGGCGCCGCCGCCGGGGGTGACGACGGTGACCTCGGCCAGGCCGGGGAGGGTGATCAGCAGCGTGTCGTCGACGGCGTCCAGCAGCCGGGTCGCCAGATCCTCGGCGGCGGCGTCGCGCATCGGGAGGACGACGGCGGTGTCGTAGCCGTCGGGGATGGCGTCCTTGGAGCCCTCGGGCCAGGGCAGCGGCAGGCGCAGCAGGGGCACGGCGTGGCGCTGGCCGGTGCGGCGATCCAGCTCCTCGAGCAGGCCGGGGCTGTCCTGCCCGGCGGCGCGGGCCAGCTCGGTCGCCTCGGCCAGCGACCAGCGAACGCCGCCCGCCGCGCCGGCCACGGACGGGGTGTCGCTGACCGACAGCACGGCCGCGAAGCCGACGCCGAAGCGGCCGACGCTGGCGGTGCCCTGGCCGGGCTCGCGCTTGGCGGAGGCGCGCAGCGTGGACAGCGACTCCACGCCCGCCGCGTCGAGGGGGGCGCCGGTGTTGGCGGCGACCAGGACGCCGTCGCGCAGCGCCAGGCGCAGCCGGCCGGGCTGTCCGGCGCGGGCGGCGGCGTCGGCGGCGTTCTGCGCCAGCTCGATGACGAGCCGGTCCCGGTAGCCGCCCCGGGCGAGGTCTTCCTCGGCGTTGGCGTCCTCCCGGAACCGCGCCGGGGACGCCTGCCAGGCGCTCAGCACGGCACGCCGCAGCCGCCCGGTGTCGAACGGGTCGGCGGCGTCTGCGGCGGCTGCGGTGTCCGCAGCGTCGGCGCCAGCGGGCAGGGGCTCGTCGGTCGTCACGACTGTGACAGTACCGGTTGCGCGGGGGCGCGCGCCGTGGCGGTGGGCCCCCGCCCGGCGGGCCCCGGACGGGCCCTACAGCGGGTCGGCGCCGAGGTGGTCGATCACCGGCGGGGCGGGCGGCTCGGGCTTGGGGGACTCGGCCGCCTCGGAGTGCGCGCCGCAGCCGTAGGACAGGGAGACGACGTGTCCGTCGGCGGGCGAGAACTCGTTGGCGCACACGCCGAACGCCTGCCGCAGCGCACCGGCCATCGGCACCAGGAAGCCGCAGCTCACGCAGGAGGCGGGCGCGGCGTGCGCCATCGGCGTCTCGGGCCCGAAGCCCTCCTGCCAGCGGTCGGCGGCCTCCTGCAGCCCGTACCAGGACAGCACGCGGCGCCGCCCGAGGCCGAGCTGGCCGGCGACCTCGGCGATGGTGCCGCGCAGCGGCTCCGCCGCCTCCTCCTCCCGGGCCTCCTCCTCGGTCTCCTCGCCCGTCTCCTCGCCGGCCGGCGGGGCGTATCCGGGCTCCAGCCGCGGGTCGTCGAACTCGGCCGGCAGCAGATCGCCGGGCCGCAGGTCGCCCGGGCGCAGCCGCTCGCTCCACGGCACCCACCGCGGCGCCAGCAGGGCGTCCGGTCCCGGGGTCAGCGCGACCTCGTCGATGGTGACGTGCTTCGCGCGGGCGGCGCGCGTGACGGTCACGCCCCAGCGCCAGCCGCGGTAGCCGGGCTCCTCGCTGGCGAAGAGGTGGGTGACGAGCCGGTCTCCCTCGGCAACGGCACCCAGGTACGGCCCGAGCGGCCCCGGCCGCGCCGCCTCCTCGGCGACCCCGCGCGCCAGGTCCACCGCCTCCGCGCACAGCTTGTCCGGGGCGCGCCGCCGGGCCCGGCCCCCGCCGGCGGCGTCGCCGACCGCGGCGCCCAGCGCGGCGTCGGCCGCACCGTTGCTGCCGTTGGCGGGGGCGTCCATGGCCGCGCTCGTGGCAGCGCTCACGGGACTGCTCACTGGACTCATTTCGATCGACTCTCCTACGCCGTTGTCCGGTGCTGGCCCCTGGGGACGAACGGAGCCGACGGAGCGGCAACCCGGGCCGCTGCGACGTCGCGCTGTACGAAGGTGAGGCGCACCAGCCGTCCACGCTACCGCACCGGCCGGGGCGCCGGTCCGGGGGGAATCCGGTGGACACCGGACCTCTGCTGGAACGGGCATCCGACAGGAGAAGGCATGTCGATCCGGGTGTGATCGGGCAATACCACCCCGCCGAGCGCTTACGCTGGCTGCCGTGGTAGCTGACAGCTCGTCCGGCACGAAGGGCTCGGGGACGGCCGCGTCCCCGGCCCTGCGCGTCGTTGTCGCGACCGGGCGACTGCTGCATGCCGCACCCCTGGCCCTCGGCCGCCGCATCCGCCGCACCACCCACGCCCACGGCGCGGGCGAGACGGGCCTGGGCAAGCTGATCGAGCTGCACGCGGTCCACTCGGCCGGCGACATGCTGATCACGATGGCGCTGGCCTCCACCATCTTCTTCTCGGTGCCGACGGACGAGGCCCGGGGCCGCGTGGCGCTCTACCTCGCGGTCACCATGGCGCCGTTCGTGCTGCTCGCGCCGATCATCGGCCCGCTGCTCGACCGGGTGCCGCACGGGCGGCGGGCGGCCATGTCCGGGGCGCTGATGGCGCGCGGCATGCTGGCGCTGGTGCTCGCCAGCGCCGTGGTCAGCGGCGGCCTGGAGCTGTACCCGGCGGCGCTCGGGGTCATGGTCTGCTCCAAGGCGTACAACATCGTGCGCGCCGCGGTGGTGCCCCGGCTGCTGCCGTCGCAGATCTCGCTGGTGAAGGCGAACGCCCGGATAACGCTGACCGGCCTCATCTCGGCCGCCGCGGCCGCGCCGCTGGGCCTGGGACTGCACGCGCTCGGCGAGCGCTGGCCGCTGTACGCCGCCTGCGCGATCACCGTGACGGGCGCGTTCCTCTCCTTCCGCCTGCCGCACGAGGTGGACCTGGCGCGCGGCGAGCGCACCGTGCACCTCGCCGAGCTGGCCGAGACGAAGGCGGCGGCGGCGCGCGACGGGCGCGGCGGGCGGCTGCTGCGCGGCGCGGAGTCGACCGTCTTCAAGGCGCTGCTGGCGAACGCCGCCCTGCGGACGCTGTCGGGCTTCCTCCTCTTCTTCCTGGCGTTCCTGCTGCGCGAGGACCCGCTGCCCGGCCTGACGGAGGAGTTCTCGCTCGGCCTGGTCGGGGCGGTGGCCGGGGCGGGCAACGCGCTGGGCAACGCCCTCGGCAACTGGCTGCGCGACCGGGCGCCGGAGCTGATCCTGCTGACCTGCATGCTGCTCGCGGTGGCCGCCTCGGTCGCGGCGACGGTCGCCTTCGGCGCGGTGACGGTGGCGGCGATCGGGGCCACGGCCGGGATCTGCCAGGCGATGGGCAAGCTGTCGCTGGACGCGCTGATCCAGCGGGACGTGCCCGAGGTGGTCCGGACGTCCGCCTTCGCCCGGTCCGAGACCGCGTTGCAGATGTCGTGGGTGGCGGGCGGCGCGGTCGGCATCTCGCTGCCGCTGAACGGGACGGTCGGCATGGCGGTGGCGGCGTGCGTGGTCATCGCCGGGACGGTGGCGACGATAAAGAGCCTGACGACGGCGGCCAGACGCGGCACGTTCCGGCCGCGGGTGCGGTAGCGCCTGCGGCGGGCCGGTGGGGGGCGGCGGGTAGCCTGCCCGCATGACCGCGACCACTGGGATCACCGCTGGGACCGCGCTCAGGGGAACGCTGGGCGCCGGTGCGGCGACGCTGGCGCTGCTGGCCCTGTCGGCCTGCCAGAAGCCGAGCCCGAACGCCCACTTCACGCTCGGCTCCGACACCTCCTCCCCCGAGGCGGCGGACGGCTGCTGGGACGACGGCGAGATGCTGCCGGGGGAGCGCGCCAGGGACTGCCTCGCGGGCACGGTCACCGAGGAGGCGGAGGACGCCCCGGCCTTCACCACCCAGTCCGGCGACACCTTCCGCGTCGGCGTCGACCCGGAGATCGCCGACGACGGCTGGCTCCTCTTCGTCAACGGCCAGCCGTACGGGCTCGACCCCTTCACCAGCACGTACCGCAGCTTCCGCAGCACCGATCTGTACGCGGTGGCGCAGCGCAACCAGTCGCCGGACGAGCTGCCGGTGCCGGGCGATCTGGTCGTCAACGTCGCGCAGCTCGGCGAGGAGTACGAGGTGGAGGAGATCTTCCAGGCCCAGACGCAGGAGGAGTTCGAGCAGCTGCTGTTCGCCTCCTTCGAGGGCGTGTGGAACGCCCGCCTCGAGCCGCCGGACGAGGACTGATCCCGGTGACGGCGAGGGTCCTGGTCGTCACGGCGGTGGAGGCGGAGCGCGACGCGGTGCTCGCCGGCGCACGGGCCGCCGGCGCGGCGAACGCGGCAGCCGTCGTCGACGCCGACGGCGCTGACGCGACGGATGCCGCCGCCGCATGCGCTTCGCGCGCGGCCGGCGTGGGCGGCGGGGGCGGCGTGGGCGTGGGCCCGGTCGCGCCGGGCACGCCCGGCGCGGACACAGGCACAGACGGCGCGGGCCCGCCCGGCACGGGCACCGGCGCAGACGGTGAGGCGGTCCAGCCGGTGGCGCTGCCCGGTGGGCGGCAGTTGTATCGGACAGCCGCGTTCGACGTGCTGGTCGGCGGCGTCGGGCCGGCCGCGGCAGCCGCGGCGACGGCCACGGCGCTGGCCATGGGGCCGGAGGCCCTGGAGCGGAAGCCTTGGGGGACGGCCCGCGCCCGCACGCCGGGAGGGCCGGGGGCGGAGCCCCGCTGCGGAGCCCCCGGCTACGACCTCGTCGTCTCCGCCGGGATCGCCGGCGGCTTCGCCGGCGTCGCGGGAGTCGAGGCCGTGGTCGTCGCGTCGGCCATCATCGCCGCCGACCTCGGCGTACGGACGGGCGAGGGCTTCACGGACATCGCCCAGCTCGGGTTCGGGCGCGTCGCCTACGAAACCCCCGCCCCCCTCGCCCGCGCCGCCGCCGCCGCGGCGGACGCCGTCCTCGGCCCCGTCCTCACCGTCTCCTGCGTCACCGGCACCGACGAGCGCGCCGCCGAGCTCGCCGCCCTGCACCCGGGGGCCGCCGCCGAGGCGATGGAGGGCGCCGGGGTGGCCGAGGCCGCCGCCGGGTTCGGCGTTCCCGTCGTCGAGATCCGCGCGGTCTCCAACACCGTTGGCACCCGCGACCGCTCCGCCTGGCGCATCCCGGGCGCGCTCGCGGCGCTGACCGCCGCCTTCGCCCGCATCACACCCGTGATACCCGCGCTCCTGGAGGAACCCGACCATGGCTGAAGAGCCGTTCAGCGTCTACTACTCCCCCTGCCCCAACGACACCTTCGTCTTCCACGCCTGGGCCCACGGCCTCCTGCCCGGCGCGCCTCCGGCCGACGTCACCCTCGCGGACATCGACATCACCAACGACCTGGCCGCGCGCGGCACCGGCGACGTGCTGAAGATCTCCTACGCCGCCCTCCCCTGGGTCCTCGACGACTACGCGCTGCTGCCCTGCGGCGGCGCCCTCGGCCGGGGCTGCGGCCCGCTGGTCCTCACCCGCGAGCCAGGTCCCGTCGACGCGGCCGGCCTCGCGGGGAAGACCGTCGCCGTGCCCGGCGAGCGCTCGACGGCGTACCTCCTCTTCCGGCTGTGGGCGGCGGCGCACGTGCCCGGCGGGGTCGGCGAGGTGCGGGTGATGCCGTTCAACGCGATCATGCCGGCGGTCCGCGACGGCCAGGTCGACGCCGGCCTGGTGATCCACGAGGCCCGGTTCACCTACCGCGACTGCGGCCTCCGCCAGCTCGCGGACATGGGCGAGTTCTGGGAGGGCAGCACGGGCCACCCCATCCCGCTCGGCGCGATCGTCGCCCGCCGCGGCCTGGGTGAGGCGCGGCTGAAGGCGATCGCCGAGACGATCCGCGCCTCCGTGCGCGCCGCCTGGTCGGACCCGGCGGCGAGCCGCGCGTACGTGCTGGAGCACGCCCAGGAGATGGATCCAGCCGTGGCGCGGTCTCACATCGACCTGTACGTCAACGACTTCACCGCCGAACTGGGCCAGGCCGGCCACGCCGCCGTCCGCGAGTTGCTGGACCGGGCGGCGGCCGAAGGCCTCGTGCCGCCCGTGTCCCCCGCAGCGCTCTAGACGTCGAGCTGGTCCGCGACCGCCCGCAGCATGCCCGCGATCTTGCGGCCGCTCTGCCGGTCGGGGTACCGCCCGCGCTCCAGCTGCTGGGAGACGTTCTCGAGCAGGGTCGTGAGGTCCTGGACGATGGATGCCAGTTCGTCCGGCTTGCGCCGCTGCGCGGCGGCGACCGACGGCATGGGGTCGAGCAGCGTCACCGACAGCGCCTGGTCGCCGCGCTGCCCCGCGACAACGCCGAACTCCACACGCTGCCCGGGCCGCAGCCCGTCCACTCCGTTGGGCAGTGCTGAGGAGTGGACGAAGACATCGCCGCCGTCGTCACGGGAAAGGAAGCCGAAGCCCTTCTCGCTGTTGAACCACTTGACCTTGCCGGTAGGCACGTGTCCTCGTCCTCGCACTCGTCCTGGCCGCCCACCGGCCAGCGCCATTGCCATTGCATTGCCATTGCCATGACTAATTCGGCGGGCCAGTCCGACCCGCCTGCTCTCAAGGCTAACTGGCCCGGGCCCGGTGACAAGATGGCGCCGGGCGGTTTCGGAGGATCACTGCCCCGACTCATCCGCAAGTATGCTCGCGTGTGAGGCGGGCGCGCCGAAGCGTCCTGGGGACGGCCGTCGGCAGACTCATTCCGGCCATGAGCAGGAAGGTATGAGCGACAGCATGCCGATGGCGGTCGGCTTCGCCCTCGCCGCGGCGGGGCTGCCGTGTTCCGTGGCGCGGCAACGCCGCGCGCTCACGCGGCGGGCCGGCCCGTCACGTACGTCTCCAGCCACGCCGGGAAGGCCGTGAGCGCGGGCAGCACCACGTCCGCCCCGGCCTCGCGCAGTTCGGCGGCCGGGCAGGGCCCGGTCGCCACCGTCACCGACACCGCCCCGGCCGCCGCCGCGCCGCGCACGTCGCCGACGTGGTCGCCCACGTACACCGCCGCCCCGTGCTCGCGCAGCGCCGCCGCCTTGCCCTCGGCCCACAGGCCGCCGATCACGGCGTCCGGCTCCAGCCCGAGGTGGGCCACGTGGAGCTTGGCGTTGGGCTCGTGCTTGGCGGTGACGACGATGGCACGGCCGCCGTGGGCGTGGACGGCGGCGATGGCGTCGCGCGCGCCGGGCATGGCCGGCGTGGTCGCGATGGCGTGCTCCACGTACAGCGCGCGGTAGCGGTCGCCGGCCTCGTCCAGCCGCTCGGCCGGGAACCAGTGCACCAGTTCCTCCGCCAGCGGCGGGCCCAGCCGGGTGATGGCCAGGTCGGCGTCGATGAAGACGCCGGTCTCGGCGGACAGCGCCTCGTAGGTGGCTTTGATGCCGGGCCGGGAGTCGATGAGCGTCATGTCGAGGTCGAAGCCGACGGTCGGCCGGGGGCGGGACGGGGAAGGGGGCGGAGCCTGGGACATGCGAACTATTGTGCCCGCCGGCGCATCGTAGACTTAGGCCCGCCTTACCTAACTTGACCTGAACTGACCTGAGCTGCCCCGACCTGAGCTGACCTGAGCTGACCGCGAGGACTGGCCCCTATGCACACCGCCGTTCCCGTCGCCGCCCACACCCGGCGGCGGCTGGGCTGGCTCGCGGCCGGGGCGGGCGGCGTGTGCCTGGCGGTGCTGGTCAGCCTGGCGTTCGGCAGCCGCTCGCTGGGCGTTGGCGAGGTGTGGGACGCGCTGCTGCACGGCGGCGACGACCCCGCCGCCCGGGTGGTGCGGGAGCTGCGGCTGCCGCGCACCCTCGTCGGGCTGATGGTCGGCGCGGGGCTGGGCATGGCCGGGGCGGTGATGCAGGGGCTGACCCGCAACCCGATCGCCGAGCCCGGCATTCTGGGCATCAGCCAGGGCGCCTCGGTGGCCGTCGTCCTCGCGATCGCCTACGCCGGGGTGCACACGCTCGCCGGGTACGTGTGGTTCGCCTTCGCGGGCGCGGGCGCGGCGGCCGTCGCCGTGTACGCCATCGCCGCCCGCGGCCGGGGCGGGGCGACGCCGGTGAAGCTGGCGCTGGCGGGCGCCGCGATCAACGCGCTGCTGGCCTCGGTCACCGTGGCCGTGCTGACGACGCGGGCGGCGACGCTGGACGAGTACCGCTTCTGGCAGATCGGTTCGCTGTCGGGCCGGGACGCGGAGATCGCGGGCCGCATCTGGCCGTTCCTCCTGGTGGGTGTGGTGCTGGTGGTGTCGGTGGCGCGCGGCCTCGACGCGCTGGCGCTGGGCGAGGACGTGGCGAGGGGCCTGGGCCAGAACGTGGCGGCGGTCAGGATCGTCGGTGGCCTCGGCGCGACGGTGCTGACCGGCGCCGGCGTGGCCGCCGCCGGGCCGATCGCGTTCGTCGGGCTCGCGGTGCCGCACCTGGCGCGGGCGCTGGTGGGGGGCGGGCACCGGTGGCTGCTGCCGATGTGCGCGCTGCTGGGGCCGGTGGTGCTGCTCGTCTCCGACACGGTGGGCCGCCTGGTCTTTCCTCCGTCGGAGGTGCCGGCGGGCGTCATGACCGCGCTGGTGGGCGTGCCGTTCCTGGTGGCCCTGGTGCGGCGGTCGGGGGTGGCGTCGTGAGCGTTTCCTCCCGCCCTTCCCACCCGTCCTCCCACCCGCCCGCCCGGGACGCCACGCGGGGTCGGGTGAAGGGGGGTGGTGCCCCCGGGGGCGCCCGGCCCACCGGCTACGCCGTCGTGCGGCGGCCCGCGCGCGTGCGGGCGTCGTTCCTCGTCCACCGGCGCGCCGCCGCCGTCGCGGCCTGCCTGCTCGCGGCGTTGGCCGCCGCCTGCCTCGCAAGTCTCTGCCTCGGCGAGTCCACCGTCGCACCGGGCGACGCCCTGCGCGTCGTCTTCGGCCTCGACTCCGACGAGGAGTTCGTCGTCGGCACGCTCCGCCTCCCCCGCCTCACCGTCGGCCTCCTCGTCGGCGCCGCCCTCGGCCTCGCCGGCGCCCTCATCCAGACCGTGGCGCGCAACCCCCTCGCCAGCCCCGACGTCATCGGCGTCACCCACGGCGCCGCCGCCGTGACCGTCTGGGCGCTGATGTACGGAGTCGGCTCCGCCGACGCCCTCCCCTACCTCTCCGTCGCGGGCGGCCTGGCCGCCGCCGGGCTGGTGTACGCCTTCGCCTGGCGCCGCGGCCTGCACGCCGCGCGCTTCGTCCTCATCGGCATCGGCTTCGCCATCGCGCTGCGCTCCGTCACCCAGCTCTTCCTCACCAAGGGCGACTACCAGCAGGCCCAGCAGGCCCTGGTCTGGATGACGGGCTCCTTCAACGGGCGCGGCTACGAGGAGGCCGAGCCCCTGGCCTGGGCCCTGCTGCTCCTCCTGCCCGCCGTCGTGTGGGCGGCGCGGGCCCAGCGGGGCGTCGTGCTCGACGACGACACCGCCACCGCGCTCGGCGTACGCCTGGGCCGCACCCGCCTCGGCCTGGCCACGCTCGGCGTGCTGCTCGCGGCCGTGGCCACGAGCGCGGGCGGCCCGGTGGACTTCGTGGCGCTGCTGGCCCCGCAGATCGTGCGCCGCCTGACCCTCACCGCCCAGATCCCGCTGGTGTGCTCGGCGCTGGCGGGGGCGTTCATCACCGTGCTGGCCGACGTGCTGGCGCGGCTGGTGTTCGCGCCGACCGAGCTGCCGGTGGGTGTCGTCACGGCGGCGGTCGGGGCGCCGTACCTCCTCTGGCTCATCGTCAACAACCGCACGGGAGGCCCAAGGTGACGCGCAAGGTGACGCCTGGGGTGGCACCCGGGGTGACGCCCGGGGTGACGCACAGGCTGAGCGCCCGCGAGCTGACGCTGGGGTACGACGACGGGCGGGCGGTCGTCGAGGGCCTCGACCTGGACATCCCGGACGGGCAGGTCACGGTCGTCGTCGGCCCCAACGCCTGCGGCAAGTCCACGACGCTGCGCGCCCTCGGGCGGCTGCTCAGGCCCCGGCGCGGCGCCGTGCTGCTGGACGGGCAGGAGCTGGCCCGCGTCCCGACCCGCCGGATCGCGCAGACGCTGGGGCTGCTGCCGCAGTCCCCGGCGGTGCCGGAGGCGATCACCGTCGCCGACCTCGTGGCGCGCGGGCGGCAGCCGCACCAGCGGTGGTGGCAGCAGTGGTCGGGCGAGGACGAGCGGGCGGTGGCGGAGGCGATGGCCCGCACGGACGTGGCGGACCTGGCCGACCGGCCCGTGGACGCGCTGTCGGGCGGGCAGCGGCAGCGCGTGTGGCTGGCGATGGCGCTGGCGCAGGAGACGGATCTGCTGCTGCTGGACGAGCCGACGACGTTTCTCGACATCGCCCACCAGGTGGAGGTCCTGAACCTGGTGCGGCGCCTGGTCACGGACGACGAGAGCCGAACGGTCGTCGTCGTCCTCCACGACCTGAACCAGGCCGCCCGTTACGCCGACCACCTGGTGGCGATGAAGAACGGGAGGATCGCGGCGCAGGGGCCGCCCGACGAGGTGGTCACGGCGGAGCTGGTGCGCGAGGTCTTCGGCCTCGAGGCCGTCATCGTCCCCGACCCGGTCACCGGTTCGCCGCTCGTCGTCCCCGGCGCACCCGTCCCCATGAGAACCAGAAAGGCACCCGTCACATGAACCGCTCAGCCCGCTCAGCCCGTTACGCCTCAGCTCTCGCGGCGTCCGTCGCGTTCGCGCTCGCGCTCACCGCCTGCGGCAGCGACGACGGCGACTCGGGAGGCTCTCAGGACGGCGAGGGCTCGGCCGAGACCCACACGGTCGAGACGGCCAACGGCCCGGTGGAGGTGCCGCGCGACCCCGAGCGCGTCGTCGTCCTCGACACCGGCGAGCTGGACACGGCGCTCACCCTCGGCATCACCCCGGTCGGCTCGGTCCACGCCATCGAGGAGAACGACTTCCTCGGCTACTTCCCGGCGAAGCAGCAGGAGGGCATCACCGACGTCGGTGCCATCACCCAGCCCAACCTGGAGACCATCAACGACCTCGACCCGGACGTCATCATCGGCAGCAACGTCCGCGACGAGGAGCGCTACGACGAGCTGTCGCAGATCGCACCCACCGTCTTCGCCGAGGACACGGGCGCCACCTGGAAGGAGAACTTCCTGATGTTCGCCGACGCCCTCGACAAGGCCGACGAGGCGCAGCGGGTCATCGCCGACTACGAGGACCACGTGGCCGAGGTCGTCGACACCATCGGCGGCCCGGAGGCGGCGGCCGGCCTGGAGGTGAGCATCCTGCGCTTCATCGACGGCGCCGACGCCCGCCTCTACGGGCCGGAGAGCTTCATCGGCACGGTGCTGGAGGATGTGGGCGTGGGCCGCCCGGCGATCCTGTCGGAGGCGGAGGACGGCTTCGCCGTCGAGATCAGCCCGGAGCAGGTCGACCAGGCCGACGCCGACGTCATCTTCTACTCCTCCTACGGCTCCACCGAGGGCTCCGGCGAGGACGCGGCCGTCGGCGGCCCGCTGTGGGACACCCTGACCGCCGTCCAGAACGACCAGGCGTTCCGCGTCGACGACGACCTGTGGTTCCTCGGCATCGGCTACACGGCGGCCAACCAGATCCTCGACGAGCTCGCCGAGCACCTGGCCCACTAGTCACGATCACGGTCACGGTCACGGTCACGGTCACGGTCCGGGCAGCCGGATCGTGAAGACCGAGCCCCGGCCCGGGGTGCTGGCCGCCTCGACCGTGCCGCCGTGCGCCTCCACCAGGTGCTTGGTGTGGCCGGGCGCAGGCCGCTGCCACCCGTGGTGCGGCTGCGGGAGGGGTCGGCGCGGTAGAAGCGGTCGAAGACGCGCGGCAGGTGCTCGGCGGCTGAGAGGGGGGGTCGCCGGGCCAGGCCGCGTCACGCGCCGACCGCTCAGCGCCAGGCGTGGTGGATGAGCTCGCGCTCCTGAGACCGTCCGGGCTCGGTGATCAGGCTGTAGCTGCCGACGGCCCAGTAGCCGCCGGTCAGCCCTATCGGTGCCAGGTCGGTGACCCGGTGCGCCTGGGTGTGGCCGGGCACCGTCTCGCCCGTCACCTCCGTCCAGCTCTCCTCCCTGGCGTCGTAGCGCCAGAACACCGGCGGTCCCTCCCAGCCCGCGGGGTCGCCGCCGAGCCACACCGTGCCGTGGCCGTCGCCGCTGATCGCGTCCACGTACATCCCCGACAGCGGCAGGCGTATCTCCTCCCAGCCGTGGCCGTCCCAGTGCAGGACCACGGCGTGGTTGGGGTCGCCGGACTCGCCGGACTCGTACGACCGGGCGACGACGTACACGCTGTCGCGCGATTCGGCGTACACGTGCTCGGGCCGCAGCTCGGGCCGGTCCAGCGGTATCTCGCTCCAGTCGCCGCCGTCCCAGTGCAGCACCATCGGCCGCCGCTCCTGCGCCTGCCCGGTGGGCCAGTACGGGCCCACGGCCCAGGCGTCGCGCGCGGTGCGGGCGTCGAGGTCCACGATGTTCACCCCGGAGCCCAGGTCGAGGGTCTCCCACTCGCCGTCGGCGTAGGTGCTGATCGCCTCGTCCCCGGACAGCCAGGTGCGGCCGTGCACGGCCTCGACATCGGTGACGCCGTAGCTCCCGCCGTCCGGCTCCTCGGGCATCTCCGCGGTCTCCCACCGCCACCCGTCGAAGTGCGCCATCACATACTCCTCGCCGCGGACCCTCCCGTAGGCCCACACGTCGTGCGGCGACACGGCGCTGACATCCAGCCAGTAGATGACCTCCGGCAGGCCCGGCGCGTCGTCCGGCCGCCACTGCCAGCCGTCCCAGCGCATCAGCACGCCGCGCGGCTGGGCGTCGATCACCTGGTACCCGGCGGCCCAGGCGGCGGTCGGCCCGGCCGCCGAGACCGCGCCCAGGTATGCCGAGGTGCCCAGCTCGCCCGCCGAGACCACCTCCCACTCCTGCGACGGCCAGGCGCTCGCCGTGGCCGCCGGCAGGGCGACCGCCGTCGCCGTCGCCACCACGCCCACGACCGCGCCCCTCGCCACGCCCCTGGCCACACTGCCGACCCTCATGTCTCGGTCCTCCCCTTGCGCGTCTTGCGCGTCCTGCGCGTCCTGCGCGTCCACGCATCGCTGAGCCCGTCACTGTGGAGACCCGTCAGCGCGCTGTCCGGTTGCGTCTCCGTTATCAATCCGTGACTCATTGGTACCAGCCGGGTCTGACAACGGCCCGCCGACCCTGCCCCCGCGCGGATCTGCTTTGCCCTGAGCCACCGGCTTCGGGGACCATGACCACCATGGCCTCGCAGAAGCAGTTCGAGCCCGCCTCCGGGACCCGTGATTTCCTCGCCGCCGAGTACGAGAAGCGCGAGCGCGCCTTCGCCACGCTCCGCACCGTCTTCTCCCGGTACGGCTTCCAGCCCCTCCAGACCCCCGCCTTCGAGCGGCTCGAGGTGCTGACCGGGAAGTACGGCGACGAGGGCGACAAGCTCATCTTCAAGATCCTGCGGCGCGGCGAGCACGAGGCCACCGGCGAGGCCGACCTCGCCCTCCGCTACGACCTGACCGTCCCGCTCGCCCGCGTCGCGGCGGCGTACGGCAGCCAGCTCCCCTCCCCCTACAAGCGCTACACCATCGCCCCCGTCTGGCGCGCCGACCGCCCCGGGCGCGGCCGTTTCCGCGAGTTCGTCCAGTGCGACCTGGACATCGTCGGCTCCTCCTCCCCCATCGCCGACGCCGAGGTCGTCCTCGCCCTCCACGACGCGCTCGACGCGCTCGGCGTCACCGAGTTCCGCTTCCTGATCAACTCCCGCCAGGCGCTGTTCGGCCTGCTGGAGGCGTACGCCGTGCCCGAGGACCTCGGCCCCGGGGTGCTGATCACGCTCGACAAGCTGGACAAGCTCGCCCCCGACGCCGTCGTCGAGGAGCTGGTGACCGGCCGCGGCCTGCCGGCGGAGGCGGCGCGCGGCCTGGTCGACGACCTGACCTCGGCCGACGCGGTCGAGCGCGTGCGCGACGAGCTGAAGGCGAGCGAGACGGGGCAGGCGGGCCTGGCCGAGGTCGACCAGCTCCTGCGCCTCACCGAGGGCACGATCCCGACCGAGCGCATCGGCTTCGCCCCCAACCTCGTGCGCGGCCTCGACTACTACACGGGCGTGATCTTCGAGGTCGTCGCCCCCGGCATGCCCGGCTCGATCGCCTCCGGCGGCCGCTACGACCACCTCATCGCCCGCCTCGGCGGCAAGGACGCCCCGGCCTGCGGCGGCTCGCTCGGCATCGAGCGGATCCTGCTGCTGCTGGAGCAGCAGCAGGCGGAGAACGCCGCCGACTACGCCCAGGTCGACGTGGCCGTCACGGTCATGGCCGAGGACCTGGCCGCCGACAGCTTCCGCCTGGCCGCCGCGATCCGCCGCGCGGGCGTGCGCACGGGCGTCTACCTCGGGTCGAGCGGCAAGTTCGCCAAGCAGATGCGCTGGGCCGGCGACGCCGGCGCCCGCTTCTGCGTGATCTACGGCGCGACGGAGCGCGAGGCGGGCACGGTCACCATCCGCGACATGGACAGCGGCGAGCAGACGCAGGTCCCCTTCGACGAGGCCCCGGCGGAGCTGGCACGGCGGCTCGGCCAGGGCGCGGCCCAGTCGTAGCGGTCAGCGGGATGCGCCTGCGCTGGCTGGAGGTCCGGCGCCACGCCCCGACGAAGAAGGGTGCGGCGCTCGGCCGCGGCTCGCACCTGTCCGCACAGGGCGTCGCGCTCGCGCGCGCCGTCGGCGCGGCGTCGGGGCCGTTCGCGACCGTCGACACCAGCGCGTCGCCGCGCGCGATCGAGACGGCCATCGCCATGGGCTGACCGTCGACGACGCCCTCGACATGCCGTCCGGGTACGTGCCGGGCGAAGTCGGGCACCACGACCAGTGGGCCTGGCCGCAGCCGTACGTCCGCTACGCCGAGCTGATCGCGGACGGCCGGGGACTCGCCACGTGGGGAACGCCGTTCGGGCACCTCGACGGCGTATGGCTGGCGTTCGAGGGCGGACGATTCGCGCACGCCCGGCTGCGCCGCGCCCCGAGCGCGGACGCGGGGGTTCAGGCGTAGCGGGTCACGGTCACCCCACCCTTGCCATATCTATCGATTGTCGATAGATTTTTGCCGTTGTTCGATCGAGGGAGTGGCGATGGGAAGGCTCACAGTGCTTGCGCTGCGCCTCGTGCTCGTGGCGCTGCTCGCCGGATCGGTACTCGTCCAGACAGTGCTGGTGGCGCTGCTGGCCGCCGACCTGGAGGAGAGCGTCCTCACGGACCGGAGCGCCCCCATCCTCGTGATCGTGGTCCTGGGCATGGTGACCGCTCAGGTCGTCCTCGTCTGCGTCTGGCGGCTGGTCTCGATGGTGCGGCGCGGAACCGTGTTCTCCCAGGCTGCCTTCCGCTACGTGCACATCGTGACCGGCGCGTTCGTCGCGGCCGCGCTCCTGGTGTTCGCGCTCGGCGTGATACTGGCGCCGGGCGAGGCCGTGGCTCCCGGCATCGTGCTCCTGCTGGGCGGGACCGGCCTGGCGGTCCTGGGGGTCGCGCTCATCGTGCTCGTGCTCCGGATGCTGCTCGCTCAGGCCGTCGCGCGCGACGTCGAGGCATCGCGGATGCGGGCCGAGCTGGCTGAGGTGATCTGATGCCGATCGTCGTCGACATCGACGTGATGCTGGCCAAGCGGAAGATGTCCGTGGGCGAGCTCGCGTACCGCGTGGGGATCACACCCGCCAACCTGGCAGTGCTCAAGAACGGCCGGGCCAAGGCGGTGCGCTTCACCACGCTCGCCACGCTCTGCGAAGTGCTCGAGTGCCAGCCGGGAGACCTGCTGCGCTGGGAGCCCGAGAACCTCGCGGACAGGGCCGCGCAGGGAGGACACCGGGGATCGCCTGCTGCTGGAACCGACGCCGACGCCGGCGCGGACGCGGGGGCTCAGGCGTAGCGGACCGTGATGCGGCGTACGTGATCCAGGGCGCCCCAACGGTCACCCGCGTGGGCGAGGGTGCTCAGCAGCTCCCGCAGGTGCAGCACCTCCATCCGCTCGCGCCAGCCCTCGCCCAGCGGGCGCAGCTCGGCGTAGGCGGCGAAGAAGCGGTCGGACTGGCCCGGGGTGGCGGCCGAGGCGTGGAACATGCTGAGGTCGGCGTCGGGCCAGGTGAACGAGACGGCCGGGTCGATGAACGCCGGGGTGCCGTCGGCCGTCGTCACGATGTTGGCGTGCCACAGGTCGCCGTGGGTGAGGGCGGGCGGGGTGGGCGGGACGAAGTCGGGGAGGCGGGCGCAGAGGCGTTCGACGGCGGCGCGGTCGGCGGGGGTCAGGGCCTGCTGGGCGCGCGGCTCGGGGAGGTAGCGCAGGATGCGGTGGGTGGCGAAGAAGTCGTAACCGTCGTCGGTCCAGGGGTTGTGCTGCGGGAGGTGGCCGAGCCAGCCGTCGGCGTGCCAGCCGTGGCGGGCGCCGGGGGCGGGGGTGGCGTGGAGCCTGGCCACCGCGCGGCCCAGATCCTCCCAGAAGGCGGGCGGCGGGTCCTCGGCGTTCAGCGGGGTGAGGGCGTCGAGGAGAAGGAGGTGGTCGTCGGCGTGGTGGACGGCCGGGGCGACGGCGCCGCCCCGTTCGGCCAGGGCGCGCAGGCCCTCGGCCTCTGCGGCGTAGAGCCCGGCGGGGGCGGCGGTGGAGTGCTTCACGACGCGGCGGGTGCCGTCGGCCCAGGTCACGAGCCAGACGTGGTTCGGGGTGAAGCCGCTGGTGAGGGTGGTGACGGCGGCGATGTCCCCGTCGAGGCCCGCCGCGCGCAGGGCGGCGCGGGCCTGTGTCAGAGCCGCCATGAACGGAACCGGTCGGCGGCGCCGAAGACGTCGGTCTTGCCGGATATCAGGTCGCGGGCGAGGTCGGCCAGGGCGCCGAAGGGCGGGTCGATGACCTCGCCGTTGGCGTGCATGTACGCGGCGGCCACCGAGCAGGCGAAGCGGGCGTTGCGGTCGGGCAGCGGGCGCAGCAGCGTGAGGGTGTGGAGGATCGCTGCCGCGCGCCAAGGGACGTCGGCGCTGACGCCGAGGCGGGGCGGGTCGACGCGGTGCCGGGCCACGGCGGCGGCGAGCACCGAGAAGTCCTGGACCGTGGGCTGGTCCGGCAGGACTTCCTCGTGCCGCTGGAGCAGCCAGGGCACGTCGATGTAGATGTCGGAAGGCACAGGGGATGGGGGTGGTGTGAGGGAGGGTCAGGCGGCGTGGGCTGCGCGGGCGGCGGGCTCGTCCTCGGGGAACGCCTGCGCGAACTCGGCCTCGTGCTCGGTGAAGAAGCGCCGGAAGACCTCGGCGCCCTCCCGCAGGGCCCGGTGGCGGGCGATGTCGGCGGCGGCGGCCTCGTGGACCAGGGATTTCATGGTGGTGCCGCGCTCCTTGGCGAGCGCCCGGAGCTCCTCGAGCTCGCGTTCGGTGAATTCCACGTTGAGGGCTGGCATGGCCCACACCGTACTAGCGCGGTACCGGGTCGACAATTGGGGCTGTTCAGCGGCGAGGACGGCGGGTACCGGCGTCGCTAGCCGGCCGGGCGGGGACGGCGGGCGCGCCAGAGGAGGAACGCCGCGCTGGCGAGGGCGGCGGTCCGCAGCAGCCAGGGCCAGTGGTCGCCGAGCGCGTCACCGGCGGCGCCGTCGGCGAGCGGCTCGCCCCAGGTGCCGTTGGCGCGGCCGACGAGCCAGGCGCCGTACGCGGTGGCGACGAGGGCGGGCATGCCGAAGGTGGCCCACTGCGCCTCGGCGCGGCTCAGGCGCGGGGACCAGTAGGCGAGGAGCCAGCCGAAGATCATGGGATAGAGGGAGCCGATCACGCCCCCGGCGGCGAGGAGGGCGACGCTGAGCAGCTCGAAGGGGCCGCCGACGCGGTGGCCGGACAGGGCGCGGCGCAGGAGGGGGAGCAGGCGGGGCGTACGGGCGGGCTTCGCGGCGGCCGGCTTCGGGGCCCGGGCCGCCTCCGCCTCAGCCGCCTCGGCCGCCTCCGCGGCCTCCGCCGCCTCCGCCGCCTCGTCCTCGTCGAGCTCCCCGGCGCCCTTGGTGAGGCGTACGCCGCCGCCGTCCGGGTCTTCGGCGTTCTCCTCCCCGGCCCCGCCGGGCTCGTCGCGGCGGAACGCCTCGGGGAGGAGGCCGCCGACGAAGCGGCCGATCTGCCCGTCGGGCCAACTGGCCTCGGCCTCGGCCGGGCGCCCGGTCCGCGTCAGGGGCTCGCGGTCCGCCGAGGTCCGGGGCGAGGGCACGGGAGCGGCGGGCCCTTCCTCGGCCGCCGGGGTTCCTGGGGCGCCCGGCGGCGGGGCAGGGGTCGCCCTGGTCGCCGGAGCCGCCGAAGCCGCCGGAGCCGGGGCGGCATGGCCCTCGGCCGCCGCGGCGACGACGTCCTCGGGACGGCCGAGTCTGCCGAGGATGCGCCTGACCTCGCCGCGGCTCTCCGCGCCGCCCGCCTCGGCCCGGCGTTGGCCGATTTCCGTCCGCAGCCGGTTCACCAGGGCCGCGCGCTCGGCGGCTGACATGCTGGTGCCGTGCGCGAGGTCCCCGACCCGGCTGAGATAGTCGAATACCAGCTGTTCACCCTCGATGCCCATCGGCACGATGCTACCGTTTCTGCTGGTTATTGGCCGGAGTTGGCCGCATTCACCGAGGTCCCGGGCGGGTCCGTGGACCCGGCATGCCCTCGGGCGGAGTGCGGTCTGGCCGGCAGCTCTCACGGCGCCAGGGGGCGCAGCCGGCAATCGGGCAGGTCCCCGGCCGCGATCACCCACACGAGGGACAAGACGACCGGCGATGACCACTCGGCGAGACCTTGGCGGGACCATGGCTGCCGACTCGGCCGGACTCGCCGCATGCCGGTCAGGCGATAGCACCTGAGAGAACACCGTTGTTCATCGGGGGTTCACCGAAGGCCGTGCAACGCGCTACCCACGGCTCGTTACATGGTGAACGTCCCTGCCGGACACCCCACCCATGCCCTCAGGGAGCCGGACCATGGCAACTGGCCTTTCGACCTCCATCGAGGCTCGCCGCCGAGGCGCGCCCAACGACCTCGCTCCGGTCGTCTTCGACCTCGGCGGTCTCGGCGTGAGCTACGGCACGCACCACGCCGTGCGGGACGTCTCGATGGCCGTTCGGGAGCGCGAGATCACCGCGCTGATCGGGCCCTCCGGCTGCGGCAAGTCGACGGTGCTGCGGTGTCTGAACCGGATGAACGACCTCGTCCCGGGCGCCCGCGTCACCGGCAAGGTGGCCTACCGGGGCCAGGACCTGTACGGGTCGGACGTCGATCCCACCGAGGCCCGCCGCCGCATCGGGATGGTCTTCCAGAAGCCGAACCCCTTCCCCAAGTCGATCTACGACAACGTCGCCTACGGCCCCCGCGTCAACGCCTCGGGCGGCGGCGAGAAGCTCAGCAAGTCGGAGCTGGACGACCGCGTGGAGGAGGCGCTGACCGGGGCCGCGCTGTGGGACGAGGTCAAGGACAAGCTGAAGAGCAGCGGGCTCGCCCTCTCCGGTGGCCAGCAGCAGCGCCTGTGCATCGCCCGTGCCATCGCCGTGCGACCGGACGTGGTTCTCATGGACGAGCCGTGTTCCGCGCTCGACCCGATCGCCACGGGCAAGGTCGAGGACCTGATGCTGAAGCTCGCGGACGAGTACACGATCGTGATCGTCACGCACAACATGCAGCAGGCCGCCCGGGTCTCGGACCGGACCGCGTTCTTCACCGCCGACACCGACAGCGAGGGCGAACGCTATGGGTTCCTGGTTGAGTACGACGCCACCGAAAAGCTCTTCAGCCGCCCCGCCGACCAGCGCACCGAGGACTACATCTCCGGCCGTTTCGGCTGACGGCGGCCACGACGGTCACGGCCTGGACGACGACGACACCATGCCCCCCACCACGGACTCGGCCCTCACCTCTCCCACCTCTCCCTCTTCCGCCCTGGAAACGCGGATACCGCTGGGCTCGAACCCGGTGGTGCTGCTGGCCGACGCCGACGAGCGCATTCGCCAGGGCCTGACGGCGCAGCTCGCGAAGTACCAGGTCTCGGTGGTGCACTGCGCGGACGGCGCGACCGCACTGCTGGAGGCGGGGCTGCGCAAGCCGGACGTGCTGCTGGTCTCGGCCGATCTGCCGGTGATCGACGGGGCGACGGTGCTGCGCCTGGTGCGGCGGCGGCTGTCCATCCCGGTGGTGCTGGGGGTCGGTCCTGACGACACCGACCAGGTCGGGCCAGCGCTCGCGGCGGGGGCGAGCGCCTGCGTGGCCCGGCCCTACCGGCCGCGCGAGGTGGCGCAGTTGCTGAGCCTGGCCGACCGGGGGAACCGGGGCTGGGACCAGCCGCTGGTGTGCGGGCCGCTGACGCTGGACCCGAGCACGTACGAGGTGCGGATGCACGGCGTGTCGACGGCGCGGCTGCCGCTGCGGGAGTTCCAGCTGCTTCACCTGCTGATGCTTCACGCGGAGAAGGTGATCACCCGTGACCGGATCCGTGCGGAGCTGTGGGGCGACGGGGCGCGGCGTTCCAATACCATCACCGTTCACATTCGCCGCCTCAGGGAGCGACTCGGCGACGACCCGCACCACCCGGAGATCATCCAAACCGTGCGTGGTGTCGGATATCGTCTCGTGCCGCCGGGGAACTGATGAACGCGGTTAGTGTTACCAGACAGAGACCTAGGTGAACAATCGGTTCCGCCGAACCTATTCTCCTGTTCACCTTCCGGCTCCCGCCACTTCGCTGGCCGCTCCTACGTTCTCACCGACGCTCTCAAGTCATCTAAAACCGGCCTGACCCGGTCGGGGTTCAAGAGGAGTAACGGCCATGCGCAACTGGCGCGCCAAGTCCGCGAAGACAGCGGCGATTCTCGCGGTGTCCGCCCTGGCTCTCGCTGCCTGCGGCGGCGGTGACGACGACAACGGCGGAGGCAACGGAGACGGCGGGGAGGGCCTGTCCGGCGACATCAAGATCGACGGCTCGAGCACCGTGGCGCCGCTGTCCGAGGCCGCCGCCCAGCTTTTCATGGCTGAGAACTCCGACGTCCGCATCTCCGTGGGCACCGCCGGCACCGGCGGCGGCTTCGAGAGGTTCTGCAACGGCGAGACCGACCTGTCCGACGCCTCCCGCGAGATCGAGGAGGACGAGGTCGCGGCGTGCGAGGGCAACAACATCGCCTTCGACAGCATCACGGTCGCCAACGACGCGATCACCGTGATCGTTCACCCGGACAACCCGCTGACCTGCATCACCGTCGACCAGCTCAAGGCGATCTGGGGCCCGGAGGGCCAGGCCGGGAGCTGGGGCGACGTCCAGGGCCTGGACGCCGGCGACCTCGCCGGCGAGAGCCTCTCGCTCTACGGCCCCGGCACCGACTCGGGAACCTTCGACTTCTTCACCGAGGCGGTCAACGGTGAGGAGGGCGCCATCGGCTCCTACACCGACATCGGCGAGGACGACCAGGCCGCCATCAGGGGCGTTGAGGGCGAGGAGAACGCCATGGCGTTCGTGCCCTACTCCTTCGCCCAGCAGGCCGGCGACGGCGTCAAGGCCCTGGAGGTCGACGGCGGCGAGGGCTGCACCGCGCCGACCGAGGAGAACGTGCAGAACGGCTCCTACGCCCCGCTCGGCCGCCCGCTGTACGTCTACGCGAGCGACAAGGCGCTGGCCCGGCCCGAGGTGATCGAGTTCATGCGGTTCTACATCGACAACTCCGCGGAGATCGCCGAGGCCACGTCGATGGTGGCGATGACCCAGGAGCAGATGGACGAGGGTCACACCAAGATCGACGAGCTCGCCGGCAACGCCGGCAGCTGAGCGTCTCTGCCCAGCGAACGAGGGACGAACAGGGAGTAGGACACCCATCCATGCCAGCTCAAAGCAGCGGCACCACGGCCCCCGGCGCCGGCGCGGGAACCCCGCACCGGCCGCTGGGGGCCGCGCGTCCGCGATACGGTGAAAAGGCGATAAAGGCGCTTCTGGCGCTCTGTGCGGCCCTGTCGGTAGCGGTGACCACCGCCATCGTGCTCTCGCTGCTCCAGCCCACGTTCAGCTTCTTCGGCGAGGTCTCGTTCGGGGACTTCCTGACAGGCACCACGTGGGCACCGACGCGCGGAGAGTTCGGAGTGTGGCCGCTGGTCGTCGGCACGATGACGATCACGGTCGTCTCGCTGATCGTCGCGGTGCCGGTCGGGCTGCTCTCGGCGATCTACCTCTCCGAGTACGCCCACCCCCGGGTGCGCCAGGTTCTCAAGCCCGCCCTGGAGGTGCTGGCCGGCATCCCGACCGTCGCCATCGGCCTGTTCGCCATCGGCTTCCTCAGGCCGTTCCTGGAGGACGTGCTGCCGTTCCTGGACTGGAAGGGTGACTTCTCGGCGGCGGTCGCCGGCGTCGGCGTCGGCCTGCTGATCGTCCCGCTGGTCGCCTCCGTCTCCGAGGACGCGATGCGCGCGGTGCCCGCCGGCCTGCGGGAGGGGGCGTACGCCCTGGGCGCGACCAAGATGCGGGTCTCGCTCCGGGTCGTCGTCCCGGGCGCCATCTCGGGCATCGTGGCCGCCATGGTGCTGGGGGCCTCGCGCGCCGTCGGCGAGACGATGGTCGTGGTGATGGCCGCCGGACGCGGCAAGCCGGAGCTCACCTGGGACCCCCTGGACAGCATGCAGACCATGACCGCCTACATCGCCGGTGTCGCGACCGGTGACGCCTCCACCGGCACGATCGAATACGACACGATCTTCGCCGTCGGCACGCTGCTGTTCGTGATGACGCTGGTGATGAACATGTTCGCCATCCGCCTGGTCCGCCGATTCCGTGAGGTGTACGAGTGATGTCCACCGGCGAGAAGACACCCCACGTCTCCGAGCGCACCCGGCTGGCGACGGCCGGCGCGCGGGCCGCGACCGAGAGCGTCTTCGGCCAGGCGCGCGGCGGCGCCAAGGCGAGCAACGCGCTCTTCCTCGCCTTGCTGCTGCTGGGCATAGGCGTCGCGCTGCTCGGCCTCGTCTCCCTCCTGGTGTGGACCGCGCAGGAGGGCGAGTCCCGCCTGAGCTGGGACCTGTTCACCGAGTACCCGAACACGATCCTGCCCGATCTTGCCGGCCTTCGGTCGGCGATCCTGGGCACGCTGTACATCATCGGCGGCGTGATCCTGCTGGTCGTGCCGATCGGCGTGGGGGCGGCGATCTACCTGGAGGAGTACGCCGACAACTCCCGCTGGTACAACCGCCTGATCGAGCTCAACATCCAGAACCTGGCGGGCGTGCCCTCGATCGTCTACGGCATCCTGGGCCTCGGGTTCATCGTCCGCGGCCCGCTCGACCTCGGCTTCGTCGCCGCGGCCGGCTCGCTGACGCTGACGCTGCTGGTGCTGCCGACCGTGATCATCGCCTCCCGGGAGGCGATCCGGGCGGTGCCCAACTCCGTCCGGGCCGGCTCGCTGGCGCTGGGCGCCACCCAGTGGCAGACGATCTCGCGCAATGTACTCCCGAGCGCGCTGCCGGGGATCCTCACCGGCATCATCCTCGCGGTCTCCCGCGCGCTCGGCGAGGCGGCGCCGCTGCTGCTGGTCGGGGCGAGCACCTTCGTCCTGTACGACCCGGAGTTCTTCGACGGCTCCTACACCGCGCTGCCCGTGATGATCTTCAACTTCGCGGGGCGTCCCCAACCCGAGTTCCGCGTGCTGGCGGCGGCGGGCGTCATCGTGATGCTGGTGGTCCTGCTCGCGGTCAACTCCTTCGCGATCTGGCTGCGTAACCGGTACGAGCGGAAGTGGTAGGCGAGGTGGCCGAGAACATGACTAACGAGACCGACCGGACGCCCGAGGGACAGGACTCCGAGGCGCCCGAGCCCCAGGACCAGCCCGGTCCCATCGCCCTGCATCCCGAACGGCTGCACAAGGACCGGCAGGTCGAGCACAAGGAGCGGGTCTTCGAGCTGAACAAGCTCGGCGTCTCCTACGGCGGGACGATGGCCGTCAGCGAGGTGTCGATGGACGTCTTCCGCAAGAACGTCACCGCCCTCATCGGCCCCTCCGGCTGCGGCAAGTCGACCGTGCTGCGGTGCCTGAACCGGATGAACGACCTCATTCCCGCCGCCAAGGTCCACGGCGAGCTGCTCTACCACGGCGTGGACCTGTACGGCTCGAGGGTCGATCCCGTCCTGGTGCGGCAGAAGATCGGCATGGTCTTCCAGAAGCCCAACCCCTTCCCCAAGTCGCTCTACGACAACGTCGCCTTCGGCCCCCGCACCATCGGGATGACCGGCGACATGGACGAGATCGTCGAGCAGGCGCTGCGCGGCGCCGCGCTGTGGGACGAGGTCAAGGACAAGCTGAGGGACAGCGGCCTGGCGCTCTCCGGCGGTCAGCAGCAGCGGCTGTGCATCGCCCGCGCCATCGCCGTGCGTCCCGAGGTGCTGCTGATGGACGAGCCCTGCTCGGCGCTCGACCCGATCGCCACCCTCAAGATCGAGGATCTGATCCGGGAGCTGAAGAGCGACTACAGCATCGTCATCGTGACCCACAACATGCAGCAGGCCGCGCGGGTCTCCGACATGACGGGCTTCTTCAGCGTCGACACCGACGAGAAGAAGGGCACCAGGACGGGCGTGCTGGTGGAGTACGACGACACCGATCGTCTCTTCAGCAACCCGTCCGAGCGCAGGACCGAGGACTACATCTCCGGCCGCTTCGGCTGAGATCACTGCTGTCGGGGGATGATCGGCATGCGGTACCGGCTCACCACGGCGGCCGTCGCGCGCGGCGCGGCGGCCGCCGTGGCCCTCACGACAACTCTCGCGGGATGCCAGGCCGACGACGGCACGGTCACCCGTGGCACGCTCACCGGCCAGGTGCACGGCTCGGGCGCGACGTTCCCCAACCCCATCTTCCAGGAGTGGATCCGGCACTACACCTCCAGCATCGAGACCGGCGTCTCCATCGACTACGACTCCATCGGCTCGGGCGGCGGCATCGAGCAGTTCCTCCAGCAGACCGTGGACTTCGGCTCCTCCGAACGGTATCTGGAGGAGAGCGAGCTCCAGGTTGCCCAGGAGGTGCGCGGCTGCCCGGCGGTGCAGTTCCCGGTGCTCTTCGGCTCGGACGTGATCGCCTTCAACGACCCGGAGCTGGACGGCATGGTGCTGACCGCGGAGGCTATCGCCCGCATCTACGACCGCCAGATCGTCTACTACGACGACCCGGCCCTCGTTGAGCTCAACCCGGAGATGGACCTGCCGCACCGGGAGATCATGCCCGTCCACCGCTCCGACGGCTCCGGCACCACCTACGTCTTCACCCACTACCTCGCCACTGAGGTCCCTTTCTGGGCGGAGAAGTACTCGGAGGGCACGGACATCGGCTGGCACGAGGACACGCTGGGCGGCGACGGCAACGAGGGCGTGACCGCCACCGTGCTCGGCACCCCCGGGGGGCTGGGCTACGTCAACCAGGCGTACGCCATCCAGAACGACCTGGCCACGGCGTGGGTGGTCAACGAGGACGGCAACGCGATCGAGCCGAGTCTTGAGGCCACCACCATCGCCTCCGAAGTGGCCCATATCCCCGACAACTTCCAGTTCAACCTCGACAACATAGGCGGTGAGGGCTACCCGATCGCGGGCGCGAACTGGGTCCTCGCCTACGCATGCGGCTACGAGGACGAGGTGGCCGACGTCCTGAAGGACTTCTGGACCTGGGCCGTGGACGACTCCCAGGCCGACGCGCTCGCCACGGACCTGGGCTACGCCCCCATGAGCCGGTCGCTGCGCGGGCGCGTCCTGCGGGAGATCGAGCGGATCAACTCCGAGTGAGCGAGCCACGGTAGAAGGCCGTCCGCGCCCACACGTACCCCGCCAGTCCGAGCCCCAGGCACCAGGCCAGGGCGGTGATGCCGCTGGTGCCTATCCCGGTGCCCATCAGCAGGCCGCGCAGCGTCTCGATCATCGGGGTGAAGGGCTGGTACTCGGCGAACCAGCCCAGCGCGGACGGCATGGACTCCGCCGGGACGATGGCGCTGCCCAGGAAGGGCAGGAACTGCAGCGGCATCGGCATGTTGCTGGCGGTCTCCGGGGTCTTGGCGATCAGGCCCATGCCGGCCGCCAGCCACGTCAGGGCGAGCGTCAGCAGGGTCAGCAGCCCGGCCGCGGCCAGCCATTCGACGGGCGTGGCGTCGGGCCGGAAGCCGACCAGGAGCGCGACGCCGATGACGAAGACCAGGCCCACGAGCGTCGGGATGACGCTGCCGACGACGTGCCCGGTGAGGAACGACGCCCGGGATATCGCCATGGTGCGGAAGCGGTTGACGATGCCCTCGGTCTTGTCGACGTTGACGCCGACCGCGGCGGCCAGCGACCCGGAGGTCGCGGCCATCAGGATGATGCCCGGGGCGACGTAGTCGATGTAGTCGCCGCCCTCGGCGGTGACCGGCGAGGCGCCGGTAATGCCGCCGCCCAGCGCGTTGCCGAAGGCGTAGTTGAACAGCAGCAGCATCATGACGGGCATCAGGACGACCGCGAACGTCAGAGAGGGGTACCGCAGCGCGTGCTTGAGGTTGCGCCGCAGCATCGTCCACGAGTCGCTGACGGCGTAGGAGAGCGTGGTCATCGGGTGGGCTCCTTCGCGGCGTTGCCGGTGAGGGTGAGGAAGACGTCGTCGAGATCTGGAGTGTGCACGGTCAGCTCCTCGGCCGTGACGCCGGCGCCGTCGAGGGCCTCGAGCACGGCCCGCAGGGTCGGGATGCTGCCGTCGCCGGGGATGTGCAGGCTGAGCGCGTCGGTGTCGGGCTTCATGGTCACGGGGTCGAACAGGGCCGCCGCGGAGCGCAGCCGGCTCTCGTCCGCGAACCGCAGGCGTATGTGACCGCCGGGGATGCGCCGCTTGAGCTCCTCGGCCGTGCCCTCGGCGACCAGCGTGCCGTGGTCCAGCACGGCGATGCGGTCGGCGAGCTGGTCCGCCTCCTCCAGGTACTGCGTGGTCAGGAAGATGGTGACGCCGTCGGCGACCAGGCCGCGGATGATCTCCCACATGGTGCGGCGGCTGCGCGGGTCCAGGCCGGTGGTCGGCTCGTCGAGGAAGATGACGCTCGGGTCGCCGATCAGCGTCATCGCCAGGTCCAGCTTGCGCCGCATGCCGCCGGAGAAGGTGACGACCGGCTTGGCGGTCGCCTCGGACAGCTCGAAGCGGCGCAGCAGGTCCCCAGCCCGCCGCCGGCCCTCGCGGCGCGGCACGTGGTTCAGGTCCGCCATGAGCATCAGGTTCTCCTCGGCGGTGAGCAGGTTGTCCACCGCGGAGAACTGGCCGGTGACGCCGATCGAGGCGCGCACGCCCTCGGCGTCGCGGAGCAGGTCGCACCCGGCGACCGATGCCTGGCCGGCGTCGGCCGGGATGAGGGTGGAGAGGATCTGCACGGTGGTGGTCTTGCCCGCGCCGTTCGGCCCGAGCAGGGCGAAGATCGTGCCCTCGGGGACGCACAGGGCGATGCCGTCCAGCACCCGGTGGTCGCCGTAGGACTTGGTCAGCCCCGTGGCGGTGATCGCCGGCGGGCGGCCGTCCGCGGCGGATGCGGCTGCGGCAGCGGGGGCAGCGGAGGAGGCGGTCATGGCGGCGAGCCCTTCTCTCGGGAGGCTGTTGTGGAGGCTGTCAGGGGCGCTTGTCGCCCGAGCGGTGGATGATGATGTCGCCGACGCCTGTGCGGGCCCGCACCTCGACCGTCTTCTCCGACGGGTCCGGTCCCTCGGCGGCCCCCAGGGAGTTGCGCACCGCGCCGAAGCGGGTGTGGACGTCCAGCCAGGCGGCGGTGGCCTCGGGGATGCCGACCTCCACGTTGCCCGCCCCGCCGTGGAGCTCGGCCTTGCCGCCGGAGATCTCGCCGACGCGGATGCCGCCGTTGGCGGTCTTGGCGACGACCCCGCCGTGCGCGATGTCCACGGAGACGCTGCCGTTGGCGCTCTTCACGTCCACGCCGGAGTGGGCGACGCCGATGACGACGCTGCCGTTGGAGGAGCGGACGCGCAGTTCGCCGACGACCTCGCCGATGGCGGTCTCGCCGTTGCCGTTCCGCACGACGGCGACGCCGGTGACCTCGCCGATCTCGACCCGGCCCATCCCGGAGGCATCGGCTTCGCCGGTCGCGCGGTCCAGACGGATGTCGCCGTGGCTGGTCTTCAGGTGGGCGTTGGCCGCCTCCTCGACCTGGATGTCGCCGAGCCCCGTCTTCAGCCGCACCTCACCGAGGCGCCCTGTGCAGGTGACGTCCGCCAGCGACGAGGTGGCCTCGACACCGGAGCCGGCCGGCAGCTCGACGCTGATGTCGAGGGAACCGCTGGAGCGGCTGGGGCCGAACATGGCGGGCTTCATGGGCCCCTTCACCAGCAGCCTGCCGTCCGAGCAGGTCACCTTGGTCTGCTGCGCGTACCGCACGTCGGCCTCGCGCGTGCCGTCGGTCGGGAGCACCTCGACGACGGTGTCGTCGCGCGCGCTCGCGGTGATCCTGACGGAGCCGAGCTCGAACTCGACGGTGGCGGAAATGGGTTCGGGAGTATCGAAACGAGGCATGGGGGTACCGTCCTCACGGCTAGGGTCTGCGTTCCCGCTGGTAGGGCGGGTGATGATGATGGATCGACAGATCGGGAGGGTGAGGGCGGCTAGCGGACCCACCCCTGGAATCCCTGCCTGCCCCCGCGCCGGCCGCGACTTCGGGGGGCGGCGCGCTCGCCGCCGGGCTCCAGGGCGGTGGCGACCGCGCGCACCAGCCAGGCGTTGACCGACAGGCCCTCGGCACCGGCCGCGCTCTCCACACGGGCCTTGAGGTGCGCGGGCAGCCGGAAGTTGATCCGAGCGGTGGCGCCTTCGTCACCCTCGGCGGCAGGAGGCGGAGCCGTGGGCGCGGGCGCCGGCCCGTGGCCCTCGGCGGGCTCGTACTCGAAGATCTCCTCGACGGGCGGCGCCGTCACCACGAACTCGGGGTCCAGCCCCCGCAGCCGCACGTCCACCGAGCCCGGGGCCAGGTCGCGGGTGACCTCGCTCATGGCGGCGGACAGCGCGTTCAGCAGGGTGAGGCGGACGGCCGACTCCAGCGGCGTCGCGAGCCGCTCGGCCAGGGCACGGGCTTCATCCCCGGCCGCGTCGGCCGCGACCGCGAGCTCGTGCCGGAGATTGTCGACGTACGGCGTGAGATCCATGACGCCAGCATGGCACACGCATGGCACCACCGCAAGCCATCATGGCACCATTTTCAGCGCCACTCGTCGCCAGGGGATGCCGCGAGGCGCCATTCCCCGACGCCATTCCGGCGCCGTGCGGGGTAACGAGGCACCATCCGCCCTGGTCAACAGCCGGGCCCCGTGCCGCGCCCATCGCTGGCGCCACACGGCGGCACCACACGGCACCACACGGCACCACGCGGCGCCACCCAGGCGCCACTCCACTCAGCCACCCCCAGCCCCAGCCCGTCGAAACCCCCGCCTTCGCCGCCGCGATGAGCGCGGCTCAGCCCCTCACATCTCCCGCGCGACGTGGTAGATGAGCTGCCGCGACTCCTCCTGGTCCAGCGACACGCTCCCCGTGCGGCCCAGGAACTCCCGGTACGCCGCGATCTGCGTGTCCGAGTCCAGGTACCGCCCGCCGATCGGCCCGTCGATCTGCACGGTGTCCAGCTGCGGCACGACGCCGTCGGCGTAGATCACCGCCTGCGTCATCTCGTAGAACTCCTCGTTCGTGAACGGCACCACCCGCACCGTCACGTTCGGCCGCTCGCCCATCTCCATCAGGTGCTCGAGCTGCCTGCGCGCCACCGCCCGCCCCCCGAACCGCATCCGCAGCGCCGCCTCGTGGATCGTCGCCTCCAGCAGCGGCGGATCGTCCCGGTCCAGGATGTCCTGCCGCCGCATCCGGTGCTCGGTGCGCGCGTCGATCTCCTCCGCCGACAGCCGCCGGCTGCTGCTGAACAGCGCCCGCGCGTAGTCCTCGATCTGCAGCAGGCCCGGCATCGTCACCGTCTGCACGGTGCGCAGCGCGACCGCGTGATGCTCCATCTCCGCGATGTCCATGAATCGCGGGGCAAGAATGCTCCGGTACTCGTCCCACCAGTACTGCCCCCGCCGCTCCCGCGCGATGGTGCACAGCGCGTCGAGCAGCGCCTCGTCCTTGCACTCGTAGAACGCCGCGAGCCTCCGGATGCGCTCCTCGCTGACGCCGATCCGGCCCGACTCTATATGGCTGATCTTCCCCTGGTCGGTGCCCAGCATCTCGGCGGCCTCACGCGCCGTCCGCCCGGCACGTTCCCGAAGTTTCCGCAACTCCGCACCAAGTCGGGCCTGTCGAACGGTGGGATTCTCCCTCGGCGGCATCGCGCATCCGGTCCTTCCTTTGGCTGGACCCCGAGTCTGCCGCCCCATCACCCCCTGCGTCCACTCACGCACATCGCCGCACATAAGGGTCAGCGCGCCGCACCCCGGCGGCACCGGCCACCACCGCCGCCACCGCCGGGCAGGGGCACCACACACCACCACACCACGGGAGGGCGTAATCATGCCCCGACCGGTCTCCGGCCAGCCGCGGCGCGCGGCTCCCACCCGGGCCGTGCCGGAACGCCCCCGATCCCGGTACCGTAGGGCGGATGACCCCTGGGACCAGCGGCGCCGGGGACGCCCGCCCCCACCACCGCACACTCGCCGACGAGCTGCGCGCCCGAGACGACGAGGAGCTGGCCGGTCTGCTGCGGGCCCGGCCCGACCTGATCTCGCCCCTGCCCTCCGACATCTCCCAGCTCGCCACGCGCGCCGCCACCCGCGTCTCCGTGCTGCGCGCCCTCGAACGCCTCGACACCTTCGCCCTCCAGACCGCCGAGGCCCTGGCCGTCGCCCCGCAGCCCTGCCCGCGCGCCGCCCTCGACGCCCTCCTCCCCGGCCCCGACTGCGCACGCCAACTGCCGCACGCCCTCGACACGCTGCGCCGCCACGCCCTGGTGTGGGGCGCCCCCACCGCGCCCCGCCTGGTCCGCACCGCCCGCGAGCTGCTGGCCCCCACCGCCGAACGCCCCAGCCCCACCGGCCTGGGCCCCACCCTGGCCGAGGCCGCCGGCCGCGTCTCCCCCAGCCGCATGCAGCAGCTTCTGGCCACCGCCGGGCTGCCCACCACCCACGACCCCGTCAGCGCCGCCGCCGCGCTCGCCGCGCTCTTCACCGACGCCGACCGCATGACCGCCCTCCTCGACCAGGCGCCCGACCGCTCCCTGGCCGTCCTCGAACGCCTCCTGTGGGGCCCGCCCTACGGCTCCGTCCCCGCCGACCCAGGCCCCGACGTGCGCTGGCTGCTCGACCGGGGCCTGCTGCTGCCGCACACCCCCGGCACCGTGGTGCTCCCCCGCGAGGTCGCGCTGGGCCTGCGCGCCGACCGCCACGGCGCCGGCGCCCACCGCGAGCCGCGCCCGCTGCCGCCCGAGCTCGCCGGCCGCGCCCACCACGGCCCCGCCTCCGCCGACGCCGCCGCAGGCACCGCCGCGCTCGCCGCCCTCACGACCGTCGACACGCTGCTGACCGCCTGGCAGACCGACGGCCCGCCGATGCTGCGCTCGGGCGGGCTCGGCGTACGCGACCTCAAGCGCGCCGCCGTCACCCTCGACGTGCCCGAGCCCGAGGCCGCCTTCTGGGCCGAACTCGCCTACGCCGCCGGCCTGCTCGCCTCCGACGGCGAGGCCGACGAGCGCTACGCCCCCACCCCGGCGTACGACGACTGGCTCGCCCAGCCGCCCGAGCGGCGGTGGCTGCGCCTGGCCAACGCCTGGCTCGCCGCCACCCGCGTCCCGGCCCTCGTCGGCAGCCGCGACGCCAAGGGCCGGCTGCACGCCGCGCTCGGCCCCGGCCTGGACCGCGGCCCCGCCGCCGAGCTGCGCCACCGCATCCTGGCGCTGCTGGCCGGCCTCCCGCCGGGCACCGCGCCCGAGCCCGGCGCGGTGCAGGCGCGCATCCGCTGGGAGCTGCCGCGCCGCATGCCCGAGGAGCTGCGCACCCAGATCACCGGCGCCACGCTCGTCGAGGCCGAACACCTCGGCATCACCGGCCGCGGCGCCCTCGCCTCCTTCGCCCGCTCCCTCCTCGGCGGCGGGGATCACGAGGAAGCGCACGCGGACGAGCACGCGGACGAGCACGCGGACGAGCGCGAGGGCAGGGCCCGGGCGGATAACGCCGGGAAGCTGCTCGCCGCCCACCTCCCCACCCCCCTCGACCACTTCCTCCTCCAGGCCGACCTCACCGCCGTCGCCCCCGGCCCGCTGGAGCGCGACCTCGCCCAGGCCATGGCCGTGGCCGCCGAGGTCGAGTCGACCGGCGGGGCCACCGTCTACCGCTTCACCCCGCACTCCGTACGCCGCGCCCTCGACGCCGGCTGGAGCGCCGCCGAGCTCCACGCCTTCCTCGCCGAACGCTCCCGCACGCCCGTGCCGCAGCCGCTGACGTACCTGGTCGACGACATGGCCCGCCGCCACGGGCAACTCCGGGTGGGCGCCTGCACCAGCTACCTGCGCTGCGACGACGAGACCGCCCTCACCCAGCTGATGGCCGACCGCCGCGCCGCCGCCCTGCGGCTGCGCCGCATCGCGCCCACCGTCCTGGTCTGTGCCGCGCCGCCCGACACGCTGCTGGAACGCCTGCGCGAGCTGGGCCTGGCGCCCGCCGCCGAGGCCGCCGACGGCGCGGTCGTGACCCTCGGCGCCGCCGCCCGCCGCACCCCGCCGCGCACCGCGCCGCACCCCGTGCCCGACGTCTCCGGCGCCGACACCGACCCCGCCCTGCTGGCCGCCGCCGTCCGCGCCCTCCGCGCCGGCGACCACGCCGCCAGCGCCGCCCCGCACCCGGCCGGCGCCCGCGTGCCCGAGCCGTCCGGTCTCCCGCCCCGCACCTCCGCCGCCGAGACCCTCGCCACCCTCCAGTCGGCCGCGCGCAGCGGGGCCCTGGTGTGGATCGGCTACGTCGGCGCCGACGGCATCGCCGGCCAGCGCGTCCTGGCTCCCGTCCGCGTCGAGGGCGGCTTCGTCACCGGCTTCGACCACACCGCGGAGGAGATCCGCACCTACCCCCTCCACCGCATCACCGGCAGCCACCCGCTGGCCCCCTGACCGTCCCCGGACCGCTGCCGCCGGGTGCGACACTGGAGGCTTGGCCGCGATGACCCGCATCGCCCGAGGAGGCAGGAGACAGGAGACAGGACGCATGGAGACCGGGCCGCTCATCGTCCAGGCGATCAAGCGCGATACACACACTAACAGTTGAGCCCGAGCCGTATGCCATTTCCGCAGGTCGAGACGGGTAACGAGTGCGTAGCAGGGTGCGGGCGTCTCAGGCGCCGGGCGTCGGTGGGCGCGTCGGACGAGGCGGCCGTCCAGCGGGCCACCACGTGCCCGGCTCACGGTGCGGCAGAGGACACGCGGGCGCGCAGCCGTACAGCCGCACGTCGTTACCGCGCCGGTCGGGAACGCTGCCGAGGTAGCGCGCGTGGACGCCGATGCGGTTGCCGCACAGCGCGCAGTCGATACCGGTCTGTTGGCGCATGGTGAGCCGTTCCAGGCTGGGCAACTTCTCACCCTGCGCGGCGTCGGCGTCCTGGTGCTGCGTCTCGGAGCGTTCAGCGGTCGCTCTCATCAGCGCCACGCCCCCGGCTCGACCTTGTAGGGCCGGGTTATGTGCTCGCGGTAGCGCACGTGCCCGGGTTTCTTCTTCAGGTGCACCAGCGCCCACCCGGTGCCCGCGTCGGACCTGCCAGTGATGCCGCACGTTACGCCGCACGTCACGCACTCCATCACGAAAGTGACGGGCTCAGCGTCGGGGCCGGTATCCGGCATGATCGTGTGCTCACGGAATCGGTAGACAGCGCGCGTCACGAGGGCACCACCCCCGCAGCGTCACGCGCGTGTTCCATCCGACGCACCATCTCGCACGACTCGTGAACGGTGCACGTCTCGCATTCCAGCCTGTGCAGGAGGTACGCGGATTCAAGCTGGCTGATGTCTACCTTACGGGGGCATTCGGAGACTTCGACGTGGGAAGGTTCAGCGCTCATACAGCGGCCACCTTCCCGAATACCAAATCCAAAACAGGGGCACTCGTCAAAGTGCCGCAGCGACAACACGTCATGGGGGCCTGCCTTGACTTCGACAGTGAGTGGCCTCACCCTATGGGAGATAGGCAGACCCAACTAGCCGCTTTCCTGTTCCCGCAAAAGCTCATTGCGTAGTTCTTCGAGCATTTCGCGCATCTCATCCCCGTGCAGCGCCACAGCGGAGAACCGTTCGAACTTCTCTACGTACTCGGCAACGTCCCTCGGGTCAGTCACCACGATCTCAGCGTGAACTGTCTCCACGGTTACGGTTCGATCGTCTCTTATTACGAATGCATGGTTCGCAATGTCGTTCTGATTGGCAGTGAAGGGAACAATGCCAACGTCAACGTTGGACAGCCGAGAGAGCGAGATAATGCGGTCAACCTGTTCCGCCATCCTGGCAGGCGACACGATGCGCCATCGAAAGACGTTCTCAGTGATGATGAACTGTAGGTCTTTGCCCGCGTCGTACAGTACCCGCTGACGCTCTAGGCGCGAACGAGTGGTCTTATTTAGGACATCCTCCGTGAGACCATGGCGCGACAGAATGGCATGGATATACTCGGGCGTTTGCAGAAGTCCCGGGATCAAGGCAGGCTGCAATACCTTTAGTCGCGTCATCTGCGCCTCAAGGGCTCTGACCTGTTCTTGCGCCCTGTGGAGCCCCATTCGCTGAATAAGGCGCCAGGCCGTTGCCTCAGTTTTCTCCGCTCGCGCTTGCTCAAGATATTCCGCTTTGACTTCATCAGATACGCCGATCGCCGTGAGGATGCGCTCAACGTCCGCGACCGACGGAGTTAGCTTCCCAGTCTCTATCTTGCTGAGCTTACTTACAGACATGACAGAACTCCGGGCAACCGCTTTGGCTTCCCTTCCAGAAGCTTTCCGCAGTGCCCGGAGTGCTGCGCCCAGCTCTCCCTTAGTCACCGCCGTATTTGTCCCACCATTCGGTGAACGGCTGCGCGTTTCTAAGGGCTGCATCCCTGTAGGCGACAAACTCTGCCGCTCGTTCCTCGGGGAGAACTTCGGAGCCGAGAAAATTCCCCGCGCCATCGTAGCGCATGACACCTACGGCTGATTCATCGAAAATCCAGAAGTCTCCTACACCTTCCAGTGGATTGGGCCGCTCCGTAGTGTCGAGAATGAAGAACTCTTCACCCCCGAGCATGTTCGTCCGATAGCCCCATCCCAATTCGAAGCGCAGATACGGAGTCAGTGGCCGAGAGAGGATGTGCACGCGATAAACGCGCTTTCCCTCGTTCACGTATCCGCGAACCTCCGACACCCAATCGGAGTTGTAGCCTTCAGACTTGCCCTCTCCGGCAAGAAACGCCTTGTACGCTTCAACGCTACCCGACTTGCTGTAGTCGTCCAGCGTTTCGAGCCGGAACGCCTCACGTTCGAACGAGTCGAAAAGCTCTCCGAGAGTGAGAGGCTTAGATGAGCCCATCGGCAATTGCCTTCTTGATCAGCGACAGCGGGATTTCTACGACGTCTTCGTGTGCAGGCAGCGTGAGCCCGTGGTCGTCCGTGCGGTCACCACGGACCAGCAGCGTCCCACGATCCGTGGCATAAAGCGTGGGGCAGTCCTTCTTGTCACAGGCGTTGGGACACTCCGTCGCGAGCATCCGAAGCTTCATGGCACCCTCCCAGGGCTTCCCTTGGCGCGTTCCCGTTACAGCCTTCCCCGACGCCCAGGGGGCGGCAAGAGGGAAGGTGTTGCGGGAACAGGAAAACGGGCATCCGTACCATAGTCATACCCGGAGAGCCGTACACGGACAGACCTGCTATTGGCCCCCGGTACGCGGGGCAGCGTGGAGGGGGTCACTCCCCACGCACAGCAAGAGACCGCCCACCGATCGGTAGACGGTCTCTGGTTGGCGCTCCGCTACTCGGCGTCGGACAGCGCGCGGTACAGCGTCGCGCGGCTCACGCCCAGTGCCTTGGCTATCGCGGTGACGCTCTCCCCCTTGGCACGGCGCGCCTTGGCCGCAGCGAGCTTGTCAGCGTCCATGACGGCCGGTCGTCCGCCCGTGCGTCCCTGCGCCCGCGCTGCCTCCAGTCCGGCGCGCGTACGGTCCTTGATCAGAGAGCGTTCGAACTCCGCCATGGCGCCCACGACTTGGAGCATCAGGCGCCCGTCCGGCGTGTGAGGGTCGATGCTCGCGAGCGCGCCCGTGAGGACCTTGAAGCCGATCCCGCGCTCAGCAAGGCCGTCCACCATGGTCACCAGGTCGATAAGCGACCGTGCGAAGCGGTCGAGCTTCCACACGCACAGCGTGTCGCCGGGGCGGAGGTAGTCCAGCGCGGCGGCGAGCTGCGGGCGGTCGGTGTTCTTGCCGCTCGCCTTGTCGGTGAGGACTCGGGAGCAGCCAGCCTCAGCGAGCGCGTCAAGCTGTAGCTGCGCCTCCTGGTCGTCGGTGGAGACTCGGGCGTATCCGATGAGGTGACCGGTGTTCGTCGTCATGACCCTATCGTCTCATTACTCGTCTCAAAACTCCAAGCGTTTCGGACTGGTTCTGAGACGAGTTTTGAACGCCCCGGAGGCACGTCGGCAGGGGTCGGCGTGACCGTCTCAGAAACCATCGTTTCTAAGACGCCCTGACAGCGATCACTCAGCGCAACACGCCCCGGAACAAGGCGCGTTGACCACTCGTGGCGCGCTCGTGAGCTTGTGAACCCGTACAAGGTCCGACCTGCCAAGACTGTGCGGTCTCGGCGGGAAGGCACGGGGGGTCACTCCCCAGGGACCGACTCGGACAGCGCCACGCCGCGCCAACCCTCGTAGCCCGCCAACTTCCGGCGCGTGCCGAAACGACGGTCCATCGCAGCGAACAGCAGACGCTTGCCCGTCCGCACGCCCAGAGACCGGGCCAGCACGGGCTCAGCAACGCTGAACGCCTCCCACACGACCGACGCACGCACGTGGGCACTGCGCGGGCCGGGCGTGAGCCGAGCAACCCACTCGGCAGGGTCACGCATCGGAGCGCGGAAGGCGTCGAACTGTGAGGCCAGCGAGAGGAGTTGCGTAGCACGGGTGTCGGACGCCGACAGGATCTCACCCGACACGGCCTTCAGCGCGTCCAGGATCTCCAGGTCAAGCGCGCCGTCCGGGATCACGATGCGCTTCGCTTCCTCGTCCTTCTCGATGGCCTGCCGCACCAACAGGTCTCGCGCTCCCGGGTCCATGTGCGGCTGGGAGAACGCGGTTTCGAGCCTGCGAACCTCCTCCATCAGCGCGGCGCGGCGCTCTTGCTCGGCGATGACCTGTCGGTCCTCGAAGTCCCGCACGTCCCCGACGAGGCGCCCCAGCCACTCACCCACGCCCCGGCGTATCAGCGGCAGGTCCCGCCACTCCCCGCCCGGCGTCGTCCAGCTCGATCCGTTCCACCTGTACGGGACTTCGCTGCTGGCCTTGTCGGCGTGCTGCGCGGCGAACTCCAGCGCGCGGCGAGCGGCAGCGTCATCGATGTACTTCGCCAACGTCTCAAACCCCCAATTCAGACATCTCTAGTCATTCACTCCCGCTGTCCGCAAGATCGCGCAGCGATCGAGGACCACAACAGGTGAACCAAGGTGAGCCAACAGACGCCGATTACCACCCTGGGAGTGACCCACTGAACAGCAATAACGCCAGTTCAAAGCATGGTTAGGTGAAAAGAGAGCACAAAACAAACCATCTATCCCCCATGTGGCGTTAAACCAAAATGGCCTTCGTTCCGTCATCCGTCACTAGTTTCGTCATTCCCGCTGGTCAGCGCGTCGCGTCTGTCCCGAGCCTACGCCGACGCTCCGAGCGACGCCCCGCGCGTGGTGGTGCGCGCCTGGGGACGCGAACGGCCCGTCACCGGAGGTTCCCAGCAACGGGCCGCGAACGGCGCTCAGACGGGCTTACGGCGCTGCCTGTTCCTGTGCTTCCCGCTCGACAACTTCCCGGACGGCAGCCTCAACGTCCTTGCCGTCCGCGTCAGCGCGCCGGATGACGCCGTCTTCTCCGAAGAAGATCGAGAAGCGCGACGGGTCAAGGCGCGGCCCGGCCTTCTGAGCGGGCGCCACCTGCACGAACGTCCCGGCGTCGAGCAGTAGGTCACGCTTCCCCGCGATGTCCGCCTCTTCCCACAGCTCTGCGTACGTCTTGCCGGTCGGTACCGCCTCCACGCCAGCGGGCTTCGCGTTGCGCTGTTTCTCCTTCAGGGACGCTAGCCGCTCCTCCAGCTTGGCGTACTGCGTCGCGTACCGGGCGGCGCCGTCCTCACCCTTGAACAGGCCGCGCTCGTACCGGTCCTTCTCAAGATCGCTCAGCGCATCCTCTGCCTGCCGGATCTGCGGGCGGAAGTCCTCTCCCGCGTGCTCCACCATCCGGACCACGGGAAGCCCGCCGAACGTGGCGAGGAACTGAGACGTGATGTGCGCTTCCGTCGTCTTTCCGGCGATGGAAGGTCCGTAGCACTTGCCCCGTACGCCCGTGCGCTGACGGTGCTTCAGACGGCCGATGCAGCGATACCGGAGCTGTCCCTTGGCTCCGATGAAGGCGTACATGCGTGAGTCGCACACCCCGCAGTACAGGACGCCTCGGAGCAGCGACGTGCCCTCTCGGCGCTTCTCTCCGGGGTGGGCGCGCCGCTTGAGTTCGTCCTGCAAGGCGTGCCACGTGTCCATGTCGAGGATCGGCGGGCGGTTGACCAGCGGCAGCCCGTCCGTCCGCAGGATCGGCTTGCCGTCCTCGATGACCTGTCCGAGTAACTGCGGATTGGTGAGCAGGCTCTTGAGCGTGGTCGTGTACCACTGCTTCGAGTCGCTGCGCTTGCCCGTGGACTGGCGCGACGAGTGCCCCGGCGAGGGGATGTCGGACTTGCTGAGGTCTACCGCGATCTTCATGAGCGAGTCCTTCGCCAGAACCCGCTCAACGATCATGTGGACCGTCTTGGCCTCTTCCGGGTTGACCTCCAGCACGCGCCCGGCGCCGTTCGGGTTGGGGGCGACTCGGTACCCGTACGGGATACGCCCGCCCGTCCAGCGTCCCTCTCGGCGCAGGTGCTCGTGGGCGTTGGAGACGCGCATACCGATGGTGTCGGACTCCAGCTCAGCGAAGACCGCGATGACCTTCGCCATGGCGCGCCCCATGGACGATGTGAGGTCGAGCGGCTCGGTGGCCGATGCGAGCGCGACACCCTGCCTCTCCGACAGCTTCATGATCTCTGCGAAGTCCACAGTGGACCGTGCCAGGCGATCGATCTTGTAGAAGACGATCACGTCGAACTCTGCGAGACGCTGCAAGATCCGTTGCAGCCCCGGACGCTCCAGGCCGCGCGAGAAGCCCGACACGTCGATGTCCTCTTCCACGGCCACGACGGTCCAGCCGCGCGCCTCACACAGCGCCTCACAGGCCGCACGCTGCCGCTCCGGGGAAGTGCTCTCCTCAGTCTCCCGCGATAGGCGAACATAGATAGCGGCGCGCATCCCGGGCGCGCTGGCCGGAACGCCCTTCCGGCGTCGTGCACGGGGCAGCGCCCGAGCCGTACCCATTGCGGCAGGTGCTTCACTTGTCACGGGACGATCCTATCTGTGGAGGTGTGCGTGTCCTGCTTGATCGTGCAGAGCGACAAGACGCTGCTGCTGGAGGTGGACCACGAGCAGGCCGAGGCGTGCCGGCAGGCCATCGCGCCGTTCGCGGAGCTGGAGCGGGCGCCCGAGCACATCCACACCTACCGCGTCACCCCGCTCGGCCTGTGGAACGCCCGCGCAGCCGGGCACGACGCCGAGCAGGTCGTGGACGCCCTCGTCACCTACTCCCGCTACCCGGTGCCGCAGTCGCTGCTCGTCGACGTGGCCGAGACCATGGCGCGGTACGGGCGGCTCACCCTCGCCAAGCACCCCGCACACGGGCTGGTGCTGTCCACCACCGACCGTCCGGTGCTGGAGGAGGTGCTGCGCTCCAAGCGGATCAAGCCGCTGGTCGGCGCCCGCATCGACGCCGACACCGTGGCCGTGCACCCCTCCGAGCGCGGCCAGATCAAGCAGATGCTGCTCCGGCTCGGCTGGCCCGCCGAGGACCTGGCCGGGTACGTGGACGGCGAGTCCCACCCCATCGAGCTGGCGCAGAACGGCTGGTCGATGCGGCCGTACCAGATCCACGCCGTGGACGGCTTCTGGCACGGCGGCTCCGGCGTGGTCGTGCTGCCCTGCGGCGCGGGCAAGACCCTCGTCGGCGCGGGCGCCATGGCCCGGTCGAAGTCGACCACGCTGATCCTGGTCACCAACACCGTCGCCGCCCGCCAGTGGAAGGCGGAGCTGGTACGCCGCACCTCCCTGACGGAGGAGGAGATCGGCGAGTACAGCGGCGCCCGCAAGGAGATCCGCCCGGTCACCATCGCCACCTACCAGGTGCTCACGACCCGCCGGAAGGGCGTCTACCCGCACCTGGAGCTGTTCGACTCCCGCGACTGGGGCCTGATCATCTACGACGAGGTTCACCTGCTGCCCGCGCCGGTCTTCAAGTTCACCGCCGACCTCCAGGCCCGGCGGCGCCTGGGCCTGACCGCCACCCTGGTCCGGGAGGACGGGCGTGAGTCGGACGTCTTCTCCCTCATCGGGCCCAAGCGCTTCGACGCGCCGTGGAAGGAGATCGAGTCCCAGGGGTACATCGCGCCCGCCGACTGCGTGGAGGTCCGCGTCGACCTGACCGAGTCCGAGCGGCTGGCGTACGCCACCTCCGAGCCGGAGGAGCGGTACCGCTTCTGCGCCACGACGGACGCGAAGCGGCGCGTCACCGAGACGCTGGTGCGGCACCACGCCGGGCAGCAGACGCTCGTCATCGGGCAGTACATCGACCAGCTCGACGAGCTTGGCGAGCGGCTCGGCGCGCCCGTGATCAAGGGCGACACGACCAACGCCCAGCGCGAGCGGCTCTTCAACGCCTTCCGCGCGGGCGAGATCGCGGTGCTCGTCGTCTCCAAGGTGGCGAACTTCTCCATCGACCTGCCCGAGGCGACCGTCGCGATCCAGGTCTCGGGGACCTTCGGCTCCCGCCAGGAGGAGGCCCAGCGGCTCGGCCGCGTGCTGCGGCCGAAGGCCGACGGCCACGAGGCGCGCTTCTACTCCGTGGTGGCGCGCGACACGATCGACCAGGACTTCGCGGCGCACCGGCAGCGGTTCCTGGCCGAGCAGGGGTACGCCTACCGGATCATGGACGCGAGCGAGCTCGCGACGGCCGGCGAGGGCGAACTCGACGGGGTGTAGGCACCACACCCCCGGAAGGGGACGGCCCGCACGCGCCCGGCCACCCCTTCACAGGGCGGGTGGCCGGGGAGGTGTGGCGGCAACCTCTTGCCCCCTCGGCGGGCACTCCTTTTACGGACTCGCTGCCGCACACCAGTCCGTAGCGTAAGGAGACCCGCCACGTGAGCCGCACACGCACGAAGCACACGCTCCTCACCGCCCTCGCGGCACTGCTCAGCGCCGCCCTCGCTGCGCTGCTGTGGCCGTCGAGCGCACAGGCCGCTCCCCTGCCGGTCACCGGGGACATCGGCATCCACGACCCGTCGATGGTCGCCACCTCCGGGGGCTACGCCCTCTACGGCTCCAACAACCTGCTGGACGCCCGCACCTCCCCCGACCGCGCCGCGTGGACCAACGCCGGCTCGGCGTTCACCGGACCGCAGGACTGGTGGTCGGCGTACTCGCCCGAGCAGAGCCCGTGGGCACCCGACGTCCACCTCGTCGACGGCACGTACTACATGTACTACGCCGTCTCCAGCTTCGGCTCCAACACCTCCGCCATCGGCCTGGCCACCTCCGAGACCGGCCTGCCCGGCAGCTTCACCGACCACGGCGAGGTCTACAGCACCAACGCCGACTCCGACCACAACGCCATCGACCCCTACCTCCTCATCGACGACGACGGCACCTGGTGGCTGGCGTTCGGCTCCTGGTGGACGGGGATCAAGATGTTCCAGCTGGATCCGGCCACCGGAATGCGCGCGGAGAACTCCGAGCTCCACTCCCTCGCCTCCGCCGAGGGCGGCATCGAGGGCCCGGCCCTGGTGAAGCACGGCGACTACTACTACCTCTTCAGCTCCTACGGGGTCTGCTGTCAGGGCACCGACAGCACCTACAGCATCCGCGTCGGCCGCTCCGAGAGCCCGACCGGCCCGTTCACCGACGCGAACGGCGCCAACCTGCTCGACGGCGGCGGCACCACCGTGCTCGCCAGCGACGGCCGCCACATCGGCCCGGGAGGCCAGTCCGTCCTCAGCGACGCCGACGGCGACGTGCTCGTCTACCACTACTACGACGGCGAGGACAACGGAGCCGCCAAGCTCGGGCTCAACCTGATCGACTGGAGCAGCGGCTGGCCGGTGGTCAGCTGACCCGCCGCCCGGCCCGCTCCTCCTCGACCCGGCCGAGTATGACGACCTCGAACGCCGCGCCCGCCATCACGCGCAGCGCACGCATGGCGTTCCCTATCAGATGCCGGCCGTGGTGATCTTCTGCCCCGGTGGCCGTGGCCGTGGCTCCGGCCACCGGGTGGACACTTAGCGCACTCATGTCACCAAGGGTGCGTCTGACCAGGGCTCCGACACATCGGACCAAGGTCCCATTGTCCGCTTCGCCCTCTCCACCCCTGGGCCGATCGTCCCCTAGGGAAAACGGTTTGCGCGCCCCTGAGGGGTGCGCCTAGGCTCCCGTGCTCTGCCTCCGCCCGCGCCGCTCCCGCGCGCCGGGCCGGAGCCGACCGCACGGCAACCGGTCGGCAGCCGCCTCGTACAACTCCCGTACCGCAGGAGCCTTTCGCCGTGCCCGGACAACCCGGAAAATCCTCAGCTCCCTCCCCTCTCGATACCGAACGCGCCCACCTCGCCGCCTCCCGCGCCGCGCTCCGCGCCATGCGCGCCGACGCCGAAGCCCTCGACATCCGCGACGTGGCCGCGAACTGGGTCAACGCCGAGGTGCTCGCCTCCGAGATCGAACTCCGCATCAAGTCCCTCGCCGACCTCGCCGGCACGCCCCTCTTCTTCGGCCGCCTCGACTACGACCACTCCCTGGAGGACTCCGGCCACCGCTTCTACATCGGCCGCCGCCACGTCCACGACGCCGACGGCGACCCCATGGTGATCGACTGGCGCGCCCCCATCTCCCAGCCCTTCTACCGCGCCTCCAAGCGCGACCCGCAGGACGTCGCGCTGCGCCGCCGCTTCGGCTACGACGGCGGTGAGCTCACGGCGTACGAGGACGAGCACCTCACCGACCCCTCCGAGGAGGCCAGGAGCAGCGCCCTCCTCCAGCGCGAGATCGAACGCCCCCGCGTCGGCCCCATGCGCGACATCGTCGCCACCATCCAGCCCGAGCAGGACGAGATCGTCCGCGCCGCCCTCACCGGCACCGTCTGCGTCCAGGGCGCCCCCGGCACCGGCAAGACCGCCGTCGGCCTGCACCGGGTGGCGTACCTGCTCTACGCCCACCGCGAGCGGCTGGCCCGCAGCGGCACCCTCGTCATCGGCCCCAACAGCTCCTTCCTCCGCTACATCGAGCAGGTGCTGCCCGCCCTCGGCGAGCTGGAGGTGCGGCAGACCACCATCGACGACCTGGTCTCCCGCACCACCGGGATCGAGGTGCGCGGCGCCGACACCCCGGCCGCCGCGCTGGTCAAGGGCGACGCGCGCATGGCCGAGGTGCTGCGCCGCGCGGTCCGCTCCGGCGTGCGGATGCCGGGCGAGGGCGTCGTGGTGGTGCGCGGCTCCCGCCGCTGGCGCGTCCCGGCGTACGAGCTGGAGCAGATCGTCCGCGAGCTGCTCGCCCGCGACATGCGCTACGGCGCCGCCCGCGAGGCGCTGCCGCAGCGCATCGCCCACGCCGTGCTGATCCGCATGGAGCAGGCGGGCGAGGCCCCCGACGACCGCGTGCAGAACGCCGTCGCCCGCACGCCGGCCGTCAAGGCCGTGGTCAAGGAGTGCTGGCCGCTGGTCGACCCGGCGAAGCTGGTGCTGCGGCTGCTGGGCGACGCCGACTTCCTGGCCGAGCAGGCCGAGGGGATCCTCACCGCCGACGAGCAGAAGGAGATCCTGCTGCCCAGGCCGCCCCGGGGCGTGAAGTCCGCGCGCTGGACGCCGGCCGACGCCGTGCTGATCGACGAGGCGCGCGACCTGGTGGAGCGCACCGGCTCCCTCGGCCACGTCGTGCTGGACGAGGCGCAGGATCTGTCCCCCATGCAGTACCGGGCCGTGGGCCGCCGCTGCTCCACCGGCTCGGCCACCGTGCTCGGCGACATCGCGCAGGGCACCACGCCGTGGGCCACCCCCGACTGGGCCACGGCCCTGTCCCACCTGGGCAAGCCGGAGGCGGCGGTCGAGGAGCTGACGCAGGGCTTCCGCGTGCCGCGCGCGGTGATCGAGTACGCCTCCCGGCTGCTGCCCGACATCGCCCCCGGCCTCGCCGAGGCGACCTCCGTCCGCGACTCCGCCGGCTCCCTCACCGTCCGCCGCGTCGCGGCCGCCGCGGAGCTGGACGCCGCCACCGTGGCCGCCTGCCGCGAGGCTCTCGCCCACGAGGGCTCCATCGGCCTGATCGCCGCCGACGCCCGCCTCCCCGCGCTCGCCGCCGCCCTCGCCGCCGCCGGCCTCATCCACCTCTCCCCCGGCGAGGAGACCTCCCACAGCGCCCGCCTGACCCTGGTGCCCGCCTCGCTCGCCAAGGGTCTGGAGTACGACCACGTGGTGCTCGACGAGCCCGCCGCCGTGGTCGACGCCGAGCCGGACGAACGCACCGGCCTGCGGCGGCTGTACGTGGCGCTCACCCGCGCGGTCTCGGGCCTGGCGATCGTCCACGCGGCGCCGCTGCCGGAAGCGCTCGCGGGCGGCCCTGCCATCTGATCATCTCCTCCGTCCGCGCTTATGCTTGGGCCCATGACGTCCGGCCATGGTCATGACGAGAGACCCGGCGAAATCCCTGGTGACAAGCTTGTCAACGAGCGCGCGCTGCTCGACCGCCTGACCGCCTTGCTCGGCCAGGGAGCCGCGCCGGTGGGGCGCGAACTGCTGGCCCGCTGGTCGGAGCCGCACCGGCGCTACCACACCCTCTCGCACCTGGCATACGTGCTGGCCCGCCTGGAGGAGCTGGGAGCGGCCGAGTACGCCGCCGACCCGGAGGCGGTGGAGCTGGCGGCCTGGTTCCACGACGCGGTCTACGACCCGTACGCCGCCGACCCGGACAACGTGGAGCGCAGCGCCCGCCTCGCCGAGCGGCTGCTGCCCGCCGCCCGCCGCGCCGAGGTGGCCCGGCTGGTGCGCGTCACCGCGGGCCACGACCCGGCGGAGAACGACACCAACGCCGCCGCCCTGTGCGACGCCGACCTGGCGGTCCTGGCGGGCCCGCCGCGCGAGTACGCCGCGTACGCCGCCGAGATCCGCCAGGAGTTCGGCTTCGTGCCGGACGACACCTTCGTCGAGGGCCGCGCCGCCGTGCTGCGCCAGCTCCTCGCCTCGCCCCGGCTCTTCCGCACGCCCTATGGCGCCGCCCACTGGGAGGCCACGGCCCGCTACAACCTCAGGAGCGAGCTGCGGCTGCTGAGGAGCTCTCAGGCCGACGGGCTCGCGGGCTGACGGGCCGACGGGCCGACGGGCTGACGGGCTGACGGGCCGACGGCTGACCGGCCTCGCACGGGCCGGCATCCGGCACCATCGGCCAGGGGCCCATGGACGATCGGCGGATGCCCGCGCCGGGCCGCCCCCGTGAGACTGCCTCGTGATCTTCCCGACAGAGAGGGCAGTCACATCATGAGGACGCACAGGAGGAGCCGCCGGGCGCGGGCGGTGGGAGCGGGGGTGGCGGTCGCCGGACTGCTCGCCGCCGGGTACGCCATGACGGTCGCCGCCGCGCCGCACGGCGAGCCGGACGGCGCGACGCGGCTGTACGTCGCCCCCTGGGGCGACGACGACTGGCCGGGGACGGCGGAACGCCCCTTCGCCACGCCCGCGGGCGCGCAGCGGGAGGTCCGCGAGCGGACGGCCGGGATGGACGAGGACATCGTCGTCAGCCTGCGCGGCGGGACCTACCGGCTCGCCGAGCCCCTCCGCTTCTCGGCGGCCGAGGGCGACGGCGGCACCGGCGGACACCGCGTCGTCTACCAGGCGTACGGGTACGGCACCCCGCACCAGGAGCCGGTCACGCTCAGCGGCGGGCGCGCCGTCACCGGGTGGCGGCCCGCCGCGGACGGCCCGGAGGGCGTTCCCGAGGGCGTTGCCGAGGGCGTGTGGCGCGCGGACGTCGGCGACCTGGAGACCCGCCAGCTGTTCGTGGACGGCCGGCGCGCGGAGCGGACCGCGCTCGGCGGCGGCCTGCCCGGCGAGGCGATCAGGATGCCGGAGGGGTACGCCACCCGCAGCACCGCGCCGCAGTCCTGGCAGCGCCCCGAGGACATGGAGCTGGTCTTCAACGGCGGCGAGGAGGGCCTGCCGTACTCCGAGGCCCGCTGCGGCGTCGGGGGCATCGCGGGCGACGCCGAGTGGACCATGATCAGGGTGGACCAGCCGTGCTTCGACGACCTCGCGGAGATGTACGACAACGAGGTGGAGGGCAGCGTGCCGCCCGCGCCCACGGACGTCGAGAACAGCCTCAGCCTGCTGCGCGAGCCCGGCACCTGGTACCTGGACCGCTCCGAGCCCGGGCACCACGTGCTGTACTACCTGCCGCGCCCGGGCGAGGACCCGCGGCACGTCCCGGTCGTCGCGCCCGCGCTCCAGACGCTGGTGCGGGGAGAGGGCACGGCCGACGCCCCGCTGCGCGACATGGCCTTCCGGGGGCTGACGTTCTCCCACGCCACCTGGCTGGCGCCCGACGAGCCGACCGGCTTCCCGCAGATCATCGGCAGCTGGTACTGGACCGGGGGCGCGCTCGCCAGGATGCCGGGCCACGTCACCTTCCACCGCGCCGAGCGGATCACCGTCGAGGGCAACCGCTTCACGCGGCTGGGCGGGCAGGCCCTGACCCTGTCGGCGGTGGGCCCGGGCAACACGGTGCGGGGCAACGCCGTCGCCGACGTCTCCGGCGGCGGCGTGGAGGTGCACGGCTCCGGCGCCGGCAACCGGGTCGTGGACAACCGGGTGCGCCGCGTCGGCACCGACTACCGCAGCTCCATCGGCATCGTCCTCGAGGGCCCGCCGGACTCGACCGTGGCGCACAACCAGGTCAACGACGTGCCCTACACCGGCATCTGGGGCGAGTCCCCGCGCGGCCTGCGCGTCGTGGGCAACCTCGTCTTCGACGCCGTCACCGAGGTCCCCGACGGCGGCGGCATCTACCTCCCCTTCGCCCAGGGCACGTCCTTCGACGACGGCGCCGTGGTGCGCGGCAACGTCGTGCACCACGCCACCGGCGTCGGCCTCTACCCCGACGTCGGTGCCGACTGGGTCGCCCTGGAGCGCAACGTGCTCTACGGCAGCGAGTACGCCGTCAGCGGCGTCGAACCCGGCAGGATCACGATCGCGGACAACTACTGGGACAACGGCGAGCCGTACTGGTGGCCGGAGGACACGCCCACGGACGGCGTCACCCTCACCGGCAACACGCTGCTGCCGCGCGCGGACGCGGCGGCGGAGGCGGCCTGCCGCGCCGACCCGGCCTGCGCCGGCATCCTGGCCGACGCCGGGCCGCGGCTCAGCGCTCCCTGACCCGCTCCCTGACCCGCTCGCGGCGGTTCGTCGTCGCCTCCGACTCCGACGACCCGCCGGCGACCACGCGCGAGCGGCTGGCGTCCCGGGCCTGGAACGCGACGCCGACGACCGACCCGGCCACCAGCGCTGCGCCGACCCAGGCGGTGGCCACGTAGCCGAGCCCGGAGCTGATCACCAGGCCGCCGATCCACGGGCCGAGGGTGTTGCCCGAGTTGAACGCCGAGGTGACCGTGGCGCCGGCCAGGGTGGGGGCGGTCGCGCCCGCGACGTTGAAGACGCGGGCGTTCAGGCCGGGGGAGCACAGGAAGGCGCCGAAGCCCAGCAGGCCGGAGAGGGTGACGGCGGCGGCCGGGGAGTGCGCGGTGAGCGCGAGCAGCACCAGGATGCCGGTGGCGGCGCCGAGCCCGGCGTACAGGGTGCCGAACATGTGGGCGTCGGCGATCCGCCCGCCGATGACGGTGCCCAGCAGCGCGCCGGCCCCGTACAGCACGAGCGTCACCGGCACCCAGCCCTCGCCCAGGCCCGCGACGTCGGTGAGCAGCGGGGCGAGGTAGGAGAAGAAGCACATGGTGCCGGCGGCGAAGAGCGCGATGGTGACGATCGCCAGCCACACGCGCGGGTCGCGGTACATCCGCACCTCGGCCCGCAGCCGGGGCGGCCGGCCCTCCCCGTGCCCCGGCTCGGTGCGGGGCACGAACAGCACCACGCCCACCAGCCCGACGGCGGTCATCAGCGCGACCGCCCAGAACGCCGAGCGCCAGCCGAGGTGCTGGCCGAGCACGGCACCGGCGGGCACGCCGACGACGGTGGCGGTGCTGAGGCCCCCGATCATCACCGCCAGCGCCCGCGCCCGCGCGCCCGTCGGCACCAGCGAGACGGCGACGGTCGCGCCGACCGCCCAGAACCCGGCGCAGGCCAGGGCGCTGAGGACCCGGCAGGCGAAGAGCACGGCGTAGGTGGGCGCCAGCGCCCCGACGACGTGGCCGAGGCCGAAGACGACGAGCAGGCCGATGAGCGTCAGCCGCCTCGGCAGCCGCTGCGTGGCGGCGGCGAGCAGCGGGGCGCCGACGACCATGCCGATGGCGAACGCGGATATCAGCAGCCCGGCGGTGGGGATCGACACATCCAGGTCGTCGGCGACCTCGGGGAGCAGGCCGGAGAGCATGAACTCGCTGGTGCCGAGCGCGAAGACGGCCAGCCCCAGCACGTACACGGCCAGCGGCAGCCGCCCGCCGGCCCTCTTGGGCCCCGGGTGGGGTGCCGGGGTGTGGGCGGCGCGGGGGTCCGGGGGCGGAGCGCCCGGGTCGGGACCCGTCACGGCCGCCTCCCGGCGTGCCGGCGCCGCCTCAGGCCGGAGGCCGTGAGGCGGCGGACCAGCTCCCGGCTGCCCACCGCCACCGCGCCCAGCCGCACCGCCTCCGCATACCGCTCGGCGGGCACGTCGTAGTGGTCCCGGTCGAAGGCGCGAGGCGGCGCGCCCAGACGCGCGGCGAAGGCGTGCAGCTCGGCGTAGGAGGCGTCGCTGACCAGGTGGGACCACATCCGGCCGTGGCCGGGCCAGCTCGGCGGGTCGATGTAGACCGTCACGGGACCCGCCGCTGCCCCAGCCCGCCGATGGGGGCGACCACCTGTCCCGTCGCGGCGCACACCCAGTGCGGGTCCTCGCCCACCTCGGGCTCGACCTCCAGCGGGTGCACCTCGTCGGTGTAGCACAGCGGGCAGCGCGGCCAGCGGCCGTACCGCTCCAGGAGCGCGTCCTGCATGTCCTGGGCGAGCAGCCCCGGCACGTACGCCGCGCCGTCCGGCCACTGCTCGCACCACCATCGGCGGTGGGAGACCGCCTCCTCCAGGAGGGAGACCTCTTCAGGGCCGGCGACCCCCTCGGCCGTCAGATCGGCCAGCACCAGGGCCCGGCCCCGGTGTATGGCATCTTCCGAAGATCGCTGCTCCATGTCCACCATTGGACCAGACTTCCACGCAACACTCCCCGGGGGTTGACGGGGCAATCGACCGAAAATACGTTTCACCCGTGAGGAACGCGATGAAGGAAAATTTCGCCCGCCGGGGCGTCAGAGCCCGCCCCGTGCCCGTGGCCTCGCGGCCGGCTCCCCCCGAGCCGGGCGCGCTCGCCGCCAAGGTGCGCACCATGGCGCCCTCCATGACCCGCTCCATGCAGCGGGTGGCGGAGACGGTCGCGGGCGACCCCGCGGGCTGCGCCGCGCTCACGGTCACCGGCCTCGCCGAGCGCACCGGCACGAGCGAGGCCACCGTCGTCCGCACCGCCCGGCTGCTCGGCTACCCCGGGTACCGGGACCTGAGGCTCGCGCTGGCCGGCCTCGCCGCCCAGCAGGCGTCCGGCGCCGCGCCCGCCGTCACCGCCGACATCTCGGTGGACGACCCGCTCGGGGACGTGGTCGCCAAGCTCGCGCAGGACGAGCGGCAGACGCTGGCCGACACCGCCGCCGCGCTCGACCTCGCGCAGCTGGAGGCGGCCGTCACCGCCCTGGCCGCCGCCCGCCGGGTCGACGTGTACGGCGTCGGCGCCTCCTCGCTCGTCGCCCAGGACCTGGCGCAGAAGCTGCTGCGGATCGGGCTCATAGCCCACGCCCACTCCGACCCGCACCTGGCGGTCACCAACGCCGTCCAGCTGCGCGGCGGAGACGTGGCCGTCGCCGTGACCCACTCGGGCCGCACGGTGGACGTGATCGAGCCGCTCCAGGTGGCGTTCGACCACGGCGCCACCACCGTGGCGGTCACCGGCCGGCCCGACGGGGAGGTCACGCAGTACGCCGACCACGTGCTGACCACCTCCACCGCGCGCGAGAGCGAGCTGCGCCCGGCGGCGATGTCCAGCCGCACCAGCCAGCTGCTGGTGGTGGACTGCCTGTTCATCGGCGTCGCCCAGCGCACCTACGAGTCCGCGGCCCCCGGGCTCCACGCCAGCTACGAGGCGCTCGCGCACCGCCACTCCCCCCGCGAGCGCTAGGCACCGCGCGAGCCACCGACGGCGGAGCCCCCCCACCGCCCACAGCCCGTACCCCACCCCGAGAGAGCCGCTCCACCATGTCCACCAGCCCCTACGGCGAGTTGCGATCCGAGCTCGACGCGCTCACCACCGAGGCCTACCGACCCGAGCTCGCCGAGATCGACCGGCGGACCACACTGGACATCGCCCGCCTGATGAACGGCGAGGACGCGGGCGTGCCCGCGGCCGTCGCCCGCCAGTTGCCGCAGATCGCCGCCGCCATCGACGCGGCCGCCGAGCGCATGGCGCACGGCGGCCGCCTGCTGTATCTGGGCGCGGGCACCGCCGGCCGCCTCGGGGTGCTGGACGCCAGCGAGTGCCCGCCGACGTTCAACACGCCGCCCGGCGCGGTGGTCGGGCTGGTCGCCGGCGGCCCGGAGGCGATGGTGACCTCCGTGGAGGGCGCGGAGGACAGCCGGGAGCTGGCCGTCGCCGACCTGGAGCGCCACGGCGTGGGCCCCGGCGACGTGGTGGTGGGGATCTCCGCCTCCGGGCGCACGCCGTACGCCGTGGGCGCGGTCGAGCAGGCGCGCGCCGTGGGGGCGTTGACGATCGGGCTGTCGTGCAACGCCGACTCGCCGCTGGCCGCCGCGGCCGACCACGGCATCGAGATCGTGGTGGGGCCCGAGCTGCTCACCGGCTCGACCCGGCTGAAGGCGGGCACCGCGCAGAAGCTGGTGCTCAACATGATCTCGACCATCAGCATGATCCGGCTCGGCAAGACCTACGGGAACCTCATGGTCGACGTGCGCGCCTCGAACGAGAAGCTGCGCGCCCGCTCGCGCCGGATCGTGCGGCTGGCGACGGGCGCGCCCGACGAGGCCATCGAGGAGGCGCTGACCGCGACGGGCGGCGAGGTGAAGAACGCCATTCTCACGATCCTGGGCGGGGTGGACGCCGCCACGGCGGCCCGGCTGCTGGACGAGTCCCGGGGCCACCTGCGGGCGGCACTGATGGCGGCGCGGCCGTAGCCGTCAACGGGGCATCTCCCCGCTTAGCCGATCGTGTGATTTAAGAGCCCCCGAGCAGCTCATTTAACACTATGGAAACATGAGAGCCGAATGCTCGCTGGTGTCTCAACCCCCAAGCCAACGAAAGGACATGAGAGACATCATGCGTAAGTTGCGTAGCCTCGGCACGAGGGCGGCGGTCGTCGGCGGTCTGACCGGACTGGCCGTCATGGTGAGCACCGCGGGCTCGGCCCAGGCCGCCCAGATCGACACGGGCCTCGCCCCGACCGTCGGCGCCCTGGCGCACCTCCTGGCGACCCTCGGCATCTTCCTGTAGGCCGGTAGTCCGGCAGTCGTCTTCCTCCTGAAGACACCAGCACAAGGGCGGCACCCCGTTGGGGGTGCCGCCCTAGGTCGTGCCGGCCGTCGGCCTTCCGGCGAGTGACTCGCTCAGAAGTCCATGCCACCGCCCATGCCGGCGCCGGCGTCCGCACCGGCCTTCTCCTTCTCCGGCTTGTCGGCGATGACCGCCTCGGTGGTGAGGAAGAGCGCCGCGATGGAGGCGGCGTTCTGCAGGGCGGAACGGGTCACCTTGGTCGGGTCGGGGATCCCGGCCGCCAGCATGTCCTCGTACTCGCCGGTGGCGGCGTTCAGGCCGTGGCCCGTGGGAAGGTTGCGCACCTTCTCCACCACGACGCCGCCCTCGAGGCCCGCGTTGATCGCGATCTGCTTCAGCGGGGCCTCAAGCGCCAGCCGGACGGCGGCGGCACCGGTGGCCTCGTCGCCCTCCAGCTCCAGCTTCTCCAGCGCCGAGCCGGCCTGGAGCAGGGCCACGCCGCCACCGGCGACGATGCCCTCCTCGACGGCGGCCTTGGCGTTGCGCACCGCGTCCTCGATGCGGTGCTTGCGCTCCTTCAGCTCCACCTCGGTGGCGGCACCGGCCTTGATGACGGCCACGCCGCCGGCCAGCTTCGCCAGGCGCTCCTGGAGCTTCTCCCGGTCGTAGTCCGAGTCGGAGGCCTCGATCTCGGCGCGGATCTGGTTGACCCGGCCCTGGACCTGCTCGCTGTCACCGGCACCGTCGACGATGGTGGTCTCGTCCTTGGTGATGACGACCTTGCGGGCGCGGCCGAGCAGGTCGAGCGTGGCGCTCTCCAGCTTCAGGCCGACCTCCTCGGAGATGACCTGGCCGCCGGTGAGGATGGCGATGTCGCCGAGCATGGCCTTGCGGCGGTCGCCGAAGCCCGGGGCCTTGACGGCCACGGACTTGAAGGTGCCGCGGATCTTGTTGACCACGAGGGTGGACAGGGCCTCGCCCTCGACGTCCTCGGCGATGATCAGCAGCGGCTTGCCGGACTGCATGACCTTCTCCAGCAGCGGCAGGAGGTCCTTCACGCTGCTGATCTTGGAGTTGACGATGAGGATGTAGGGGTCCTCGAGCTCGGCCTCCATGCGCTCCATGTCGGTCGCGAAGTACGCCGAGATGTAGCCCTTGTCGAAGCGCATGCCCTCGGTGAGCTCCAGCTCGAGACCGAAGGTCTGCGACTCCTCGACGGTGATGACGCCTTCCTTGCCGACCTTGTCCATGGCCTCGGCGATCAGCTCGCCGATCTGGGTGTCCCCGGCCGAGATGGAGGCGGTGTTGGCGATCTGCTCCTTGGTCTCGACCTCCTTGGCCTGGCCGAGCAGCGCCTCGGAGACCTTCTCGACGGCCGCCTCGATGCCGCGCTTCAGCGCCATCGGGTTGGCGCCGGCCGCGACGTTGCGCAGGCCCTCGCGGACCAGGGCCTGGGCCAGAACCGTCGCGGTGGTGGTGCCGTCACCGGCCACGTCGTCGGTCTTCTTCGCGACCTCCTTGACGAGCTCGGCGCCGATCTTCTCGTAGGAGTCCTCGAGCTCGATCTCCTTGGCGATCGAGACACCGTCGTTGGTGATCGTGGGGGCGCCCCACTTCTTCTCCAGGACGACGTTCCGGCCCTTGGGGCCCAGCGTGACCTTGACGGCGTCGGCGAGCTGGTTCATACCGCGCTCAAGGCCCCGCCGCGCCTCCTCGTCGAACGCGATGATCTTGGCCATGTGAAGTGGTCCTCCCATATACGGGGGTGGATTGCTCCGGACCGCGATGGCGCCCGCGACGGACGGCCCGCCGCCCCTGTGGCACCCTGCGCCACCTGGACGGCGGACCTCACCGAACCGGTCCTTGCTGTCACTCTCACAAGGAGAGTGCTAACGCCCATGATTAGCACTCGCCCCCCCAGAGTGCAAGCCTGCCCGAAGGGCAGTCGGTGAGGGGTGGTGGCCGGGCGACGGGAGGGCGCAAGCCTGCCCGAAGGGCAGTCGGTCAGGGGTGGCGGTCCCCGGAGGCGCACATGGTGGGGCCCCGCGCCCGGTGGCCGGGGGCGGGGCCCTTGTAACGTGACGGATGTGCTATGCGGCTGGTGTGTGGTGCGGTCGGCGGTTCAGGCGGTAACCCGGACCATGTCGGCCTGTGGACCCTTCTGTCCCTGCGAGATCTCGAACTCGACCCGCTGTCCCTCTTCCAGGGTGCGGTAGCCGTCCATCTGGATCGCGCTGTAGTGGACGAACACGTCCGCACCACCGTCTACCGCGATGAAGCCGTATCCCTTCTCCGCGTTGAACCACTTGACGGTGCCCTGAGCCATTCCTAACTCCCCTATTGCTGGCCCTTTCACGAGACCGCACTTCGCGGACCCGGGTCATACTTCACAGACCCCACCCCCGGGCGATTGGGGGTGTGCGCCGGAACGCTCGACCGCCGCTGAATGTATCTGGACGTACGCCCAGTGCAACAGGTCATTCGGACGAGAAATTATGATGAGTCAGAACGGGGCAAGTGGCCCATAATAGCTGAAAGTTGAATCTTTTAATGCGGCGCAACCGCGCCAACCAGACAATTGGTACGTCGACTTTCAGCCTTAATTCCGCGCGATGTGTCGCGAATTCATATGCGAGTGGCGCCGTTTGCCGGGTGGGACGACCCGCGCGACCCCGCGCGATCACCCTATCCCGCCCCGCACACGCCGCTGCCCCCGGGTGGTCACCCGGGGGCGGCGCGTGATAGGCGTGACGGTCCGTCGTCCGTCGTCCGTCGTCCGTCGTCCGTCGTCCGTCCGCTCAGCCGCCGGCGACGGCGGGGATGATCGACAGGCCCGCGCCGTCCGGCGTAGGGGTGTCGAGACCCTGCGCGAACCGCACGTCGTCGTCGTTCACGTACACGTTCACGAAACGCCGGAGCGCGCCCTGCTCGTCCAGGACCCGGGCGCCGATGCCCTGGTGGTTCTTGTCCAGGTCCGCCAGCACCTCGCCCACCGTGTCGCCCTCGGCGGTCACCTCGGCCTGCCCGCCGGTGTAGGTGCGCAGGATGGTCGGGATTCGGACGGTCACGCTCATGCCAGGCCAGCCTTTCGGAACGACTCCAGATTCGGGCGGATGGTCGCGGTCGGGCCCGCCGTCGGGGCCACCGCTTCCAGGGTCTTCAGGCCGTCGCCGGTGTTCAGCACGACCGTGGTCAGCGAGGGGTCGAGCACCCCGTTCTCGATCAGCTTGCGGGCCACGCCGAGCGTCACGCCGCCCGCCGTCTCGGCGAAGACGCCCTCGGTGCGGGCCAGCAGCCCGATCGCGTCCAGGATCTGCCCGTCGGTGACGTCCTCCACCGCGCCGCCGGTGCGCCGTGCGATGTCCAGCACGTACGGCCCGTCCGCCGGGTTGCCGATGGCCAGGGACTTGGCGATGGTGTCGGGCTTCACCGGCCGGACCACGTCGTGCCCGGCGCGGAACGCCTGGGAGACGGGCGAGCAGCCCTCGGCCTGCGCCCCGAAGATCCGGTACGGCCGGTCCTCCACCAGGCCGGTGGCTATCAGCTCCTTCAGCCCCTTGTCGATCTTGGTCAGCTGCGAGCCCGAGGCGATCGGGACGACGAGCTGGTCGGGGATCCGCCAGCCGAGGCGTTCGCAGATCTCGAAGGCGAGGGTCTTGGAGCCCTCGGCGTAGTACGGGCGGAGGTTGACGTTGACGAAGCCCCAGCCCTCGCCGACCGGGTCGCCGATCAGCTCGCTGCAGAACCGGTTCACGTCGTCGTAGGTGCCCTCGATGGCGACGACCTGGCCGCCGTAGATCGCGGCCATGACGACCTTGCCCTGCTCCAGGCCCTCGGGGATGAAGACGCAGGAGCGCAGCCCCGCGCGGGCGGCGGCGGCGCCGACCGCGCCCGCCAGGTTGCCGGTGGAGGAGCAGGACAGGGTGGTGAAGCCGAAAGCGCGGGCGGCCTCGACGGCACAGGCCACCACCCGGTCCTTGAAGGAGTGGGTGGGGTTGGCCGAGTCGTCCTTGATGTACAGCTCTCCGGTCACGCCCAGCTCGGCGGCGAGCCGGTCGGCTCGCACCAGCGGCGTACACCCGGGATTGAGGTTCGGCTGCTCGGCGACGGTGGCGGGCACCGGCAGCAGCGGGGCGTAGCGCCAGATGCTCTGCGGCCCGGACTCGATGCGGGCGCGCAGTGCCTCGGGGTCGCCGGCCGGCAGGTCGTAGGCGATCTCCAGCGGCCCGAAACAGGACGGACAGGCGAAGTCCGGGCTGAGGGGGGAGCGCTCCCCGCACTCCCGGCAGGAGAGCGCGGCGGCCGGGCCGAGGTCGACGGTCGCGGGAGCGGTGGTGGCGTGCGTGGTGAGCACAGACATGGGTGCGAGGCCCTTCTCTCCTCATCTTCCCCGTGACGGCTCTCGCCACGGGACGGAATTGGCACCTTCCCCACCGGGAGCCTCGCGTCGTCACGAGACCGGCGGAAGGGTTGCCGGGGCTTCAACGGGCCGTTCCCTCTGCCCCTCTGGATGAGCGGTATGCGGTTGTGGGCGCGGGCCTCGATATGCGGAGGACACCTGCGCTGTCCGAGACTGTAACGGACGGCCCGCACAATGGCCCGGGCCGTCCGATCCGCGAGACGCCGAAGACCCGCGAGTCAGGCCAGTCGATCACGACTGATCACTCAGAGAAAGCGGACGAAGAAAAGCGGGCGCGGTGGGTTCGGGCACCACCAGGAAGGGGCAGATACGGCCATACGGGTAACAACATGGCCGAACGCGAACAGGAGCGACATTCGTGCTGGAAGAGGCAGAGGAGTGGCTGAGCCGCCGGTCCTGGGTCGCCGCTGACCGCTCGCTGCCGCAGATGCTGAACGCGAAGCGTGAGGCTGGTGCGGCCGCCAGCATCAGCGTGGTTCTCCCCGCGCTGAACGAGGAAGCGACCGTCGGCGCCATCGTGGAAGCGCTCCGGCGCGACCTGATGGAGAACGTGCCGCTGATCGATGAACTGATGGTGGTGGACTCCGGCTCCACCGACCGCACCTCCGAGGTGGCCGCCGCGGCGGGCGCCAAGGTCGTCCACCGGGACGAGATCCTCCCCCGGCTACCGCCCGTGCCCGGTAAGGGCGAGGTGCTCTGGCGCTCGCTGCTGGCCGCCAGCGGCGAGATCATCTGCTTCGTCGATGCCGACCTGCGGGAATTCGACTCCCGCTTCGTCTCCGGCATCCTCGGACCCCTGCTCACCGAGCCGCGGGTACAGATGGTCAAGGCCATGTACGACCGCCCGCTGGGCGACCAGCCGTCCGGCGCCCGGCAGGGCGGCCGCGTCACCGAGCTCGTCGCCCGCCCGCTGCTGAACCTCCACTGGCCGCAGCTGGCCGGCGTGGTGCAGCCCCTGGGCGGGGAGTACGCGGCGCGGCGCTCGCTGCTGGAGCGGCTGCCGTTCCCCGTCGGGTACGGCGTGGAGCTCGGCCTGCTGATCGACACGCTCAACCTGGCCGGCCTCGACGCGCTCGCCCAGGTCGACGTGGGCGTCCGCAAGCACCGCCACCAGGACGGGCAGGCGCTGGGCCGGATGGCCGCCGCGATCATGCGCACCGCGCAGAGCCGGCTGCCGGGCCCGGTGCCGGTCCGGCCGGGGATAACCCAGTTCGAGAGGACCGATACCGGGGGGTTCGCCCCGCAGACCCACCACATCCACACCGAGGAACGCCCGCCCATGACGAGCGTCCCCGAGTACGCCGCCCGCAAGGCGGCGTGACGGGAGACACGTTTCATCGCTCGCGCGGCGGGCTAACTACCTTCCGCGCGAGCACATCCTCATGCCCTCACGGAAGGTGATGAGCCCATGACGGCCGACGGCAGCGTCGTGATCGCGTCCAACCGCGGCCCGGTGAGCTACGCCGTGTCCGAGGACGGCTCGCTCACCGCCCGGCGCGGCGGCGGAGGCGTCGTCTCCGGCCTCAGCGCGCTCGGCCCGGACGGCGGCCTGTGGGTGTGCGCCGCGCTCGGCGAGGGCGACAGGGAGGCGACGCGGCGCTTCGGGCGGCGCCTGGACCCGGCCGCGACCGGCGGGCAGGCGGTGCGGATGCTGAACATCTCCCCCAGCACCTTCGACGCGGCCTACAACGGCATCGCCAACTCCGTGCTGTGGTTCGTCCACCACATGCTGTACCAGACGCCGCTGGAACCCGTCTTCGACAGCGCCTTCGAGAAGCAGTGGAGCCGCTACAGCGCGTACAACGCCATGTTCGCCGACACGGTGGTCGAGGAGGCCGCCCCCGGCGCCGCGGTGCTGGTGCAGGACTACCACCTCTCGCTGCTGCCCGGCATGCTGCGGCAACGCCGCCCCGACCTGCGGATCGGGCACTTCTCGCACACGCCGTGGGCGCCGCCGGACTTCTTCCGGGTGCTGCCGGACGGCGTGGCCCGCGAGCTGCTGCGCGGCATGCTCGGCGCGGACCGGGCGGCGTTCCTCACCCGCCGCTGGGCCGCCGCGTTCGCCGCCTGCTGCGCCGAACTGCTGGGCGCGGAGGTCTCCGCCGGGGGCGACGCGGTGACGTACGAGGGCCGCACCACCCGGCTCGGCGTGCACGCGCTCGGGGCGGACGCCGACTTCCTGCGGGAGCGGGCGTACGCCGCCGACGTCGACCGGCGCCTGGCCGAGCTGCGCGGGCAGACCGGGGAGTGCCGGACGATCGTGCGGGTGGACCGCACCGAGCTGTCGAAGAACATCGTGCGCGGCCTGCACGCCTACCGGCGGCTGCTCACCGACCACCCCGAGTGGCAGGGCCGGGTCGCGCACCTGGCGTTCGCCTACCCCTCGCGGCAGGACCTGGCCGTCTACCGCGACTACACGGACGAGGTCTCGCGGCTCGCCGAGGAGATCAACGGCGAGTTCGGGCGGGACGGCTGGACCCCGGTGCTGCTGCACGTCAAGGACGACTTCGCGCGTTCGCTCGCGGCGTACCGCATGGCGGACGTGGCGCTGGTCAACCCCATCCGCGACGGCATGAACCTCGTCGCGAAGGAGGTCCCGGTCGTCTCCGAGCGCGGCTGCGCGCTCGTGCTCTCCCGCGAGGCCGGGGCCGCCGAGGAGCTGCGCGAGGACGCGCTGCTGGTCAACCCCTACGACATCGCCGCCACCGCCGAGGCGCTGCACCGCGCGCTGTCCATGCCCGCCGAGGAGCGCGCGCAGCGCACCAAGCGTCTGTCGGCCGCGGCCACGGCCCTGCCGCCCCGGGAGTGGTTCCTGGCGCAGCTCGACGCGCTGCGGGCGTAGCGGCATCGAGGCGGCACTGAGGGGGCGTGAGGACGCGCCTGGAACCCTTGGCCTTGCCCGACCGTCTTCCAGGACAGACTATTCAGGGGGACGATTCGGGGGACGAGGAGATCCGGCGCCAAGCGCGGGGAGGGCTGGGATGTCACTACAGGGCTGGCAGCCGCACGGGGCGCAGCCGCAGCCGTACGGCCAGTCGTCGATGATGCGCGCCTCCGACGCGGATCGCGAGCGGACCACGGACGTGCTGAAGGCCGGATTCGCGGAAGGGCGATTGCAGCAGAAGGAGTTCGAGGACCGGCTGACGCGGGTGCAGCGCTCCAGCACCTACGGCGAGCTGCAGGCGCTCGTCGCCGACCTGCCGCAGGGGCCCATGCAGCAGCCGCATCCGCCTCAGCCACCGCAGCAGGCGTACTACGGGCCGGCGCGGCCGATGGCGATGCCGCTGCCCCCGCCGACCAACGGCAACGCCACGGGCGCCCTCGTCTGCGGCCTGCTCACGCTCTTCAGCGGGGGCGCGACCGCGATCCCGGCCGTCATCCTCGGGCACAAGGCGCGGGCCGAGATCCGCCGCACCGGCGAGCAGGGCGACGGCCAGGCCATCACCGGCCTGGTCTTCGGGTACCTGTCGATCGCCGCCTGGGTGATCTTCATCCTGGCGCTCGTGCTGCTGTTCTCGGCGTAGGCCCGGACAGGGTCCGGACAGGCCCGGACAGGGCCTAGCGGCTCGGCCTCGGGCCGCCCTCCATCGCCCCCGCCAGCGCCGCCAGCAGCGCGGCGACGCCCCGGGGGCCGTCCACGGTGACGTCGGTGGCCTCCGTCAGCTCGGCGACCTCCGCGCTGCCGCTGCACACCCGCAGGCCGGGAACGCCGGCCTCGCGCAGCTTGACGACCGCCTCGAACGCCGCCAGGTCGCCGAGGTCGTCGCCCGCGTAGAGCACGGACGCGGCGCCGACGTCGCGGGCCAGCGCGGTGAGCGCGGCGCCCTTGTCCATGCCCGGCGGACGCAGCTCCAGCACCAGGCGGCCGGGCTCCAGGGCCAGGCCCAGCCGGGTGGCGAGCGCGGCCAGCGGCTCGCGCAGCGCGGCGAAGGCCCCGGCGGGGTCGGGGGCGCGGCGGGTGTGGACGGCCAGGGCGCCGCCCTTGTCCTCGACGGCCGCGCCGGTCTCGCCGAGCAGGCCGGGGAGCTCCTCGCGTGCGCTGGCGATGCCGGGGTGGGGCGGGGGCCGGTGCAGCCGGCCGTCGGCGGCGTTCCAGCGTTCCGCGCCGTACGCCCCGAGGACGGTGAGCCCGGCCAGCTCGGGGTGGCCGGCGAAGCCGCCGAGGCGGACGGCCACGTCGGCCGGGCGGCCGGTGATGACGGCGACGGCGGCGACGCGCCCGGCGAGCCGGGCCAGGGCGGGCACGGCGTCGGGGTGGGCGCGGGCCTGTTCGGGATCGGGCACGATCGGGGCCAGGGTGCCGTCGAAGTCGGCGGCGACCAGGGCGCCTTCGGGCCGGGCGAGGAGCGCGGCGAGTCCCTCGCGGCCGGCGTCGGTCCGGGGGGCGGGCAGAGCGTCGTGGCGGAAGCCCATGTCGTGGAAGCCCATGTCCGGGACTCTACCCACGCCCGGGGGCCCTAGCGCTCGCGCCTGGCGTCCCGCAGGCGGCGCAGCCGGTTGACGGTGACGGGGTCGTGGGCGAGGGCGCGGGGGTCGTCGATGAGGGCGTTGAGGAGCTGGTAGTAGCGGGTCGGGGAGATGCCGAGCCGCTCGCGGATGGCGCGCTCCTTGGCGCCCGCGCCGGGCCAGGAGCGGCGTTCGAGCGCGAGCATGGCCAGCTCGCGCTCGGACAGCCCGGACGGCCCGTTCCCGCTCACGGGGGCAGTTTACGGCGGGGGCCGTCAGACGGCGTCCTCCCGGCGGTCGGCGTCCTCGGCCAGGGTCTGGAGCTCGCCGAGGATGGCGCCGATGTCGGCGTCGGGGAGCATGGTCTCGCCGATGCGGCGGCCGATCGCGCTGGCGACCTCGGCCCAGGAGACCTTGCCGACGGGGTAGAAGGTGGCGCTGGGCAGGTCGTCGAGGAAGGGGGCCATGCGCTCGTCCTCGGGGGCGCTGCTCTCGCTCATGGCCTGGACGGCGGGGGTGGTGACGGGGAGGAGGTCGTAGCGCTCGGAGAAGCCGGGGACGTTGGTGTTGGTGTAGACGAAGTCCAGGAAGGTCGCGATCTCCTCCTTGTGGCCGTTCTGGTTGAAGCCGACCACCCAGGCCGCATAGCCGAGCGCGGTGGGGTTGGGGCCGGTGGTGCCGGGCATCTGGGCGGTGGCGAAGTCGATGTCGCCGAACTCGGCCTGACGCATCAGCAGCGAGTCGGCGACGATCATGCCGGCATCGCCGGCGGCGAAGGCGGCGAAGGCGTCGTCGCGGGTGGTGCGGTTGGGCTCCCCGGGGCCGCACAGGTCCTGGCCGACGAGCTCGTCGCGCAGCCAGGCGAAGGTGTCGATGTTGGCCTGCGCGTCGATGGTGTAGCTGCCGATGTCGTCCGTGAGGCCGCCGCCGCCGCTGATCATCCAGGTCGCGGCCTCGACGTGGGCCTGGGCGTGGGCGAACGGCAGCGCGAAGGGGGTGGTGACGCCCGCGGAACGCAGCGCGAGGGCGGCGTCGAGCAGCTCGCCCCAGTCGGCCGGGGCCCGCTCGTCGTCCAGCCCGGCCTCGCTGAAGAGCCGCTTGTTGTAGTAGAGGCGGGTGATGCTGGAGGCGAAGGGCATCCCGTACTGGATGCGGCGGCGCTCGCCGGCGGCGGCTATCGAGGGTATGAACTCGGCGAGCACGGGGAGGGTGAGCAGCACGCTCGCGGGGTAGAGCTGCTCGGCCTCGGCGAAGTCGGCGAAGGCGGAGACCTGGGCGATGTCGGGCGGCGTTCCCCTTCTGACGAGGCGGGCGACCTCGGTGTTGGCGTCCTGGTAGCGGACGACGGAGACGTTGATGAGGATGTCCGGGTATTCCTCGCGGAACTCGTTCACCACATCGTTCCAGTACCGCTCGGTGCTGCCGGCGTCCGAGGCCTCACCGCCGTACTCCGTGGCCAGCAGCCGCAGCACGACCTGGTCGCTGCCCGAATCCGCCGCGCACGCGGTGGTGGTGGCCGCGAGCCCCGCGGCTCCGGCGATACCGCCCGCCCCCATGCCCAAGAAACGGCGACGTCGCACGTTCTCCCCTTTGTCGCTGAAAAACACGAGCATCTGAGTTTGCCTCCGTCGCTGGGCGATCACCACTACCTGGGCGGATATCGTTTTCACAACAGCCCTCGTTTGATGGCGTTTTGCCCACTGGGTGGCCACGTTGACAACAGATGCGAACATCGGCCCGATCGAATGGACTAGACCTCTTCACGGGCCGTGGGCGAGACTGGGGTGACCAGTCCGGTTCACAGCCACGTCGCGGAGGTTCCCGAGCGATGACGCCCTCTCACGCCGCCACCACCGACGACGCGGACCGCACGGTGCTGACCGGAGCCCGGGTGGTGCGGCCCTCCGGCGTGGAGCCGGACGGCCGGGTGACCGTCGCCGGCGGGCGTTTCGCGGCCGGAGGCGGAGACGCAGACGCGAGAGACGAGGGTGACGAGAGCGACCGCACGGCCGTGGTGGACCTGACCGGGCACTGGGTCGTGCCGGGCTTCGTCGACGTCCACGTGCACGGCGGCGGGGGCGCCTCGTTCTCCGCGGGCACGGCAAGCGAGGCGCTGACGGTGATCGACGTCCACCGCCGCCACGGCACCACCTCGATGCTCGCCTCCACCGTCACCGGCGGACTGGACGATTTGGCGGCGCAGGCGGGCGTGCTGTCGGAGCTGGTGGAGGACGGCGAGCTGGCGGGCATCCACTTCGAGGGCCCGTTCATCGCCGCCAGCCGGTGCGGGGCGCACGACCCCGCGCTGCTGCGCGACCCCGACCCGGCCGAGGTCGGCAAGCTGATCGGCGCGGCGCGCGGCGCGGCCCGCATGATGACGCTCGCCCCCGAACTGCCCGGCGGCATCGACGCGGTGCGGCTGCTGCGCGACAGCGCCGTCATCCCGGCGGTCGGGCACACCGACGCCGGCTACGAGACGGCCCGCGCCGCGATCGAGGCGGGCGCGAGCGTGGCGACGCACCTGTTCAGCGCCATGCCGCCGCTGGCCCACCGTGCGCCGGGGCCGGTGGCGGCGCTGCTGGAGGACGAGCGGGTCACCATCGAGCTGATCAACGACGGCACGCACCTGCACCCGTCCGTGCTGGGGCTGGCGTTCCGCACGGCGGGCGCCGCGCGGGTGGCGTTCATCACCGACGCCATGGGGGCGGCCGGGATGGGCGACGGCGTCTATCCGCTGGGGCCGCTGAAGGTCACCGTGGCCGACGGGGTGGCGCGGCTGGCCGAGGGGCAGCCGGGGGCCGGGACGATCGCGGGCTCGACGCTGACGCTGGACCGCGCGCTGCGGCGGGCGGTGACGGTGGACGGGCTGCCGGTGACCGAGGCGGTGCGGGCGCTGTCGGAGACGCCGGCGCGGCTGCTGGGGATCGACGACCGGGTGGGCTCGATCGAGGCGGGCAAGGACGCCGACCTGGTGGTGCTGGACGAGGACTTCGGGGTGGCCGGCGTGATGCGCCGGGGCCGGTGGCTGGTGGGGCCGCCGGGGCCTGCTACAGGTCCAGCTTCGTCTCGCTGAGGAAGATCTGGTCGATCAGCACGTCGCAGGAGGCGGAGCAGCTGAACTGGACCGTGTACTCGCCGGGCTCCAGGTCGACGTAGTTGTAGGTGTTGGTCCAGCTCGTGTCCCACTCGCCGGTGTTGTTGTAGTCGTCGAGGTTCACGCCGTCGCTGCGCGGCGAGCCGTTGAGCGAGAAGTCCAGCGTCTGGCCGTCGCTGATCGCCGAGTAGGTCGTGTAGAGGTAGTACTGCCCGGCCTTGCCCTCGAAGTCGAAGGTCCAGGTGATCGAGGAGCCCGAGGCCAGGCCCTCGATGTACGAGCCGTCCGGCGACCGGGCGCCCTCGACGCCGGACGCCACGCGGGCGGTGCCGCCGAGCTGGAGCGCGGTGATGTCGGCGGCGGGCAGCTCGTCGTTCCCGGACGGATTGGTCGGCTCCTCGCTGGGGCTCTCCTCCCCGTTGCCGCCGTCGCCGCCGGTGTCCTGGGTCTCGGAGCCGGTCGGGTCGTCGCCCGCGGTGGGGTCGGACTCGTCGCCGCTGAAGAGGATGGCCGCGCCCACGCCGACCACGACCGCGAGGACGACGGCGATGGCGCCGATGAGCAGCCCGTTGCGGCGGGGCGCCTCGGGCGGCGGCGGCCGGCGGCGGCCGGGGGCGCCGGCCGCGCCGCCGGGGCCGCCCGGCTGCGTCTCGGGAGCGGCGTAGTAGGCGTCGGGCTGCGGCTGCCGCGGCTGCTGCGGCGGCGGCTGCGGATACCCGTACCCCTGCTGCGGGCGCTGGCCGCCGAAGGTGCGCTCACCGACCGGCCGGACCTGGTGGTACGAGGACGGCTGCCGGGGCGGCCGGGCGGGCGGCTGCTGGCCGTCCGCCGACTGGCCGCCCTCCGGCCGGTAGAGATAGGCGAACGGGTCGTCGTCGTGCTCGGGTGGCATGCCTGCGCCGTTGTTCCCCGCACTCATCGACTCGCTCCTTCAAGCGTCTTCCTCACCCCGCCCCGCGCGAAGCGCGCGTCCGCTCGCGAGCCTACCGCCTCCCACGGACAGCCCCCTACCGCACGCCCTACCCCGCGCGGCGGCGGCCCTGCGAGCGCGAGCGCTTCTCGACGTACATCCGCTGGTCGGCGGACTCCAGGATCTCCTCGGTCGTCATGCCGCAGGCCGCCCAGCCGATGCCGAAGCTGGCGCCGACCCGGACCGAGCGGCCCTCGACCCGGATCGGCGGGATGATGGCGTTGCGCAGCCGGACGGCCAGGTCGGAGGCGTCGGCGGGGCCCAGGCCGTCGGCGAGCACCACGAACTCGTCGCCGCCGAGGCGGGCGACGGTGTCGTTGTCCCGGACGCCCTGCTCCAGGCGGCGGGACACCTCCACCAGCACGGCATCGCCGCAGACGTGCCCGAAGCGGTCGTTGATCGTCTTGAAGCCGTCGAGGTCGCAGAAGAGCACGGCCAGGCCCTTGCCGTCGCCGCCCGGCGCGTCCGGCAGCCGGACGTGCTCGTGGTGGTCGTACGGGCGCGGCGGCGGGGTGCCCAGGCCCTGGAAGGCGTCGGTGGCGTGGTGCGGCTCGGCGGGGGCGTCGAGGCGGTCCTGCGGGATGTCGCAGATGCGGCTGCCGAGGCGGGCGCGCAGCTCGGCGCTGTTGGGCAGGCCGGTGAGCGAGTCGTGGCTGGCGCGGTGGGCCAGGGCCAGCTCGTGGCGTTTGCGCTCCTCGATGTCCTCGACGTGCGTGAGCATCACCTGCGGGCCGTCGGTGGCGTCGGCGACCACCGAGTTGCGCAGGGAGACCCACACGTAGGTGCCGTCGCGGCGGGCGAGCCGAAGCTCGGCCCGGCCGCCCTCGGCGGCGCAGCGCAGCAGGACGGCGGTGTCCTCGGGGTGGACCAGCTCGGAGAAGCTGAAGCGGCGCAGCAGCGCGGCGCTGCGGCCCAGCAGGCGGCACAGCGCGTCGTTGACGCGGATGAGGCGGCCGTGGCTCTCGCCGCCGACCTCCGCGATGGCCATGCCGCTGGGGGCGTACTCGAACGCCTGGCGGAAGCTCTCCTCGCTGGCGCGCAGGGCCTGCTGCTCCTGCTCCAGCCTTATCAGGGCGCGCTGCATGTTGCCGCGCAGCCGGGCGTTGGAGATGGCTATCGCGGCCTGGGAGGCGTAGAGCTGCAACGCCTCGCAGCCCCACGGGCCGGGGCGCTTGCCGTTGCGGGGCTTGTCGACCTCCAGCACGGCCAGCAGCTCGCCGTCGGAGGCGTACATCGGCGCGAAGAGCCGGTCCATGGGGTGCCACTCGTCGGCGGTGCGGGGGGCGGGGCCGGTGATGTGCCACTGGGGGACATCGTCGTGGTCGAGGACCCAGCCCTCGGTGTAGGGGATGAAGCGCAGCTCCCCCCAGCGCTCCCCCATGGCCAGGCGGCGCTCCCAGGACTCGCGGGAGCCGGTGCGGCCGGCGAGGGCGGCCTCGGCCTGGTCGCTGCCGGCGACGGCGGCGACCAGGAGGTTCCCGTCCGAGGCGACGAGGTGGACGGCGGCGAGTTCGAAGCCGAGGGCGGCGACGGCGCCGTCGGCGATGGTCTGCAACGTGTCCGCCATGCTGCGAGCGGTGTTCAGTTGTGCCACGACGCGGTGCAGCTCTCGCAGCGAGGCGAGGCGCACGTACGGCTCAGTATCCGTTTCCATCACTCCCCCGGCCCGGATGCACGTGCAGATACCAAGGCCACTGAATCACAGGGAGCTGCCTGCTAGGTACACAGGGTCAGTAATTAATTGCCTACTGTGAGCCATGTCACACTGCGGAAGTGATCGATCGCGGGTTGTAGGACAGATTTTGGCAGAGTCCCGCCAGGGTCCTGGTCCCCTGGCCCGATGCGGGGCGCGTCCGCGGCGGTTAGCTTGTCCCGTGTGTCCCTCCCCACTCGACAGCAGTCAGCGCAGCAGGCCCGGCATCCTGAAGGTGTGAGCGAGGAGGAGTTCCGTGCCGCCATGACCCGGCTCGCGGGCGGCGTGGTGCTGGTGACGGCCCACGACCCCGAGGACGGCCCGCACGGTGCGGCGGCCGGGATGACGGCCACGGCGTTCCTGTCCGTCTCCCTCGACCCGCCGCTGGTGCTGGTCAGCGTGCGCACCGGCTCCCGCATGGACGAGTTGCTGGAACGCCAGCCGCTGTGGGCGGCCTCGCTGCTGGCCGAGGGGCAGCGGGCGATAGCCGGGCGGTTCGCGATGAAGGGGCGGCTGAGCGACCGGCTGCTCTTCACGGAGGTGCCGCACGAGGTGGGGAGCATCAGCGGGGCGCCGCTGGTCGAGGGCGCGCTGGCGGCGGTGGAGTGCCGCACGGAGCAGCGCGTCCCGGCCGGGGACCACACGCTCGTCGTGGCCCGCGTGCTGGCGACGACGCTGCGCCCGGTGACGGGCGGCCCCCTCACGTACTACCAGGGCTCCTACCGCCGCCTGGGCTGACGACGACGCCCACGCCCCGCCCCAGCCACCCCCGGGTGGGTGGGGCGGGGCGTGGGCGGGGCGTGGGCGGCAACGCGGGTCCGGGGGCCTCAGCCCTCGGCTAGTCCCCCTCCGGCGCGGCGCGGCCGCGCTTCAGCTCACCGCGACGGCGCTTCTCCCGCAGCCGCCGCTCACGCGCCGCGCGCGACACCCTGCGGGGCCTGCGCGGAGCGCTCGGCGGCGCCGTCGCCTCGGCCAGCAGCGCGGCCATGCGGGCGACGGCCGCCTGCCGGTTGCGCCACTGCGAGCGGTGCTCGGACGCCCGCACCACGAGCACGCCGTCGTCCACGAGGCGTCCGGCCAGCCGGTCGAGCGCCCGCCGCTTCCACTCCTCGGGCAGCGCCCGCGTGGCCGCCAGGTCGAAGCGCGCCTCCACCCGCGTGTCGGTGGTGTTGACGTGCTGCCCGCCGGCCCCCGAGGAACGCGTGAAACGCCAGCGCAGCTCGGCCTCGGGGAGGCGAACCGCGCCGCGGATCACGGGGCCGGCGCTGTCGCCGGCGTGGGGAGCGGACACACGGCCATGATCCTCGGGCGCGGGAGGGGGCGCACCCGGGTTTTTCCCGGAAGCGGCCACGGAACCGGGCCACCCCCTGACATCGTTGTGACGGGTGAGAGTAACGTCATCGCAAAGCTAGCCATCCTGAGCGATAGCAGCGCCTGAGCGAACCGAGCAAACGAAACAAGGGGACTTATCAAATGGGTGTGAGCCTGAGCAAGGGCGGCAACGTCTCGCTGAGCAAGGAGGCCCCCGGCCTGACCGCCGTCACGGTCGGCCTGGGCTGGGACGTCCGCTCCACGACCGGTGCGGACTTCGACCTGGACGCGAGCGCCCTGGGGCTGAACGCCGCAGGGAAGGTCCTGTCCGACGCGCACTTCGTCTTCTACAACAACCTGACCTCCCCCGACGGCGCCATCCAGCACACGGGTGACAACCTCACGGGCGAGGGCGAGGGCGACGACGAGCAGATCAACATCAACCTCGCGGGCACGCCCGCCGAGATCGACAAGATCGTCTTCCCGGTGTCCATCCACGACGCCGAGGCCCGCGGGCAGAACTTCGGCCAGGTGCGCAACGCCTTCATCCGCGTCGTGAACCAGAACGGCGGCACCGAGATCGCGCGGTACGACCTGACCGAGGACGCCTCCACCGAGACCGCCATGGTCTTCGGCGAGATCTACCGGAACGGCGCGGAGTGGAAGTTCCGCGCGGTCGGCCAGGGCTACGCCTCCGGCCTGGCCGGCATCGCCCAGGACTTCGGCGTCAACGTCTGACCCGGTCTGTGCGGCGGCCTCCGCCGCCTCAGGCGAGCGTCCTCACGCGCGGGGCGCGCCGTCGGCGCGCCCCGCGCGGCGGCGCTGGCGGGCCGCCTCGTAGAGGGCGACCGTGGCGGCGCTGGCGGCGTTGAGGGAGCTCGCCGTGCCGGTCATCGGGATGCGGGCCATGCGGTCGCACAGCTCCCGCCACCCGGCGCTCAGGCCCGTCGTCTCGTTGCCGACGAGCAGCAGCACGGGCCCGGTGAGGTCGAGCTCCTCCAGCTCGGCCTCCCCCTTCTCATCGGTGCCGACGACGGTCACCGGCTGCCCGCAGCGCTCCAGCCAGGCCGCGACCTCGCGCGGGCCGGGGCAGCGCACGGTCGGCAGCGCGAAGAGCGAACCCGTGCTGGCCCGCACGGACTTGGGGTCGTACACGTCGGCGGCGTGACCGGTCACGATCAGGCCGTGGGCGCCGAAGGAGTCGGCCGAGCGGATCAGCGTGCCGATGTTCCCCGGGCTCACCGGCCGGTCGAACGCCACGCCGAGGAAGCCGGGCCCGACCGGCACGCGGCCCAGGTCGTCCGGCGGCATCTCCGCGACGGCCACGACCTCCGCGCCGTCCTCCTTATCGCCCAGCTCGGCCAGCAGCTCGCTCGCGAGTGCGAACGTCTGGGCCCGGCCGGCGCCCAGCAGCTCCTTCGCCCAGCGCGACAGCGTGCGCTCGCCGTCGTAGAGCAGCGCGCGCAGCGGCCAGCCCCGCTCGACGGCCAGGGTGATGGGCCGCACTCCCTGGACCAGGAACTCCCCGAGGCGCTGCCGCTTCGCGCGGTTCTCCAGCAACGCCTGCCACTGCTGGAATCGCGCGTTGCGCGTCGTCACCTTCACGCGGGGGAGGTTAGTTCAGCGAGAATGGCGACCATGCACCAGGCTCGGCACTCCGAGGAACGCGGTTGGTACGTCGTCGACCCGTGGGGCCACATGGTCCACGTCCCCGAGGAGGACGGGGAGCTGCGCGCGGCGTTCTTCGACGACGACCGCGCGGCGGCCGAGGCGCTGGCCGCGCGGCTGAACGAACGGCCCGGCCAGACCTAGCGGACCCGCCAGCGGTGGTCGCAGTCCATGCAGTTCCAGAATCCGTCCAGGGCACCACTCGACGTCACGTTGGTGCTGCCGCAGGAGGGACATTCCATGGGTTTTCTCCTCTCAGAACCCGGCCCGGGTCCCCGGATCGACTGGGACCCTCCCAGAACCGGCCCGCCCCGTGACACCCGATCCGGAACGATCACCCGGATGTGTGACCGGCGGCGCCCCGGGCGCCTCGTGCTGCTGGCCGACCTCGCCGAGCCCAGAGCAAGCTCGCCCAGATCACCTCCACCGTCGCCCTCGCCGCCGAGCTGCGCGAGCGGCACATCACGGTCAACGCCCTCCACCCCGCCACCTGCATGGACACCACCATGGTCCGTGAGGGCGGCATCAACCCGGTCAACAGCGTCGCGGCGGGCGGCGCGGCCGTGCTGCGCCTGGTCGACGGCGACCCCGAGGAGCTCGGCACCGGCCGCTACTTCGACGGTCGGCGGCCGCTCGCGCCGACGCCCAGGCGTACGACCCACGGCCCAGCGGCGGCTGCACGAGCTGTCGGACGCCCTGATCGCCAGGGCGCTGAGCTTCTGAGCTACGGCTCCACCACCTTCAGGCCCATCTCCGCCGCGAGCCGCGGCGCCAGGTCCAGCAGCTGCGTCGGCGTGATGACCGCGCCCGCCAGCCGGTCCACGCCGCGGGCGACCTCCAGCAGCGCCACGCCGCGCAGGTCCACGTCCCGCAGCGTGGCCTGGGTGAGATCCACGCCGCGCAGCTCGCAGTCGTCGAACGACACCCGCTCCAGGTGGGCACCGGCGAAGTCCGGCTCGACCAGCACGCAGCCCTCGAAGGTGACGTCGATCAGCCGCGACTGCCGCAGGTTCAGGTAGTCGAGCTTGCCGCCGCGCACCAGCACCCGCGTCAGGGTGGCGCCGCTGAGCTGCGTGCCGCCCAGCCTGGCCTCGCGTATCTCCACGTCCCGCAGCTGCGCCTCGCTCAACGCCGTGCCCACTCCGCGCGGGTGCTCCAGCAGGCTGTCCAGGATCCTCGCCCGCTTCAGCGCCGCCTCGTCCAGCACGCAACGCCGCAGCGCGCACTCCAGGAAGGTCGCCCCGCGCCCGTCCGCGCCCGTCAGGTCGAGGTCGGCGAACTCCATCCCGTCGCAGTCCCCCTCGACCTCGATGTCGCCCACCAGACCCGCCGCCAGCGCCGGCAGCGAGATCTCGGGCCTCCGGGGCCGCTTCACCGCTTCGTCCCGCTTCTTCGCCATGCGGACCATCCTGCCTCGCGCCACTGACAACGACCGGCACGGGAGGTTGACCTCAACAGCCCTTGAAGTTGCAGGTTGGAGGCGTTGAAGGGAGACCACCCATGCACGCCATCCGTCTGCACGCCTTCGGCCCGGCCGAGAACCTCGTCTACGAGGCGGCGCCCGACCCCGCGCCGGGCCCCGGCCAGGTGCGCATCGCCGTCGCCGCCGCCGGGGTCCACCTGGTCGACACCGCGCTGCGCGAGGGCCTGACGGGCGGCCCCTGGCCCACGCCCGAGCTGCCCACCATCCCCGGCCGCGAGGTCGCCGGCACCGTCGACGCGCTCGGCGAGGGCGTCGAGGAGTCCTGGCTGGGCCGCCGCGTCGTCGCCCACCTCGGCCGGGTCCCCGGCGGCTACGCCGAGCTCGCCGTGACCGGCACCGGCAACCTCCACCCCCTCCCCGACGGCCTCGCCGAGGACCACGCCATCGCCATGGTCGGCACCGGCCGCATGACCATGGGCATCCTCCGCTTCGCCGACCTCACCGCCGCCGACACCGTCCTCGTCCTCGCCGCCGCCGGCGGCATCGGCGCGCTGCTCGTGCAGTACGCCGACCACGTCGGCGCGACCGTGATCGGGGCGGCCGGTGGCCCGGCCAAGAGCGCCACCGTCCGCGACCTCGGCGCCGACCTCGCCGTGGACTACGCCCGCCCGGACTGGCCCGAGACCGTCCGCGCCGAGTTCGGCGACCGCCCCGCCACCCACCTCTTCGAGGGCGTCGGCGGCGAGGCGGCCCTCGCCGGCCTGCGGCTGCTCGCCCCCGGCGGCACGCACCTCGCCTACGGCTGGGCCTCCCACGGCCTGCGCTCCGACGACGGCGACTTCGCCCGCCTCCCGGAGGCCGAGGCGGCCGAGCGCGGCATCACCTCGCGGCCCGTCCTCGGCCCGGCCCTGTTCGAGAAGATCGGCGGCATCGAGAACCTCCGCGTCCTGGAGGAGGAGGCGCTGGCCCACGCCGCCGGCACCCTCACCCCGCTCGTCCAGCGCTTCCCCCTCGCCGAGGCCGCCAAGGCCCACCACGCCCTGGAGACCCGGGCGACCATCGGCAAGGTGGTGCTCATCCCGTAACGCGCCTCAGCGGGCCTCGACGCGCCGCGCCTCGACCAGCACCAGCCGCTCCGGGTGCTGGATCGGGGCGCGCAACCCCACCGCCCCCAGCACCCGCCCCGGCAGCGTCACGCCGCCGTCCGTCCACCACCCCAGCGGGCTGTACGCGGGCCGCAGCCGGTCGCCGGGCGCCAGCGGCGTGACGCGGTACTCCGCCACCGGGTCGAGACCCGGCAGCGCCACCCGCCCGGGCGGCGCCTGCACGCTGGTCGCCATCTGCACCAGGGCGTACACCGCGCGCGAGCCGTCCTCCGCCACCACCCCGTGCACCCACAGCGCCGGATCCGGGTGGTCGCCGCGCACCACGCGCCCGCCGTGCAGCAGCGGCCGCAGCGCCTTGTAGAGCGCGATCCACTCCGCCAGCTCCGCCCGGTCCTTCTCGCGCGCCCTCGTCAGGTCCCACTCGATGCCGAAGTGGCCGAAAAGGGCCGTCCCGGCCCGGAACGCCAGCCCGTGCGCGCGCCCCGTGGTGTGGGACCGGGGGGCGCCCACGTGCGAGCCGAGGAGCTCCGGCGGCAGCAGCAGCCCGGTGTAGCGCTGGATCTGCTGCCGCTCCAGCGCGTCGATGCAGTCGGAGGTCCACACGCGGTCCGTGCGCTCCAGGATCCCGAGGTCCACCCGGCCGCCGCCCGAGGAGCACGACTCGATCTCCAGGCCGGGGTGCCGGGCGCGCAGCTCGTCCAGCAGCCGGTAGACGGCCGCCGTCTGGGCGTGGACGCCGGCCCGCCCGGTGGGGCTGTGCCCGGCCTCCACCAGGTCGCGGTTGTGGTCCCACTTCAGGTACGTCAGGGCGTACTCGGAGACGATCGCGTCGAGCCGCCCCAGGATGTAGGCGTACGCCTCCGGGTGGCCGAGGTCGAGGACCTGCTGGTGGCGCGACTCCGGCGGCAGCCGGTCGCCGGTCGCCATGATCCACTCGGGGTGGTCGCGCGCCAGGTCGGAGTTGGGGTTGATCATCTCCGGCTCGACCCACAGGCCGAACTCCAGGCCGAGCCCGCGCACGTGCTCCGCCAGCGGGTGCAGCCCTTCGGGCCACACGCCCTCGTCCACGTACCAGTCGCCGAGCCCCGCGTGGTCGTCGCGGCGGCCCCGGAACCAGCCGTCGTCCAGCACGAAGCGCTCGGCCCCCACCTCGGCGGCGGCGTCGGCCAGCTCCTTCAGCCGCCCCAGGTCGTGGTCGAAGTAGACGGCCTCCCAGACGTTCAGCGTGACCGGGCGCGGCGAGCGAGGGTGGCGTTCCCGCCCCCGCAGGTGGTCGTGGAAGCGCCCGGCCAGCTCGTCCAGGCCGGCCCGCCCGTAGCTGCCGTAGACCCAGGGCGTGGTGTACGACTCGTCGGGCCCGAGCGCAACCTCCCCGGCCAGCAGCAGCTCGCCGCCGCCCAGCAGCGAGACGCCGCCCACGGTGCGCTCGGCGAGCGAGCGCTGGTTGCCGCTCCAGGCCACGTGAACGCCCCACACCTCGCCGGAGCGGAAGCCGAAGCCCGCCTCGCCCGCGATGTGCACGGTCGCCGCGTCGGTGCCGGTGCGGCCCCGGCGGTTCTCCCGCAGGTGGGTGCCGATGGTGAACGCATGCCGCTGCGGGCTGCGCTCGCGCAGGTGGCGGCCGGTCATCTCCATCAGCTCGGTGGCGCGCTCGGGCACCGGCAGCGTCAGCAGCACGCCGGAGAGCGAGAACGGCGGCGCCTGTGCTTCGGCGAGGCTGGTGAGGGTGGCGCGCTGCCGCACCAGGCCCGAGGCGGTGAGCTCGATCTCCAGCCGCAGCTCCAGTCCCGCCTGGACGTCCTCGGCGGAGACCTCCAGGGCGTTGCCGCCGACCGCCTCGCCGACCGCCTCGCCGACCGCCTCGCCGGCTGCCTCGCCGGGTTCGATCGCCGTGACGGCGAACGCCGTGGAGAAGTCGGCACCGGCCCGGTGCCCGGTGAGCCCCGGCGTGCCGAGCCAGCCCGCGGAGTGCTCGGGCAGCACGCCGACCGGCACCACGACGTCGATGTTGTTGGAGGCGATCTGTGGCTCCTGCGCGCGGGCGAGGGCGGCGAGGGCGGCGTTCGGCAGCTCGCCCAGGTCCTCCCCCCAGTGCACCACCCGGGGCAGCCCCGGTCCGGTGCAGTCCAGCACCAGGCTGGTGCCCGCGGAACGGAGGTGGTGGAAGGTCCCGTCGCGCATCTGCATCCCCTGCGTCCCTGATCGATCCTGTTCGGACATGCGCGGTATTTCTACCAGGGCGCGGCGGGCAAGCGAAGAGCCGCCTGTCGGACTCGAACCGACGACCTGCTGTTTACAAGACAGCTGCTCTGACCAACTGAGCTAAGGCGGCGAAGCGGGCCGGGCGGCCCCGCACCAGCCTACCGAGCACGCATGTTCTCGCGCACAGGCCCGTGACAAACGTTATCCCCACGAGTTAGGTTCACCCTCAGCCCTCACAGTGTGTGGGCCATGCAACCTTCCTACTCGGATCGTCCGGCACGTTCCTGCCGGTAGAAGGAGACGACGAAGTCATGGCAACGGTCACCTACGACAAGGCGACCCGGATCTACCCGGGCTCAGAGGTACCAGCCGTCGATCAGCTCGACATCCAGATCGAGGACGGCGAGTTCCTCGTCCTGGTCGGCCCCTCCGGTTGTGGAAAGTCCACCTCCCTGCGCATGCTCGCGGGCCTGGAGGACGTCAACGGAGGCTCCATCCACATCGGTGACCGTGACGTCACCCACCTGCCGCCGAAGGACCGGGACATCGCGATGGTGTTCCAGAACTACGCGCTGTACCCGCACATGACCGTCGCCCAGAACATGGGCTTCGCGCTCAAGATCGCCGGCGTCAACAAGGCGGACATCCGCAAGAAGGTCGAGGAGGCCGCCAAGATCCTCGACCTCACCGAGTACCTGGACCGCAAGCCGAAGGCGCTCTCCGGTGGTCAGCGGCAGCGCGTCGCCATGGGCCGCGCCATCGTCCGCGAGCCCCAGGTGTTCCTCATGGACGAGCCGCTGTCGAACCTCGACGCCAAGCTCCGCGTCCAGACCCGCACCCAGATCGCCGGGCTCCAGCGCCGCCTGGGCGTCACCACCGTCTACGTCACCCACGACCAGGTCGAGGCCATGACCATGGGCGACCGGGTCGCGGTGCTCAAGGACGGCCTGCTGCAGCAGGTGGACACCCCGCGCGCCATGTACGACAAGCCGTCCAACCTCTTCGTCGCGGGCTTCATCGGCTCCCCGGCCATGAACCTGATCGAGGTGCCGATCACCGACGGCGGCGTGAAGTTCGGCAACAGCGTGGTCGCGGTGGAGCGCGCCGCGCTCAGCGAGGCCCAGGGCAAGGGCGACACGGCCGTGGTCGTCGGCTGCCGCCCCGAGCACTTCGACGTGGTGAACGGGGACGACGGCGCGGCCGCCGGCCTCACCAAGGCCGACGCCGACCAGGCGGCCGGCCTCGCGGTCACCGTCAACGTGGTCGAGGAGCTGGGCGCCGACGCCTACGTCTACGGCACGGCCGAGGTCGGCGGCGACGTGAAGGACCTCGTGATCCGCGTCGGCGGCCGCGACATCCCGGAGAAGGGCTCCACCCTCCACGTGGTGCCGCGCGCGGGCGAGACCCACGTCTTCTCCACCAGCACGGGCGAGCGGCTCAGCGACTAACGCTCACAGAGCCAGACAAAAGGGCCGGTCTTCCGCACACGTGGCGGAAGACCGGCCCCTTGCTCGTCAAGGGCGGATTCGAAAACCACGAGCATCGTTCACTCGTGAGAGTGACCAAATGTCACCAAATCACTACCTCTCGCTACGATCGTCTGGCCCGTCACCTCACCATCACGCGAGGAAGACCTTCAGTGATCAAGGCAATCCGCCGCATCGGCAGAAGTCTCGCCGTCATCCTTCCGGTAGTGCTGGTGCTCTCCGGCACCCTGGCCGTCGCCCGCGTGCCGTGGGCCGGAACGCCGCCCGAGGCGCAGATGCTCACGGCATCCACCGCGAAGAAGTCCCTCACGCCCCAGGAGGCGCTGACCCAACGCCTCCTGACCGTGCTTCAGCGCCAGGACCCCAGCGCCGCCCTCACCGGCCTCCAGCAGGCCGTCAACGACGACCCGTCGCTGTCCCCGCACTGCACGCACATCGCGCGCACGCTGGGCGAGGCTGCGGTGGCGAAGTACGGCAGCGCGGAGCGGGCGCAGCAGCACGCGCGTCCCGTCTGCGACACGGCGTTCGCCTCGGGCGTGGCGGCCGCGCGCTGACGCGCCCATCCCCCGGCCGCCCACGCCCCGGCCCCCGCTGGACGACGGCGCCCAACGCCGGGTGGGGTGCCGGGGCGTGGGCCCCCGGTTCGCCCGGCCGGCGGAGCCGTAAGCTGCGGGTATGAGCGCCAGCGACATCTCGCACGCGGGTCCGCAGCCCACGCAGGCCGTGGTCCTGGCCGGAGGCCAGGGCTCCCGGCTGCGGCCCTACACCGACGACCGGCCCAAGACGATGGTCGAGATCCCGGGCACCGGCACCCCGATCATCGGCCACCAGCTCGACTGGCTCGCCGAAGAGGGCGTCACCGACGTCGTGATCTCCTGTGGACACCTCGCCGAGGTCCTCCAGGACTGGCTGGCAGCCACCGAGCTGCCGCTGAACGTCACCACCGTCGTGGAGAGCGAGCCGCTGGGCCGGGGTGGCGGCCTGAAGTACGCCGCCACCGCACTGCCGCAGCCCGACGAGCCGTGGTTCGCCACCAACAGCGACATCTGGACCCGCTTCTCGCTGCGTGAGATGGCCGCCTTCCACGCCGAGCGTGAGGCCACCGCCACCCTCGCGCTGGCCCGCCCCCGCATCCCCTGGGGAGCTGTGGAAACCGACCGCTTCGGCCACGTCCTCGACTTCATCGAGGCGCCCCCGTCGCCGTACCTGACCAACGCCGGTATCTACGTCTTCGCGCCGGAGTTCGCCAAGCTCCTCCCCGAGCGCGGCGACCACGAGCGCACCACCTTCCCCCGCCTGGCCCGCGAACGCCGCCTGGCGGGCTTCCAGATCCCGCAGGGGGCGTACTGGCGGGCCATCGACACGGCCAAGGACCTCATGGAGGCCGCCCGCGAGCTCAAGCCCGCGGACGGCCGGTGAGCGGCGCCCGGCTCACTCCCCCGGGCGTTCGCCCAGTTCCTCGACGACGGCCCGCTGGAGGACGGCCGAGCTCCCCATGACGGTGCCCTCCTCAAGGCCGCTCTGGTCCCTGACCAGCACGGAGCGGTGGCCGAGGTACTCGTAGGTCTCGGCGTCGAAGATCAGCTCGGTGCGCTGGCCCCGCTCGGTGCGGGCGATGGCGATGCCCTCCCGGCCCGCGGCGTCGACCGCCTCGTCCACCAGCTCCACGTCGGGAATGCCCGCGGCCGCCTCGTAGATGGCCGCGGCCAGGTCCGGCGGCATCACCGACTCCGTGATCATCTCGGTGACCGCCTGGAACACCCCGTCCTCGGGATTGTTGCCCTGGCCCTCGGTCTCCTCGTACAGCCAGTCCAGCAGCGCGCCGGGCTCCGTGGGGAGTTGCGCGAGCCAGTCGTAGGAACCGTGCCCCGGCTCCTCGGGGTTGGGGTTGCCCTCGCCGGGATCCACGGCCCCGTGGCAGTCCGGCACCTCGCCGGGAACCGTCAGTGTCACGTCGCCGCCCGACATCTCCGCAACCCCGCCCCACCGGTCTCCGAGGCGCACGCACTCCGGGTCCTCGCCGTGCCCGATGAACATGCCGTCCCAGCCGTCGGGCGACATCCAGAACTCGCGCCGGAGGGACTCCCCCTCACTGGGGGAGAGCTCGCCCATCGAGGTGTACTCGTGATGAACGCTGAACCACTCGGACTCGACGTAGATGAACTGGCCGGGGCCGGGCTCTACAGCCCCGTCATCGGCCGCCGCGTGGGCGATGCGCTCGGCGGCCAGCGCCAGCGTCAGCGGCCGGCTCGCCGGGGGGTCGTCCTGCCGGGCCCGGCCGTCGTCCGGCGACGCGGACTCGCCGACGAGGGCGAAGCCGCCCGCCACGACCGCCGCGACCGCCACCGGCGCGGCCAGCAGGGCCAGGCGCCGGCGGGGTCGGCGTTGGGGCGCCGGGGAGGACTGGGTCGCGTTCTCGCGGTCGATCTCGCTCATGAGGTGCTCCTCAAGCAGGGTGCGACGGCCGGGCGCAAGCACCGGATCGCCCGGGGCGGGCAGCAGCCCCGCCAGTTCCCCGCGGCTGGCCGGCTCGCGCCGTCGCCACCAGAGGTCGCGGATCATCGGTGTCTCTCCTCGCTCAGCCGGACCGCCAACAGCCGGCGGTCACCCCCTGCTTGTCCGCCCGCCCTGACCGGTTCCCTGCGCGCCAGCTCCTCTTCCGTCAGCCGCCGCAGCCTGTCCCGGGCCCGGGAGAGGCGGGAGCGGACCGTGCCGACGCGCACGCCCAGGGCCTTCGCGGTCTCGGCGTAGCTCAGGCCGGACCACACGCAGAGCATGAACACCTCGCGCTCGGCCGGGCGCAGCCGCTCCAGCGCGGCGCGGGCGGCGGCGAGGCGTTCGGCGTCCGCCATGCGGCTGACGACCTCGTCGGCGAAGTCGGGCAGCGCCTCCCTCGGCGGCAGCCGGGCCATCGCCCGCTCGTGGCGGCGTTTGGCGCGCGCGGTGTTGCGCAGGACGTTGACGGCGATCCCCATCAGCCACGGCCGGGGTGTCTCGCCCTCGTCGCGCAGCCTGCCGCGCAGCCGCCAGGCCTCCAGGAAGGCGAGGGAGACGACCTCCTCGGCCAGGCCGCGATCCCCGGTGGCCCGCGCCGCGTATCCGTACACGAGCGGGGCGTACGCCTGGAAGAGCTCCCTGAACGCCTCCGGGTCGCCGGCCCGCACGCGCGCGTGCATCACATACTCCACGGCCTCACTTGTCCGGCCACGGAAGAGAGTTCCCGTGACGCCGGTCACAAGCTACGCGATGAGGAGCTACTCGATGAGGCCACCTAACCGAGCAGCCCGCCTAGAGGGCCGGGGCTGCTCTGCTCACCCCCCTCGTCCGACGGGACGCTTTCCTCGGGCGGCTCCTCGCCCGTCCCGGTGCCGGGGTCCACCGGATCGGTGGGGCTCTCCTCGCCCGGGGTCTGCGACGCCGGCGCCGACTGCTTGGGCGCCGGCACGGTCTGCTCGGTGGTGGGCGTCTGCTCGACGGCGCTGCCGCCGCCCTCGGCCCCGCCAAGGCCGCCACCCGGCGCCCGCCCGGCCTCCTGCGGCCCCCGCTCCGCCACGGACGCGCCCGCCTCCGGCTCGGCCGTGCTCTCCTCGGCGCCGGGGCCCGCCTGCTGGGAGCCGCTCCCGGCGGACGGGTCGGCCGCGTCGTCCCGCCCGCCCGCGGAGCGCTCGGGCAGCGGCTCGCCGGGCAGGTGGTTCACGGGCGGCTCGCCGGGCTCCGACACGCGCGGCAGCTGCGAGGACCGCACGGCGCTGCCCAGCATCGACCCGATCAGCAGCGCCAGCCCCAGCAGCAGCGTGGCCATGGCGCTGCCCCGGCGCAGCACGCGGCGGCGCAGCTCGCCCAGCGGCGCGCGCGGACCGAGCTTGCGCCACGCCTCGCCGGCCAGCCGGGCGTCGAGGGAGTACACGGGGGCGCCCGCGATGATCAGCGGGCTCCAGGCCGCGAGCATGATCACGTCGGGCGTCTCGTACGCCGGGACCTGCCGCCAGCTCACCGTCACCAGCAGCGCGAGCGAGAGCGCCGCCCCGAGGACGGCGGCCAGCCGCTGCCAGAGGCCGAAGATGGTCAGGACGCCGACGATGATCTGGGTGAAGGCGACCGCCAGGCCCGCGCCGACGGGGTGGGCCAGGGCCCAGTCGTGCAGCGGGGCCGCCACGCTCCAGGGCTTGAGCGAGTCGAGCCACGCGAAGAGGGAGCCGCGCTCGCCGCCGTCGAAGTAGACCGGGTCGGTGAGCTTGCCCATTCCGGCGTAGAGGGCGATGAAGCCGAGCAGGACGCGCAGCGGGAGCAGCACCCCGCCCAGGCTCATCCGGCGGCCGGGGTAGAACGCCTGGCGGGCGCGGTGGGACCGGCCGGGGCGCGCGGCCCGCCCGGAGCGCCCTTCCTCCGAGCCGTCCACGCCGGGCACACCGGCCACGCCGTCGAGACCGCCCAGGCCGTCCGCCGCGTCCTCGTGGGCCCGGACGGCGGGCAGCGGCTGCGTGTGCTCCACGGCCTGCGGCGGGCGGGGCCCGATCACCGCGGAGCCCAGGTCACCCACCCCGTCGGGCGCCTCGCCGGGGTGTACGCCGGGGTGCACCCGCGGCAGCACCTGCGTGGTGACCGCGTCGGGCCCCGCGTGCACGCCACCGCCGTGCACGCCACCGTGTACGCCCGCCGCGCGCACCGCCTGGAGCAGCGTGCTGGCCCCGGGGTTACCCGGCGTGCTGCGGCCGGTCCACACCAGCGGGCGGCGGTGCCCGGTCCCGGCGTCGCGGACCGGGACGGGAACCGAGGGCAGCGGTGCGGTGTCGTCCGTGGGCGCGGAGGGGAGCAGCACCCGGAAACTGGCGTGGTTCACGATGACCTGGGCGGGGTCGCACGGCACCTTGACCGTGTTCAGCACCGGCTCGTCCATCGGGTAGCCGCGGGGTGTTCTGGTGTCCACACTCATCTAACCGAGTGACAGAGGTTTAAGACACTGCCTTGACCCCACAAACTCTGTCCGCGACCCGTCAAGCGGGCATGGACGCGCTCTCAGGCCCGGCGCCGCGCCGCCTCGTAGAGCACGATCCCGGCGGCCACACCGGCGTTGAGCGACTCGGCGCCGCCGGGCATCGGGATGCGCACCCGCAGGTCGCATGCCTCGGCGACGAGCCGGGACAGGCCCCTGCCCTCGCTGCCCACGACGATCACGACCGGGTCGGCCAGCACGTCGAGGTCGGCGAGGTCGGTGTCGCCGTCGGCCGCCAGGCCCACGACCATCAACCCGGCCTTCTGGTACGCCTGGAGCGCGCGGGTGAGGTTGGTGGCGCGCGCGACCGGGGTGCGCGCCGCCGTGCCCGCCGACGCCTTCCACGCGCCGGCGGTCATGCCGGCCGCCCGCCGCTCGGGCACGACGACGCCGTGCCCGCCGAAGGCCGCGGCCGAGCGGACCACGGCGCCGAGGTTGCGCGGGTCGGTGACGCCGTCGAGGGCGACGATCAGCGGCTGCCGGCCCGCGTCGTGGGCGTCGGCGACCAGGTCGTCGGGGTGGGCGTACTCGTACGGTGGCACCTGGAGCGCCAGGCCCTGGTGGTTCAGGTACCCGGTGATGCGGTCCAGCTCGGGCTTGGGGGCCTCCAGCAGGTTGACGCCGCCGCGCTCCATGGCGAGCTTGACGGCCTCGGTGACGCGGTCGTCGGCGTCGGCGAACTGCTGGACGTACAGCGTGGTGGCGGGCACGCCGGCGCGCAGCGCCTCGACGACCGGGTTGCGGCCGACGACGATCTCGGTGCTGGCCCCTCCCGGCCTGCCCTGCCGCCCGCGCTGCTGCGCCTGCCGGCCGCTCTGCCTGCGGGCCCGGGCCTGCGCGGCGCGCTGCTTGGGGTGGCCGAAGCGCTGCTCGGCCGGCGGCGTGGGGCCCTTGCCCTCCAGGCCCTTGCGGCGCTGGCCGCCGCTGCCCTTGGTGGCGCCCTTCTTGTTGGACGTGCGCCGTCCGGGGCGCGGACTGTTGCCTGGCATGACTGTGCTGGTCCTTAGTTTCGGTATCGCGTCGCGTCTCCGCCGGGGTACGGCCGGTTCAGCCGAGTTCCCAGCGGGGACCGTTGGGGGTGTCCTCGATCACCAGGCCGGCCGCGTTGAGCTCGTCGCGGATGGCGTCGGCCGTGGCGTAGTCCTTGCGCGCCCGCGCGGCCTCGCGCTGCACCAGCACCAGGCGTACCAAGGTGTCCACGGCGTCGGTCAGCGCCGGGGTGCGGCCCTCGCCGCCGGGCGCCTCGGTCCACTCCGGGGCGAGCGGGTCCATGCCGAGCACGCCGAGCATGGCGCGGACCTGCGCGGTGAGGGCGGCGGCGGACTCCTTGTCGCCCTCGGCGAGGGCGGCGTTGCCCTGCCGGACGGTGGTGTGGACGGCGGCCATGGCCTGCGGCACGCCGAGGTCCTCGTCCATGGCGGTGGCGAAGTCCTCGGGCACGGCGGGCGCGGGGTCGACGGGGCCGGTGCGCTCCACGGCGCGGTGCAGGAAGCCCTCGATGCGGGAGAACGCCGCCTCCGCCTCGGCCACCGCGTCCTCGCTGTACTCGATGGTGGAGCGGTAGTGCGGGGTGCCCAGGTAGTAGCGCAGCACCAGCGGGCGCCAGCGCTTGACCATCTCGGAGACGAGCACCGAGTTGCCCAGCGACTTGCTCATCTTCTCGCCGGCCATGGTGACCCAGGCGTTGTGCACCCAGAAGGAGGCGAAGTCGTCCCCGTAGGCGCGGGACTGGGCGATCTCGTTCTCGTGGTGGGGGAAGACGAGGTCGATGCCGCCGCCGTGGATGTCGAACGCCGGGCCGAGGTACTTGTGGGCCATGGCCGAGCACTCCAGGTGCCAGCCGGGGCGGCCGCGGCCCCAGGGCGTGTCCCAGCTCGGCTCGGCGGGCCGGGCGGCCTTCCACAGCGCGAAGTCGCGCGGGTCGCGCTTGCCGGTCTCGCCCTCGCCGGACGGCTGGAGGAGGTGGTCCAGGTCCTGGTTGGAGAGCTTGAGGTAGTCGGGGTAGCTGCGCACGTCGAAGTAGACGTTGCCCTCGGCCGGATAGGCGTGGCCGCGGGCGATGAGGGTGCGCATCATCTCGACCATCTCGGGGATGTGACCGGTGGCGCGCGGCTCGTAGGTGGGCGGCAGGCAGCCGAGGGCGGCGTACGCCTCGCCGAAGGCCCGCTCGTTGACGTACCCGATGGACCACCACGGTCTGCGCTGCTCGGCGGCCTTGGCGATGATCTTGTCGTCGATGTCGGTGACGTTCCGCACCAGGGTGACGTCGAGGCCGCGGTAGGTCAGCCAGCGGCGCAGGATGTCGAAGTTCAGCCCGGAGCGGATGTGCCCGATGTGGGGTGCGGCCTGCACGGTCGCGCCGCAGAGGTAGATCGAGACGTGGCCCGGGGTCAGCGGGACGAAGTCACGGATCTGCCGGGCGCTCGTGTCGTACAGCCGTAGGTTCACGCCATAAGGGTAGTGGGCGCGCGGGGTGCCCCGCGCCCCCGCGGACGCGGGGCTGGGGCGGGCGGCTCAGGTCAGGCGGCCGACGACCTTGCGGGGGACGACGCGGACGACGACGCGGGGCGCGTCCTGGCCGGCGCCGGGGTTCCAGTCGGCGTAGCTGGAGGCGCCGACGTACTTCCGCGCCAGCTCGTCGATCAGCTCCCGGCCGCCCTCGGTGGTCATCTCGACGGTGCCGCGGATCTCGGCGTAGCTGTACGGCTCGTCCGGGTCGAGGACGACGACGGTGGCGCGCGGGTCGCGCCTGAGGTTGAGATATTTGCGGCGGTCGGTGGTGGTGGAGATCAGCAGTTCGTCGCCATCCCGCGTCACCCACACCGGAGAGGACTGCGGGCTGCCGTCGGGCTGGATCGTGGAGAGGGTGACGAACACCTTGCCGTCCAGGATCTGCTTCAGCTTGTCGTTCAGTGCCGCTGCCACGGGTGCACCTTTCGATTTCCGATGTCGATCAGGGCCGAGATGGAACGGGAATTCGACTTGTTGACGGCTACACAAACCCGCTGTCGGCACAGGCTATTCCACGTGCGGGCCGTGGTGCGGCACCACCAGGGCCGTGGCGACGGCGGCCAGCCCCTCGCCGCGGCCGGTGAGCCCGAGGCCGTCGGTGGTGGTGCCGGAGACGGCGACCGGCGCGCCGACGGCGGCGGACAGGGCGCGCTGGGCCTCGGCGCGGCGCGGGCCGATCTTGGGGCGTACGCCGATGACCTGGATGGAGACGTTGCCGATCTCGAAGCCCTCGGCCCGGACGATGCGGGCGGCCTCCGCCAGCAGCGCCGCGCCGGAGGCGCCGGCCCACTCGGGCCGGCCGGTGCCGAAGTGGGCGCCCAGGTCCCCGGCGCCCGCCGCGGAGAACAGGGCGTCGCAGGCGGCGTGGGCCGCGACGTCGCCGTCGGAGTGGCCGGCCAGGCCGTACTCGGCGCCGGGCCAGTGCAGGCCCGCGCACCACAGCGCGCGCCCGCGCTCGAAGGCGTGCACGTCGGTGCCGACCCCGACCCTGGGGAGGGGCGCCTGGGGTGTCTCAGAAGCCATCGGTCTGCCTCCGGCGGGCCAGCACGGCCTCGGCGAGCACCAGGTCGAGCGGCCGTGTGACCTTGAACGCCTCCTCGTGGCCGGGCACCAGCACCACCGGCACGCCCATCCGCTCCACCATTCCGGCGTCGTCGGTCGCGCCCTCCCCGCCACCGATCCCGGGCCCGGCCCCGGCCTCCGCGTCGGCGGCGAGCTTGCGGTGGGCGGCGACGAGGGTGGCCCGGTCGAAGCCCTGCGGGGTCTGCACGGCGCGCAGCATCGAGCGGTCGGGGGTGGAGACGACCTCCTCGGGCCCGCCGTCGCGGGCGGGCGCGGCGATCCGCTTCACGGTGTCGGCCAGCGGCAGCGCCGGGACCACGGCGGGGGCGCCGGCCAGCACGGCGGCGGCCACGGCGTCCACCGTCTCGACCGGCACGAGCGGCCGGGCGGCGTCGTGCACCAGGACGACCTCGACGTCGTCGGGCAACGCCGCGAGCCCCAGGCCGACCGACTCCTGGCGGGTACGGCCGCCCGGCACCACCATCAGGTCGACCGGCCCCGCGGTGGTCGGCGGCGGGTACTCGTCGAGCAGCATCACCCGCACGCCCTGCACCTCCTCGGGCGGGGCGACGACGACCACCACGGAGACCTCGCGGGCCTGGGCCATGGCGCGGACCGCGTGGACGAGGATGGGGGTGCCGTTCAGCTGGCGCAGCGCCTTGGGGGCGCCGGGCCCGAGGCGTACGCCGCGGCCGGCAGCGGGGATGACGGCGGCGGTACGTGCTCGTCCCGCCGGTCCCGCCGGGGTGCCGGGGCCGTCGCCTGGGAGGGGGCGTGAGTGTGGGGTGTCTGACATCGATGAGGAGTACAGGTTTGTTTCCTGGGCGGTATTGGGTATGGCCACAGCGTGCCGGGCACCACACCGATCGGCCCCTTCCGTGACAAGCCGGTCGAAGCTCCACAAACGGGCGGCAAGGTCCCGGCACGCCTCTGAAGAGAACGATCCGTACATGCCGCAGCGCCCAAACGGCACGGGGGAATGCCTTCGGGCGCTGCGGCACGTTGTCGCACGTCGTCGTGTGAGGCGGTGTGGGTCAGGTGGTGCGTTTGGTGTTGGTGGTGGCCGATGTGGCCGTGCTTCGTCGTGGTGACCCGGGCGTCGTGGCCGCGATTCGCTGACGGCAGCGGACTGCGAGCGGCGTGCGAGCGAGCAATGAAGCCCGGCGCACGGGCCCAGCGCTGGGAGGGCGCGGCTAGGAGGCGAGCACCTCGTCGAGAAGGGACTCGGCCTTGTCCTCGTTGGTGCTCTCCGCGAGGGCCAGCTCGCTCACGAGGATCTGCCGGGCCTTGGCGAGCATGCGCTTCTCGCCGGCGGACAGCCCTCGCTCACGCTCCCGGCGCCACAGGTCGCGCACGACCTCGGCGACCTTGATGACGTCGCCGGATGCGAGCTTCTCCAGATTCGCCTTGTAACGGCGGGACCAGTTGGTGGGCTCCTCGGCGTACGGCGCGCGCAGCACCTCGAAGACCCGGTCCAGACCGTCCTGCCCGACTACATCGCGCACGCCGACGAGTTCGGCATTCTCCGCAGGCACGCGCACTTCCAAGTCGCCCTGAGCGACCTTCAGTACCAAGTAGGTCTTGTCCACGCCCTTAATGCATCGAGTTTCGATCGCCTCGATCAGCGCGGCCCCATGATGGGGATAGACCACGGTGTCGCCAACCTTGAACGTCATGTGACAGGTACCCCTTCCGTGGCTTTCCAGGGTAACACGGGACACCGTCCCTTTGAATGGCGTTTCCGCAGGTCAGACCATATCTTGGGGGTTGACAAGCGCGCCCTTTCCGTGCTTCGCGAACGGCATGGCCCCGGGTATCCGCAGGTGAGAGCGGGGATTGGGCGACTCGCGATCAGCCCGAAAAGTCCGTGGATCTTCTCCCTGGAGATCACCGCGATGTTCCCCACGAAGGCCAAAGCTGTCCGATTTGTCGCAGTTGACGCGATCCGGGCGCTCCCGGCGAGCCCTCCCACGCATTGGGCCGGGGGTGTGCGCGGCGCCCGCAGGGGCGCTGGGTAGGGTAGGGCGCCGTGAGCAGCAGCCTGAGCAGCAGCCTTCGACGCGGCGTCACCGCCGCCGCCGTCATCACCCTCCCACTCGCCGCGCTGGCGGCCTGCGGCACGGGGAACGACGCCGAGACCAACGAAGTCAGGCCGGACAACGCCTCGACCCAGGTCGAGGACATCAAGGTCCAGAACGTCAACGTCATCCTGCCCGCCGAGGGCGAGCGCCCGGCCGGGATCACCGCGCGGCTGTTCAACAACGGTTCCGCGGACCAGACGCTGCAGGCGATCAGGCTGCCCGGCACGGGCGACACGGTCGAACTGGCCCCCGCGGGGGGCGAGGCGGGCGGCGGCGGGATCGTGATCCCCGCGGGTGGGGACGTGGCGCTCGGCGGCGAGGGCAACCCGTCGGCGGTCATCGCCTCGCCGGCGGGCATCCGGTTGGGTGACGCGCAGCGCGTGGTCTTCGACATGAGCGAGACGGGCGGGATCTCGCTGGATGCCCGAGTCGTGAACGACTCGGGCCAGTTCGACCACTACGCGGAGTGGGGGCCGACGCCGGAGCCGACGAGCCCGACCGCCACGCCTGACGAGACGGCGGGTACGGAGGAGACCGGCGCGGAGGAGACGGCGCCGGAAGAGACGGCGGAGGAAGAGACGGCGGAGGAGTCGCCCGCCGTCGAGGACGAGGGCTGAGCTTCTCCCCCACCCCGCCCCTTCCCGAAGCCCGGGGCTCCGCCCCGGGACCCCGGCACCCCGCCCGAGGGTGAGGTGGGGTCGGGGCGGGCGGGAGAAGCCCCCCGCCCTACGGCTCGAACTTGTAGCCCAGCCCGCGGACCGTCACCAGGTAGCGCGGCGCGCCCGGGTCGGGTTCGATCTTCGCGCGCAGGCGCTTCACGTGGACATCCAGCGTCTTCGTGTCGCCGACGTAGTCCGCGCCCCAGACCCGGTCGATCAGCTGCATCCGGGTCAGCACCCGCCCGGCGTTGCGCAGCAGCATCGCCAGCAGGTCGAACTCCTTCAGCGGCAGGTCCACCTTGCGCCCGGAGACGGTGACCACGTGGCGGTCGACGTCCATGCGCACCGGGCCCGCCTCCAGGGCGGCCGGGGCCTCCTCCTCCGACTCCCCCCTGCGGCGCAGCACCGCGCGGATGCGCGCCACCAGCTCGCGGGAGGAGAACGGCTTGGTCACGTAGTCGTCGGCGCCTATCTCCAGGCCGACGACCTTGTCGATTTCGCTGTCCTTGGCGGTCACCATGATGACCGGGACGTTTGAACGGCTGCGGAGCTGGCGGCAGACCTCGGTGCCGGGCAGTCCTGGCAGCATGAGGTCGAGCAGCACCATGTCGGCGCCGTTGCGCTCGAACTCGTCCAGCCCCTCGGGCCCCGTGGCCGCGATGGCGACCTCGAAGCCTTCCTTGCGGAGCATGTACGAGAGGGCGTCGCTGAACGACTCCTCGTCCTCGACGACGAGCACTCGGGTCACGGGAGGACCTCCCGGGCAGGATTGTTGGTGCGGGTGGAGTTGGGGACAGTGGTAGCAGGTTCCTCGTCATCGGGGAACTCGGCCGGTTCGTGGAGCCTGCCGCCGAGCCCGTCGCGCTTGCGCTGGGCCGCGAGCTGGCGTTCCTGGGCGCTGCCGGGTTCCGGCAGGCGCAGCGTGAAGGTGGAGCCCTGGCCCTCGGCGCTCCACACCTGGACCTCCCCACCGTGCGAGGCGGCCACGTGCTTGACGATAGCCAAGCCCAGGCCCGTGCCGCCGGTCGCGCGGGAGCGGGCGGGGTCGACGCGGTAGAAGCGCTCGAAGATGCGTTCCCGGTCGGTCTCGGGGATGCCCACGCCCTGGTCGGTGACGGAGATCTCGATCAGCTCGCCGCCCGGGGACTGCACCCGGGCCGCGGCGATCGCGACGCGGGTGTGGGGCGGGCTGTAGGTGACGGCGTTCTCCACGAGGTTGCCCAGGGCCGCGGCGAGCTGGCTGCGGTTGCCCCACACCGCCAGGCCGCCGGTGCCGCCGGAGGCCATGGAGATCTGCTTGCTGCCCGCCTGCTGGCGGCAGCGGTCGATGGCCTCGCTGACCAGCTCGTCGACCGGGACCAGCTCCGCGTGGGTGAGCATGTCGTCGTTGTCCTGCACCCGGGAGAGGTCGATCAGCTCCTGTATGAGGTTGGTGAGCCGCGTCGCCTCGTTCTGCATGCGGCCGGCGAAGCGGGTGACGGCCTCCGGGTCGTCGGCAGCGTCCAGCACGGCCTCCGACAGGAGGGAGAGGGCGCCGGCGGGGGTCTTCAGCTCGTGGCTGACGTTGGCGACGAAGTCGCGGCGGATGGCCTCGATGCGGCGGGACTCGGTCAGGTCCTCCACCAGCAGCAGCACCAGCCGCGAGCCGAGCGGCGCGGAGCGGGCCGAGACGGCCAGCACGTCGCCGCCGCGGCTGGAGGTGCCGTAGATGCTGCTCCGGCCGCGCCGCGGGAGGTCCAGCTCGACCTGGCGTATCTCGCCGTCGCGGCGGGTCTCGCGGGCCATGGTCAGCATCTGCTCGACCGCGAGCCGGCCACCGCGCACCAGCCCGAGGGCGTACGCCGCCGAGCTGGCCTTGACGACCGCGTCGGACTCGTCGAGGACGACGGCGGATGAGCGCAGCACCGACAGCACGGTGTCGACGCCCGGGGGAAGGGGGGCGTCGGAGTCCATGGTGAGCGGGGTGCGGAGCGGACGCGTTCGCTCGCGCTCGCTGACGCGGAACGCCAGCATGGCGATGACGCCGGTGCACACCCCGGCTATCGCCGCTACGGCGGCGACCGCCGCGTTCACGTCCATATCCTCAGGTTATGCGGGGCTTGCCCACTGGCCACAGATGTTGCCGAAGATGCTCGTCCGGCCGCCCGCGAGTGTTCACCTTGGCGACAGTATTGATTCACTTGGCTGGGCGGAAACGGCCGCTTTGCGGTCGGACCTTGATAAAGCTGATAGACAGGGGAATCTGCACACCCCGCAGCCAGGCCGGGATCCGGAAGAAGGACGTACTGCCATGCGTGACGCGTATCACGAGGAGCTCGATGCGATCAGCGACAGCCTGGTCGAAATGGCGAGATTCGTCGGCTCCGGGATAGGCCGGGCCACGACCGCCATGCTGGACGCCGACCTGAAGCTCGCCGAGAGCGTGATCGAGACGGGCGGCAAGGTCGACGACATGCAGCGTGACCTGGAGAACAGCGCGATCGCGCTGCTGGCGCGGCAGCAGCCGGTCGCCACCGATCTGCGGATCGTCGTCACCTCCCTGCGGATGAGCGCCGACCTGGAGCGGTGCGGGGCGCTGGCGCAGCACGTGGCGAAGGTGGCCCGGCGGCGCTTCCCGGACTCGGCGGTGCCGCGCGACCTCCAGGCGACCATCCTGGAGATGGGCCAGCTCGCGCAGCGGCTCATGGCCAAGGCCACGGAGGTGCTGATCACCAAGGACGTCCAGCTGGCGATGCAGCTGGAGGAGGACGACGACGCGATGGACGCCCTCCACCGCACGCTCTTCCAGCACCTGATGGACGAGCGGTGGAACCACGGGGTGGAGACCGCGGTGGACGTGACCCTCCTCGGCCGCTACTACGAGCGCTTCGCCGACCACGCCGTGTCGATCGCCCAGCGCGTGGTCTTCCTCGTCACGGGGGAGCGCGCGGACGAGTTCGAGCCGGAGCCCGAGGCCACGGCGTAAAACGGCGCGAAGGGCGGAAACCCGGGGCGGGCGTGCTTCCGCGCGCCGGGCGAGCGCCGGACGCACTCCGTTGACACGCGGCGATGGGCGCGGCATCGATGGGGAGAGCGATCCCAGCGACGAGGAGGATGCGTGGCTGCCTCACCCAACTCACCCGACTCCCCGACCCCGATACCCGCGACCGCCCCGCTGCCCCCCGGCGAACGCCGCCCACTGCCGCTGCTGGGGAGCTGCGGCTGCGGCTCGGGGTGCGGGTGCGGCTGCCAGTCCGGCGGCGCCTGCCAGTGCGGGGGCAACTGCGGCTGAGCCGGTGTCCGGGGCTGAGCCGAGCTGAGCTGGGCTGAGCCGGAGTCCGGGACTGAGCGAGAGACTGAGACCGAGACGACCTCCGACCGCCTGATCCGCGCCGCGGATCCGTGACCGTGACCGCCCCCGGGCACCCCGCCCGGGGGCGTTCGCGTGCCCGGCGTGACGCCCGTTACGCCTGCCAGGGGAGGCGGGCCAGCAGCTCGAAGGTGCCGTCGTGGGCGTTGGCGCCGTGGCGCAGGCTGCCGCCGTCGAGGACGGTGCGCTCCTCCAGGCCCGCCAGCCCCGCGCCCGCGCCCGGGATCGCGGCCGGCGAGGCCCCGGCGGGCAGCTCGTTGCGCACCAGCACGGTCAGCTCGTCCCCCGGCTTGCCGCCGACCGCGACGACGACCGGCGCGCCCGGGGCGTGCTTGCGGGCGTTGGTCAGGCCCTCCTGCACCACCCGGTACGCAGTGCGCTGCACCGGGCCGCGCAGCGTGCGGGCGGCTCCCGCGTCGTACTCCTCGGTGAGGACGACCCGCTGCCCGGCCTCCTCGGCCTCGGCGACCAGCGCCCTGATGTCCGCGATGCGCGGCAGCGCGGCCCCGTCGGAGCCGTCGGCACCGCGCAGCACGGTCAGGACCTGCCGCAGCTCCTGCAGCGCCTGGTGCGCGGTGTCGCGGATGAGCTGGGCGCTCTCGCTGATCTCGCCGTTCGACAGCGGCGTCGCCGCCTCGCCCGCCGCCGGTCCGGTGCGGTAGGCGAGGGCGCCGGCGTGGACCGACAGCAGCGAGATGCGGTGGGCGAGCACGTCGTGCATCTCGCGGGCGATGGCCTCCCGCTCGGCCCGGCGGGCGTCGGCCAGCCGCCGGGCGTGGTCGGCCCGCTCGCGCTCGGCGTCCTCGCGCAGCCGCGCCACGAGCTGGCGCCGCACCCGCATCCCGGCGCCCCAGGCGAAGAGGAAGAGGTAGTAGGCGAAGACGAAGAGGCCGGCGGGCCAGCCGCCCTCGTTCGGGACGGTGTACGCCAGCAGGTACGGCAGGGCGGCGGCGAGGTTGAGGGCGAGCGCCAGCAGCGCCGGGCGCAGGCGTACGCGCAGGCCGAGGGTGAGGAGGATGACGGTGAGCGCGCCGAAGCAGGTGTAGGAGAAGGCCCCGACCGGGACGATGGCCAGGGCCAGCAGCAGCGGGAAGCGGCGGCGCCACCACAGCGCCAGGCAGGCCAGCGCCCCCAGCGGCGGGTCGAGCACCGTCAGCCAGTCCGGGACGTAACCGCGCTCACCCGCCGTGGCGAGCATCAGCGCCCACATGCCGGCGGCGAGGGTGAAGAGCAGGATGTCGACGACCCAGTCGCGGCCGGTGCGGCGGACGGGCTGCGTGGCCCCGGCCAGCAGCTCGCCGGGCAGCAGCCAGCGCTGTTCCCACCCTCCGAGGCCGCCCGGGCCCGCCGTCTCGGTCATGCTGTCGAGCCTACGGGCAGCCGGGCGGCGTCACACGCGGTTACGCCGAGGGCTGCACTGCCTGCCGTCGGCGTTGCTTCCTGTGCTGCTTCCCGTCCTACTTCTTGCCCTGGTTCTTCACGGCCTCGATGGCGGCCCGGGCGGCCTCCGGGTCGAGGTACCGGCCGCCGCGGGTCAGCGGACGGTAGTCGGCGTCCAGCTCGTAGAGGAGCGGGATGCCGGTGGGGATGTTCAGGCCCACGATGTCGGCGTCCGAGACGCCGTCGAGGTGCTTGACCACGGCGCGCAGGCTGTTGCCATGGGCGGCGACCAGCACGGTGCGGCCGGCGGCCAGGTCCGGGACCACCGCGTCGTACCAGTAGGGCAACGCCCGCTCCAGCACGTCCTTCAGGCACTCGGTGCGCGGGCGCAGCTCGCTGGGGATGGCGGCGTAGCGCGGGTCGTCGCTCTGCGACCACTCGGCGCCGTCGGCCAGTTCGGGCGGCGGGGTGTCGTAGGAGCGGCGCCACTTCATGAACTGCTCCTCGCCGAACTCGGCGAGCGTGGCCGCCTTGTCCTTGCCCTGGAGCGCGCCGTAGTGCCGCTCGTTGAGCCGCCAGGCCCGCCGGACCGGGATCCAGGCGCGGTCGGCGGCGTCCAGGGCGAGGTTGGCGGTGCGGATGGCGCGCTTGAGCACGGAGGTGTGCAGCACGTCCGGAAGCAGGCCGGCGTCCCTGAGCAGCTCGCCGCCGCGGACCGCCTCCTTCTCGCCCTTCTCGGTGAGGTTGACGTCCACCCAGCCGGTGAACAGGTTCTTCGCGTTCCACTCGCTCTCGCCGTGGCGGAGGAGGATCAGCTTGTACGGTGCGTCGGCCATGGCATCGAGCCTACTCACCTCCCCAGAGCGGCGTAGCGGCGGAGTGCGAGTGGGACGAAGAGCGCGAGCAACGCCAGGGGCCAGGCCACCGCGAGGGCCACGGCGTTGTCGGTGGGCCAGGAGCCGCCGCCCCAGTCGGGGTTGCCGAACAGCTCACGAACGGCCGCTGCCGTGGCCGACATCGGGTTCCACTCGGCGATCGGGCCCATCCAGTCCGGCATGGTGCCGGGGGAGGTGAAGGCGTTGGAGAGGAAGGCGAAGGGCCACACGAGGATCTGCACGGCCTGCACCATCTCCGGGCGCCCGGCGACCAGGCCGAGCCACACGCCCGCCCACAGCACGGCCAGGCGCAGCCACAGCAGCAGGCCGAGGGCGGCCAGGGCCTCGGCGAGGGTGCCGTGCCAGCGCCAGCCGATGGCCCAGCCCGCGCCGACCATGACGAGCACGGAGACCGCGGACTCCAGCAGGTCCAGCAGGGTGCGGCCGACGAGGAAGGCGGAGGGCGCGATGGGCATGGTGCGGAAGCGGTCGAGAACGCCCTTGTTGATGTCCTCGGTGAGCGCGACCATCGTGGCCTCGAGTCCGAAGGCCATGGTGAGGGCGAGCAGGCCGGGGACGAGGTAGTCCTCGTAGTCGCCGCCGCCCTCGACGGCCATGCCGCCGCCGAGGAAGTAGGCGAACATCACCAGCATCATGACGGGGAAGGCGAGGGCGACGGCGGCCTGACCGGGCTGGCGGCGCCAGTGGGCCAGGCCGCGGCGGGTCATGGTGAGCGCGTCGGTCACGGCGCGGCGCGGGACGGAGAGGGCGGGCGCGGGGGCGGGCAGG
>NZ_JBQQCA010000024.1:0-97875 GCF_052246635.1 Streptomyces sp. 6N223 | reverse complement strand
CACCCCGGCACCCCACCCAGTGCTGGGCGCCGCCGTCAGCTACGCGCCGCGCGCGACCGCGCCCGTGTGCTCCGCGGCCGCGGCCACCGCCGCGTCGCGGGCGGCGGAGGTCTCCTCGACCGTGAGCGTGCGGTCGGGCGCGCGGAAGCGCAGCGCGTACGCGAGCGACTTCCTGCCCTCGCCGATCTGCTCGCCCGTGAAGACGTCGAACAGCCGCAGGGACTCCAGCAGCTCCCCCGCCCCGGAGCGCAGCGCCTTCGCCACCTCCGCGGCCGGCACGTCGGCGTCGACGACCAGGGCGACATCCTGCGTGGCCACGGGGAACGTCGAGACCGGCGGGGCGTCCAGCGGGCCCTGGGCGGCGCGGTGCACGGTCTCCAGCCGCATCTCCATCGCGCAGCTGCGGGGTGGCAGGCCGAGCGCCTTCACCACCCGCGGGTGCAGCTCGCCGGCGTGGCCGGCCAGCACGCGCTCGCCGTCGATCAGCACGTACAGCGCGGCGCAGCGGCCCGGGTGCCAGGGGGCGTGCCGGTCGGCCTCGATGACGAGCTCGGCGCGGGCCTCGCGCGCGACGGTGCGGGCGGCCTCGACGGCGTCCGCCCAGCCGGCCGGGCGGCCCTCGCCCCACCAGCCGGATGGCTCCCGGGCGCCCGTCAGCGCCACGGCGACGTGGCGCGGCTGCTCGGGCAGCGCGGCGTTCAGCGCGGCGATCTCCTCCTCGGAGGGGCGGGCGGTGACCGGCAGCAGCGCGGCCGCCGGCTCCTGGCCGGTGGGCCGGAAGACCAGGCCGGTCTCGAACAGCGCGACGTCGCTGTTGCCGCGGCCGACGTTGCGCCGCAGCGCCTCCAGCAGGCCGGGCAGCAGCGTGGTGCGCAGCCCGGGCTCCTCGTCGGAGAGCGGATTGGACAGCTTCACCGTGCGGCGGCGCGGGTCGTCCTCCGGCAGGCCGAGGGCGTCGAACGCCGCCTGACCGACGAAGGGGGCGTTGAGCGCCTCCACGTACCCGGCGCCGGCCAGGGCCCGGCCGAGGCGGCGACGCAGCCGCTGCGGCTCGGTGAGGCCGCGCCCGGCGGGCGGCCGGGGCAGGGTGGCGGGCAGCGACTCGTACCCCTCGAGCCGGATGACCTCCTCGGCCAGGTCGTTGGGGTCGGTGAGGTCGGGCCGCCAGCTCGGCACGGTGACGGTGAGCTCGTCGGCGCCGAGCACGTCGCAGCCGACCTCGCGCAGGCGGCGCACCACGGTCTCGCGGCCGTAGTCGACGCCCGCCACCTTGTCGGGGTGGTCGGCGGGGATGGTGATGGCGTGCGGCGGGATGTCGGCGGCGACCTCGGTGACGCCGTGCTCGGCCCGGCCGCCCGCGAGCAGCTGCAGCAGGTCGACGGCGCGCTGCGCGGCGGCGGCCTGCGCCTGCCGGTCCACGCCGCGTTCGAAACGCCGCGAGGCCTCCGTGGACAGCCGGTGGCGGCGGGCGGTGCGGGCCACGGAGACGGGGTCGAAGTGCGCCGCCTCCAGCACGATGTCGGTGGTGCCCTCGGCCGGGCGGAGCACGTGCTCGACGACGGCGTCGGCGATCTCGGTGCCTGCGCCGCCCATGACCCCGGCGAGGCCGATGGGGCCGGTGGCGTCGGTGATGACGAGGTCCTCGGGGTCGAGGTCGCGCGCGGCGCCGTCGAGGGTGGTGAGCTTCTCGCCCAGCCGGGCACGGCGTACGCCGATGGTGCCGTTGACGCGGGCGCGGTCGTAGGCGTGAAGCGGCTGGCCGAGCTCCAGCATCACGTAGTTGGTGATGTCCACGGCCAGCGAGATGGGGCGCATGCCGGCCTTCTGGAGGCGGCGCTGCAGCCAGATCGGCGAGTGGGCCTCGGGCCGCAGGCCGGTGATGGTGCGGGCGACGAACCGGTCGCAGGCCGCCGGCTCGGCGACCTCGACGGGGTAGCCGTCGGCGTTCGGCCCGGGCACGTCGAGCAGCGCCGGGTCGCGCAGCGGCAGGCCGAAGGCGATGGCGGTCTCGCGGGCGATGCCGCGCATCGACAGGCAGTAGCCGCGGTCGGCGTTGACGGCGATGTCGAGGACCTCGTCGACCAGCTCCAGCAGCTCGACGGCGTCGGTGCCGACCTCGTGCTCGGGCGGGAGGACGAGGATCCCGGCGTGGTCGTCGCCCGTGCCCAGCTCGCGGGCGGAGCAGATCATGCCCTCGGAGAGGCGGCCGTAGGTCTTGCGGGCGGAGATCTTGAAGCCGCCGGGCAGCACGGCGCCGGGCAGCACCACCACGACCTTGTCTCCCTCGCGGAAGTTGACGGCGCCGCAGATGATGTTCTGCGGCTCGCCGGTGCCGTTGGCGGTGCCGACGTCCACCTGGCAGTACCGGATGGGCTTCTTGAAGCCGGTCAGCTCCTCGAAGGCCAGCACCCGACCGACCACCAGCGGGCCGGTGAGGTCGGCGCCGAGCTGCTCGACGGACTCGACCTCGAGTCCGGCGGAGATGAGCCGGGCGGCGACGTCGCGGCCGGTGACGGCGGCGGGCAGGTCGACGTACTCCCTCAGCCAGGAAAGCGGAACGCGCATGGGGCTCAGACCTCCATTCCGAACGGCTGGGTGAAGCGCACGTCGCCCTCGGTCATGTCGCGGAAGTCGCGCACGTTGTTGCGGAACATCAGCATCCGCTCGATGCCGAAGCCGAACGCGAAGCCGCTGTAGCGGTCCGGGTCGATGCCGCAGGCGACGAGCACGCGGGGGTTGACCACCCCGCAGCCGCCGAGTTCGATCCAGCCCTCGCTGGAGCAGGTGCGGCAGGGCCGGTCGGGGTTGCCGACGGACTCGCCCCGGCAGACGTAGCAGACCATGTCCATCTCGGCCGACGGCTCGGTGAAGGGGAAGTAGTCCGGGCGCAGCCGGGTGCGCATGCCCTCGCCGCCGAAGAGGGCCTGCACCATGTGGTCCAGGGTGCCCTTCAGGTCGGCCATGGTGATGCCCTCGTCCACGGCGAGGCACTCGATCTGGTGGAACGCCGGGGCGTGGGTGGCGTCCGGCTCGTCGGTGCGGTACGTGCGGCCGGGGCAGATGACGTAGATGGGCGGCTCGCGGTCCAGCATGGAGCGGATCTGCACCGGCGAGGTGTGGGTGCGCAGCACCGTGCCGGAGGGCCCGCCGGCCGCGCCCTCGACGTAGAAGGTGTCGCTCTCGGTGCGGGCGGGGTGGTCGGGGAGCATGTTGAGGGCGTCGAAGTTGAACCACTCGGCCTCGGCCTCGGGGCCCTCGGCCACCTCGTAGCCCATCGCCACGAAGACGTCCTCGAGGCGCTCGGACAGCGTGGTGATGGGGTGGCGGGCGCCGGCCGGGAGGCGGTCGTAGGGCAGCGTGACGTCCACCGCCTCCTCCACCAGCATCCGCTCGTCGCGCTCGGCCTCCAGCTCCTCCTGGCGCGCGGCCAGCGCCCGGCCGACCTCGCCGCGGGCCTGGCCGACGCGCTTGCCGGCCTCGGCGCGGGCCTGCGGCGGCAGCGCGCCGATCTCGCGGTTGGCCAGCGCGAGCGGCGAGGCGTTCCCGGCGTGGGCGGCCTTGGCCTCGCGCAGCGCGTCGAGGTCCTCGGCGGCGGCGATGGCGTCGAGCGCCTCGTCCCGGGCCCGGCCGATCTCTTCCGGTTTCAGTGCCTCGACCTCGACAGGGTCGTACGACTTGTTCGGTGCCGACATCTCTTCCCGTGCTTCCGTGTGGCTTGACTTGCGCTGGTCAGCGCCGCGCGCCCAGGGGTCGAGTCTAAGGGGGCACGCGGGATGGTCCCTACGGGTGAGCCCGCGGGCTTCTCAGGCCAGGAAGGCCGGGGTGCCCGCGGGCAGAATAAATCGGAAGCGGGCGCCGCCTCCGGCGGAGCGGCCCACGGTCACGGTGCCGCCGTGGGCCTCGACGATGCCCTTGACGATGTAGAGGCCGAGGCCGGTGCCGCCGCGGTCGCTGCCTCGCCAGAAGCGCGTGAAGACGCGGTGCATGGCCTCCTCGGGGATGCCCGGCCCCTCGTCGCTCACGGTGACTGCCGTCCCTTCCTGGCGGGTCCTGCTCGGCGGTACGCGGTGCATCTCAATCGTGACAGTGCCCTCGCCGTGGCGCACGGCGTTTTCCAGCAGATTCCCCAGCACCTGGTCGATCTTGTCGGGGTCGGCCCACAGGCCCGGGAACTGCTCGTCGATGCGCACCTCGAAGCGCTCGGCCTGGTAGCCGCCGTTGACGAGTGTCTTCACGTGGCGGCGGATGGCCTCGTCGAGGCGGACGAGCTGGCGGCGGAGCTCCAGGCGGCCGGAGTCGATGCGGGAGACGTCCAGCAGCTCGGTGATGAGGCGGGTGATGCGGTCGGCGTCCCCGTCGACGGTCTGCATCATCAGGCGTTTCTGCTCGTCGGTGAAGCGGTCCCACTTGTCGAGCAGGGTGGCGGTGAAGCCCTTGACCGAGGTCAGGGGCGAACGCAGCTCGTGGGCGACGGTGGCGATCAGCTCGGCCTCGCTGCGCTCGCTGCGCTGCCGCGCGTCGGTGCCGCGCAGCGTGACCACCAGGCGCCGCACCGGGCCGCCGGGGTGGTCGCGCACGTACCGGGCGCAGACCAGCACCTCGCGGCCGCCGGGCAGCAGCAGGTTGCGCTCGGGCTGGCCTGAGCGGGTGGCCAGGCCCCGGTAGGGGCTGGTCACGCACCACCAGGGGCGGCCGTCGGGGTCCTCCAGCGGCAGCACGCTCCCGATGGGGCGGCCGAGGGCGGCGGCGGGCGGACGGCCGGTGAGGCGGGCGGCCTCGGCGTTGAAGCAGCAGACCAGGCCCAGCCGGTCGGCCACCACGAGCCCGTCGGGCAGGTCGTCCTGGTGCAGATCAAGCTGGCCCGCGCCGGCCGCGATGTCCATCCCCTGCTCGCCCCTCTCCCCAATGGTCGGTCAGCCTACTAGCGCCCGGCGGTTTTCTCCCGCCCCTGGTGGGATGCCCGGCACCCGCCGGGCGCGCGCTGGGCGCGGGCGGAGGCGTAGAGGCACACGGCCGCGGCGGTGGCGAGGTTGAGGCTCTCGGCCCGGCCGTGGATGGGGACGCGGACGGCGGCGTCGGCCAGCGCGAGGGTCTCCTCGGGCAGCCCCCAGGCCTCGTTGCCGAAGATCCACGCGGTGGGGCCGCCCATCGCGCCGGCGTCGAGCTCGGCGTCCAGCTCGCGCTCGCCGCCGCCGTCGGCCGCCAGCACCCGCAGCCCGGCCCCGGCCAGGCCCCGGACCGCGTCGCGGACCGGGACGTCGACGGCGAGCGGCAGGTGGAAGAGGCTGCCGGCGGAGGCGCGTACCGCCTTGGGGTTGTAGGGGTCGACGGAGGCGTCGGTGAGGATGACCGCCTCGGCGCCGGCGGCGTCGGCGCAGCGCAGCACGGTGCCGGCGTTGCCCGGGTCGCGGACGTGGGCGAGGACGGCGACCAGCCGGGGCCGCTCGGCGAGGAGTTCCGGCAGCGGGCGGTCCACGAAGCGGCAGACGCCGACGAGGCCCTGCGGGGTGACGGTCTGTGAGAGGCCGGAGACCACCTCGGGGGTGGCCAGGTGCACGGGAACGCCGGCGGCGCGGGCCGCGGCGACGAGCTCGCCGTGGCGTTCGGCGGCCTCGGCGGTGGCGAAGAGCTCCACCAGGCTGTCGCCGGCCTCCCGCACCGCCTGCGGCCCCTCGGCCAGGAAGCGCCGCTGCTTGCCGCGGGCGGCGCGGCGGGCCAGGCGCCTGGCGGCGACGACGCGCGGGGAGCGCGGTGAGGTCAGTTGCTCGGCGGTGGGGGCCATCGGGTGGTGGCTCGCTTCCGGGACGGTGCGGGCGGTGGCTGCGGCCATGGCAGGTGCGGGCCGTCCCCTGCCGCCCCGGGGTGTGCCCACACTCCGCCCCTGGCGGCGTCGGCGTTCGGGTGCGGGGAGAGGACGGACCCGCGGGCCGAAGCCCGCGGGTCCGTCACGGGGTCGCGCGGCCTTGGGGCGGCCCGGAGGCCGCTACGCCGCCTTGGGCGCGTTGACGTCGCTCGGCAGGGCCTTCTGCGCGGTCTCGACCAGGACGGCGAAGGCGTTGGGGTCGCTGACGGCGAGCTCGGCGAGCATCTTGCGGTCCACCTCGATCTCGGCGGCCTTCAGGCCCTGGATGAAGCGGTTGTAGGTGATGCCGTGCGAGCGGGCGGCGGCGTTGATGCGCTGGATCCACAGCTGCCGGAAGTCGCCCTTGCGCTTCTTGCGGTCGTTGTAGTTGTAGACGAGGGAGTGGGTCACCTGCTCCTTCGCCTTGCGGTACAGCCGCGAGCGCTGGCCTCGGTAGCCGCTGGCCTGCTCCAGGATCGCCCTGCGCTTCTTGTGGGCGTTGACCGCCCGCTTGACGCGTGCCACGTGTGTACTCCTTGTAGCGGGGCCACGGGGTGTGTGCGCGGCCCGGAAACGGATGAGGTCCCGGTCGTTACCGGATCATTTGCCGAGGAGCTTCTTGATCCTCTTCGCGTCGGCCGGAGCCGTCTCCGTCTTGCCGGCGAGGCGTCGGGTGAGGGTGGACGGCTTGTGCTCCAGGTAGTGACGGCGATTGGCGCGCTGGCGCATCACCTTGCCGGAGCCGGTGATCTTGAAGCGCTTCCTGGCGCCGGAGTGCGTCTTGTTTTTCGGCATGTCGCCGCAACTCTCCTCGTCCGTGGCTTTCCTGGCCGCCGCATGGGCGCGGCGGCTGGAGCGCCGGTGCTGTTCGTTCCTGTGCTGCCGCCGACCGTGGCGAGAGCGGGCGGGACCTCAGCGGCCCCTAGGCCGACGACCTGCCCTGCTGGCGTTCGGCCTTGCGGGCGGCCTGGGCCTCCCGGGCCTCGGCCATGGCCTCGGTCTTCTTCTTGTGCGGACCGAGAACCATGATCATGTTCCGGCCGTCCTGCTTGGGATTGGACTCCACGAAGCCCAGTTCCTGGACGTCCTCCGCGAGCCGCTGCAACAGCCGGTAGCCCAGTTCGGGCCGGGACTGCTCACGACCGCGGAACATGATCGTGATCTTGACCTTGTCCCCCTGCTTGAGGAACCGGACGACGTGACCCTTTTTGGTGTCGTAGTCGTGCGGATCGATCTTCGGCCGGAGCTTCATCTCCTTGATGACCGTGTGCGCCTGGTTCTTGCGCGCCTCACGGGCCTTCATGGCCGACTCGTACTTGAACTTCCCGTAGTCCATGAGCTTGCACACGGGCGGGCGGGCGTTGGCCGCCACCTCGACGAGGTCGAGGTCGTATTCCTGGGCAAGCTCCAGGGCCTTGGCAAGCGGCACGATGCCGACCTGCTCGCCACTGGGACCGACGAGTCGCACCTCGGGAACGCGAATCCGGTCGTTGATGCGGGGCTCGGCGCTGATGGGGCCTCCTCGGTTGCGCCGCACGGTTGCCTGGCGGGCAGCCGTGCCGGATGTGTCTGTGACCACCGGGCCAGGACGTAAAAAACGCCCCGACCGGTGCACGAGCGGGGCTCCTGGTGGATCCGGAGCACCGCCGCAGCGATCCGCGGGGCGCAGCCTGACCAATGACCTGCCAGCCTCGGGGAGCCGGTCAGGTGGGAGTTCGGAGCCTCCACTTGCGGGCCGGGCGTACGTCAGCCCAGCCGGTCATCTACCAGACTACCGCACCACGCGTCATGCGGCGTCCGGCGGGCACCTACCCTGTGCGGCATGAGCGAGACCGCCCCGGCCCCCGCGCCCGCGCCCGCGCGCGTCCCCGCCGACCCCCGGGCGCCGGCCCGGGACATCGCGGAGGTGCCCGCGGTGGAGGTGATCACCACGGTCGCGGTGCACCTGATGAGCTCGGCGGCGGTCAACCTGGGCCTGGCCGAGGAGGGCGAGCGGCACCGGGACCTGGACGAGGCGCGGAAGCTGATCAACGCCCTGGCGGGCCTGGTCACGGCGAGCGCGCCCGAGGTGGGCACGTACCACGCGGCTGCGCTGCGGGACGGGCTGAGGTCGCTGCAGCTGGCGTTCCGCGAGGCGTCGGCGGTGCCGGACGCGCCGGGCGAGGGACCGGGCGAACGACACACCGGGCCGGTGGTCCCCGGCTAGGCGCCCTCGGGGCCCGGGCCCTCCGGTCCCCGCGAGTCCCCCCGTCCCCGCGTGTCCTCCGGCCCCGCTGCGCCCGCCGGGCCAGGGCCGGACGGCGTCGTGGGCTGCCGCAGGTGGGGATGCGGCTGCGGGTGGACCAGCAGGTGGACGGCGACCGCGAGCGCGGCGCCGACGAGCGGGGCCAGGATGAACAGCCACAGCTGCGCCAGCGCGTCGGCGCCCGCGAAGAGCGCGGGCCCGATGCTGCGGGCCGGGTTGACGCCGGTGCCGGTGAGCGGGACGCCGACCAGGTGGACGGCGCCGAGCGCGATCCCGATGGGCAGGCCGTCGAAGCCGACGACCGCGACCTCGTGGGTGACGGACAGCACCACGAAGACCAGCAGCGAGGTGAGCATGGTCTCGGCGAGGAAGGCGCCGCCGAGGGAGAGGTCCACCGCGGAACGGTCGTCGAAGCCGTTGGTGCCGAACCGGTCGTGGACGTGGAGCCCGGGGACCTGGCGGGCCAGCAGGTAGAGCACCGCGGCTCCGGCGATCGCGCCGGCGAGCTGGGCCAGCCAGTACGCGACCGCGGTCCGCGTCCCGATCCGGCCGGCGAGCAGCATCCCCAGGGTCACCGCCGGGTTGATGTGGCAGCCGGAGACCGGCCCGATGGCGTAGGCGAGGGCCAGCAGCGTGAAGCCGAAGGCGAGGGCGATGCCGAAGGCGCCGACGTACTCGGCGGCCAGCACGGCCGAGCCCACGCCGAAGAAGACGAGGGCGAAGGTGCCCACCGCCTCGGCCGCGACGGGCTGCGGCTCGGACTCGGCGGTCTTCGCCGTCTGCCTGATCGTGTCCCGGGTCTCCGGGGACATCGGGAACATGGCGCCCTCCGCTGCCGGCCTGCCTGCGTCCGGTCCTGCACGCAGTCTTCCGGCGGCGCCCGGCGACCGCACGCCGTGGCGGGCCGGGCGGGTGGATGGGTGGGTGGGTGTGGAGGTGCGGATGCGCGGATGCGCGGAGGTGCGGAGGTGCGGAGACGTGGGGCGTCAGGCCACGGGGCGGTCCTGGCGGCGGTACAGGGGCTCGCCGGGGAGCCGGGTGCCGGCGGGTACGACTGCGAGGTCGAGGCCGCGCACGAGCCGGGCGCGGAGGGTCTCGTCCGCCGCGAACGCCCGCGCGAGCCGGGTGACGACGGGCCGCGGTTCTTCGTCCGGGGCGAGGACGAGAGCGAGGGTGGCGTCCGCGCCGCCGCCGGGCACCAGGTGGGCGGCGGCCACGGCCGGCTCGGCGGCCAGCAGCGCGCGCACCGCGTCGGCCACCACCGGGCTCCCGCCCGGGTCGCCGCCGCCGGCCGCGAGGGCGCGCAGCGCGGGGCCGGCGATCTCGTAGGTGACGGGGCCGGCGACGTCGACGACCAGGGTGTCGGCGTTCTCCTGGTGGGCGGCGCGCAGCGCCTGGGCCGTGGTGACGGGGACGGGCCGGGCGTCGGGCCGCCAGCGCGCGAGGGTCTCGATGGCGGTGAAGACCGGCAGGGCGCGCCGGCCGCTCGGCACGGTGAGGGTGAGCAGCGCCATGTCGCTGCTCTTCTCGCGCCTCAGCGGCGTCCCGTCCGGGCCGGTCGCGGCCGCCTCGGCGGTGCCGTCCTCGCCGAGCACGGCGACCACCGGCACCAGCAGCCTGGAGCGGGCGAGCGCGGCGAGCAGCCGGGGCTCGGCGGCCGGGTCGCTCCCGAGGTCGGCCAGGGCCCGGCGTACCTCGGGGTCGGCCGAGCCGTCGTCGCGGGCGAACTCCGGCTGGGGGATGTTCTTCAACGCCACGGGTCGAGGGTAGCCGGGGGTCCGCCGCGTCCCGTGGCCGCCGTCCGTCCCGGGCGAATCGACCGATGCACGGTATTCGTCACCGACTGTTACGAGTTCGTCATGGAACGGCGGATGACTCGTCCAGGTGTGCGGGATAGCGTGCGAGACATGACTCCCCCGATTCCCCGCCGGCTGGCGCGGCGGATCCGGCCTGCCGTCGCAGCGCAGGCCGCGCTGGCGACCGCGCTGTTGGGCGTCGCCGCCACGGGCGACGCGGCGCGGCTGATGCCGGCCTCCGAGCCGGTGGGGAGCGCGGAGGCGGCGGCTCAGGCCCAGCGGGACGGGCAGGAGGGACAGGCGGGCGAGGTGGGGGGAGAGGAGCGGGGCGACGAGCCCGGAGCGGGGCAGGCCACGCAGCCGCCGCCCGAGGGCGACGGCCCCCCTGAACAGGACTCCCCCAACTCCCCGGCGCTCCTTGAGGAACCGGACGCCGTCCTGGAGGAGGCGATGACCCGGCTGCTCGACGGCGAGTCGGAGGTGCCGGTGTACTCCCCGGTGCGCCTGTCGGTCTCCGTGCTGGCCCTGGACACCGGGCTCGCCGCCGGGTACGGCTCGGAGAGCTTCGACACCGCCAGCATCGTGAAGGTGGACATACTCGCCGCGCTGCTGCTTCAGGCGCAGGACGCGGGGCGGGAGTTGACGGACGCGGAGCGGGAGCTGGCCGAGGCGATGATCGTGGCCAGCGACAACGACGCGGCCGACAGCCTGTGGTGGTCGATAGGCGGCCCGTCGGGCCTCGATGCCGCCAACCGGCGGCTGGGTCTGACGGAGACGCGGGCCGGGAGCGGCGGGACCTGGGGGCTGACGCAGACCACGAGCGCGGACCAGATAGCGCTGCTGCGGGCGGTGTACGGCGGGGACTCGGCGCTCGACACCGGCTCGCGGGCGTACATACAGGAGTTGATGGGCTCGGTCATATCCGAGCAGCAGTGGGGGATATCGGCGGCGTCCGGGGGGGAGTTCGAGCTGAAGAACGGCTGGCTGCCGCGCAGTCAGACCGGCCTGTGGGACGTCAACAGCATCGGCCGCGTCACGGTGGAGGGCGCGTCCTACCTGGTCGCGGTCGTCTCGGACGGGCACGCGTCGCAGGCGGACGGCATCGCGGCGGTGGAGGCCGCCGCCCGTGCCGCGGTGGACGCGGTCAGCGGCGGCGCGGTCAGCGACCGCTAGGACCGCCAGGACCGCCAGGGCTCGCGGGGCCGGGCTCCCGCAGGCGCAGGAAGAGCACCGCCGAGGTGGCGAGCATCAGCGCGCCGAGCACGCCCGAGGCGGGCGCCAGCCACGGTACGCCGCCCCCGCCGCCGTCGTTCCGGCGCGGGCCCGCGCCGAAGTACTCCCGGGCGTACGGCTCCGCCGCGGCCGCGGGCTGCCGCTCCCCGGACTCCGGATCCGCGGCGGCCTCGATCGCCGCCGCCGGATCGACGATGCCGCTGCCCACCGCGTCGTCGCGGCCGCCCTCGGGCGAGTTCTGCGCGGTGTCGGCGAGCAGCCGCTTCACCTCGGCAGGGGTGAGGTCGGGGTAGGCGGACAGCAGCAGAGCGGCCGAGCCGGAGACGAACGCCGCGGCGGCGGAGGTGCCCCAGCCGGAGTAGTACTGGCCGTCGGGCTCCGCGACGATGACGTCCTTGCCGGGGGCGGCGACGGTGGCGTACCAGCGGCTGGTGGAGAACTCGGCCGGGGTGCCGGAGCGGTCGACGGCGGCGACGGCGATGACGCCGGGGTAGCCGGCGGGGTAGGAGACCGGGTCGCCGTTCTCGCCGCCGTTGCCGGCGGAGGCGACCACCACGGAGCCCTTGCGCAGGGCGTAGCGGACGGCCGCGTCCTCCTCGGGGTCGGGGTGCGCGGACTCGCTGTCGTCGCCGAGGGAGAGGTTGATGACGTCGGCGCCCTGGTCGGCCGCGTAGCGGATGCCCTCGGCGAGGGCGTCGCCGCGCGACTCGCTGGCCTCGTCGCGCTGCGGGTCCTCGTCCTCCAGCAGCACCCGCACGGGCAGGATCTCGGCCTCCGGCGCGACGCCGAGCACGCCGCTGTCGCGGCCGGGGCCGTGGCCGTGCCCGGCGATGATGCCGGCCATGGCGGTGCCGTGGGCGGCCCACGCCGGGTCGCCGGGGGCGGCGCCGAGGCCGACGAAGTCCTCGCCGTCGAGGACGGATCCGGCGAGGTCGGGGTGGTCGGAGTCGACGCCGGTGTCGAGCACGGCCACGGTGACGCCCTCGCCCCTGCTGGTGCGCCAGGCGTCGGGGGCGTTGACGGCGTCGAGCGCCCACTGCTGCTGGTCGCGTATGGAGTCGGCGCGGGCCTCGGGGCCCGGGGTGCCGGGCACCAGGCCCTGGCCCCAGGCGACGGCCAGGGCGGCGGCGGACGCCAGGACGCGGGCGCGGGCGCGGGCGCGGGTGGGTGTGGGTGTGGGTGTGGAGGTGCGGAGGCGGGCGGGCGTCATCGCGGCTCCCCCAGGTCGAACTCCTCGGCCTCGTCGACCGCCTGGTGCAGGCCGGACTGGACGCGGTCGGCGATGCCCTCGGCGTCGTGGCCGAGACCGGCGAGGGCGACCGTGGTCTCCTCCCCCTCGGCCGTCGCCTCGGCGGCGGGCTGCGGATCGGTGGCGGTGCGGCCGTCGACGAATCCGGTGACGGCGTACACCACGACCGGTATCCCGGTCAGCACCCGCACCGTCCAGGAGTAGCGCTGCGCGTCCCCGAAGCCCTCGGCGACGGTGCCGGGGGGCGCGTAGGTCCGGGGCATCAGGTCGGGGCGTTCGGCGAGGTCTTCGGTGCGGAAGCGCTCCTTCGCCTGCCGCATGACGCTCTCCGGTGCCTCGGTGAAGAGGAGCCCGACGGTGGTGACGCTGGTCTGGGTCTCGTCGACGTAGGTGGCGCGCACCAGCCGGTGGCAGCCGACGGGGGCGAGGACCTCGGCGAGCAGCGGGTCGAACGCCTGGTCGCAGCCGCCGTCGGGCGCGACGCCGACCCGGAGCCAGCGCCGGTCCGCGCCCCCCGGCCCGGCGCCCTCGCCGGCGAGTTCGGCGGGGAAGAGGCGGTCGACGGGCACGTCGCGCCACAGCGAACGGCCGTCCTCGTACATCGCCTCGACGGAGGAGGGATCGTCGCCATCCCCGGTGAGCCAGGCTCCGGCGGCGGCCCCGCTGAGCAGGCCGGCGCCGAGCACGAGGCAGACGACGGGCGCCACGAGGCGCGTCGGGAGGTGGTGGGGCGTCGTGCGGCGGGGCACGGTGACGGCGCGCAGCAGCAGCGTCGGCGGCGACTCGTCGTGGGCGGCGGCGGCCATGGCGGGTGGCGCCGCCGGAGGCGGCGGCACGGACGGCCGCGCCGGCGCCCTGACCGTGCGCGGCTTCATCGCGGGAGGCGCGGCCCTGGCCCGCCCGGGGCCGTCGGAGTCCGCCCGCGCGGGGCCGCTGCCGGGCGTCGGCGCCTTCGCGGGCGTCGCCGCCCTGGGCGACTCCGCGCGGGGCGAGGCAGGCTCGGCGCGGACGGGTTCAGCGGGACCGGCGTCGCGCGACCCGGCGTCAGGGGAATCCGCCCCCGCGGGCCTCCCTTCGGACCTCCCGGCCTTTCGGGCTCCCGCAGCGGGCGGCGCGCCCCCCGGCGACGCGGCCGGCGGCGAGGTCGCCGCGGGCCCGGACCCCGCCCGGGGCGGCGCGGCGTCGGCGGGCCCGGCCCCGGGCGGGCCAACCTCCGGCGGCGGAACCCTGGTCGGCGGCGCCGCGCCGGGCACAGCCTCGCGCGGCCCGGCCTTCCGCCCGGCCTTCGGCCCGGCCCTCGGCGGCTCGGGCTCGGCGAGTGCGGGCCCCGCCGTACCGGCGTCGCGCGGCCCGGCTGCGGCGGAATCCTTCCCCGCCAGTCCGGCCCCGGACGGCCGGGCGTTCACGCGCTTCGCCTCGGGCGGCGCAACCGTCGCCGGTATCTCCTGGCCGGGCGCGGCCTCGCGCTGCCCGGCGCCCGTCCCGGCCCGCGGTCCCGGCTTCCCGGGCCTCGCCTCGGGCGGCGTAACCTCCGGCGCATCGAGCTTCGTTGACGTCTCCGTCGCGGGCCTCGCCGCGGGCCTGGCCTTGGCCGCATCGGCGGGCGCGGTTCCCCGCTCGGCGTTCGTGGGCCCGGTGCCGACGCCCGGCGGGCCGGACGGGCGTGGCGGGGCCGTCGGCCTGGGCGGGGCCGTCGGCCTGGGCGGGGCAGCGGGCCTGGGCGGGGCCGTGGGCGGGGGTGGCACGCGCCGTTCACCTTGATCGATGCTCATCCACGCACCCCCATCGCCGCCATGACGGAGTCACTTTACGGGCGCCCGCTCACGCGTCGGTACCGGGTGCGTCCGATACGGGCCGCACGCCCTGGATGATCCGGTCCATGTCCCGCACGGGCGGCGCGTCGCCGCCGATGTCGAAGCCCAGGCGCAGCACCAGCATGCGTCCGGAGTCGTCGGGGGCGGGGAACGCCACCGACTCGACGTACGCCTCCGTCCCGGCCTCGGTCACGATGCGCCAGCGGACGCGGTAGCCGCTCTCGCCCGCGATGGTGACCTCGTCGGCGAGCACCTGCGTGTGGGACGCGATGCCGCCGTACGCCTCCGGGTTGTAGGACTCCCGGGCGCCGACGGCGACGTCTGCGGCGGCCACCTCCTGGGGGGTGGCGGGGATGTGCTCCTCGGCGGTGGTCAGGAACGCGCCCGCGGTGCGGCACTCCTGGCCGTCGTCGGCTGGGCAGGGGTAGCCGGCGCTCGTGGCCGTCGCCGCGCCGTCGCCGAGGGGGCGCTCCTCCCAGCCGTCGAGCACGGGGAGCGCGACGCCCCGGGCCCGGCCCTCGGTGAGCGGGTACCGGGGCCCCGGATCGCCGGTCCCGGTCGTGGGCGCGGTGGCGGTGGGGGTGCGGTCGCCGTCCGCCCGTTCGTCGTCGCCGGACCCGCCGCCGAGCAGCAGCACGGCCGCGGCGGCGAGTGCCGAAAGCACCAGGACGGCCCCGGTCAGGGCGATGAGGAGCGGGCCGCGGCCGCCGACGGTGTCCCCCGGCGGCGCGGGCAGCCGCTCGGGCGTGGGCGGCGCGGCGGGCGCGGCGGCCACCGGACCCGGGATTCCCTCGCCGGCGGCGCGGGTGTGGCCGGTCCAGTCGGTGCCGTTCCACCACCGCTCCGGCGCGGGGTCCTCCCCGGCGTGGCGGGGGTCGGGATACCAGCCGGGACCCACCGGCTCCGTCATGCCCGCTTCCCCCTCATCGGTCTCGGCCCCTCGGCCGCCTCCGCCCTCCGCACACCGCGAACCTCTCACAGCTCCCCGCGCGTTAGCCACCTCGCGCCCGCCGCCCTTACAGGGGTGTGACGTACGCCCCGGAGATGCCCCCGTCGACGAGGAAGGTCGAGGCGTTGACGAAGGAGGCGTCGTCGCTGGCGAGGAAGGCGACGGCGGCGGCGATCTCCTCGGGCTCGGCGAAGCGGCCGACGGGGACGTGCACCAGGCGGCGGGCGGCCCGCTCCGGGTCCTTGGCGAACAGCTCCTTCAGCAGCGGGGTGTTGACCGGCCCGGGGCACAGGGCGTTGACCCGGATGCCCTCGCGGGCGAACTGCACGCCCAGCTCCCTCGACATGGCCAGCACCCCGCCCTTGGAGGCGGTGTAGCTGATCTGTGAGGTCGCGGCGCCCATCACCGCAACGAAGGAGGCGGTGTTGATGATCGAGCCCCTGCCCTGGCGGCGCATGTAGGGGATGGCGGCCTTGCAGCACAGGTAGACGGAGGTGAGGTTGACCTCCTGGACGCGGCGCCAGGCGTCGGGGCCGGTGGTGAGGATGGAGTCGTCGTCGGGGGGCGAGATGCCCGCGTTGTTGAAGGCGACGTCGACCGAGCCGTACGCCTCGTGCGCGGCCCGGAACAGCGCCTCGACCTGGTCGGCGTCGGTGACGTCGGTGGGGACGTACCGCCCGCCGGTCTCCTTGGCCACGGCCTCGCCGCGTTCGGCGTCGATGTCCGCGCATACCACGTGGGCGCCCTCGGAGGCCAGTCGGCGGGCGGTCGCCAGGCCGATGCCGCTGCCGGCCCCGGTGATCACGGCCGTCCGGCCGACGAGCCGGCGGCAGACGGCGGTTCCGGCCGTTTCCTCGCTCACGGTGTCCCCTCTGTTCGCTTCCCTAGTCGCTTTCTTTTTCGCTTATCGCTTATCGCTGATCGCTTTTCGTTCTTCGTTCTTCGCTTCGCTCAGTCTTCTTCGGAGCTGATGAAGACGTTCTTGGTCTCGGTGAAGGCGGCCAGCGCGTCGGGGCCCAGCTCGCGGCCGAGCCCGGAGCGCTTGAAGCCGCCGAACGGGGTGGCGTAGCGAACGCTGCTGTGGGAGTTGACCGAGAGGTTCCCCGCGGCCACGGCGCGCGAGACGCGCACGGCACGGCCCAGGTCGCGGGTCCACACGGAGCCCGACAGGCCGTACTCGGTGGCGTTGGCCAGGCGCACGGCCTCCGCCTCGTCCTCGAAGGGCGTGACGACGGCCACCGGCCCGAAGACCTCCTCCACGGCGGCGCGGGCGGGCGCGTGGCGGGACTCCAGCACGGTGGCCGGGTACCAGAAGCCCTTCCCGGAGGGGACCTGGCCCCGGATGGCGGCGGGCGTCGTCTCGGGGACGTAAGCGCGAACGCGCGTCAGCTGGGCGGCGGAGATCAGCGGGCCCATGACGGTGGCGGGGTCGGCCGGGTCGCCGGTGGTGACGGCGAGGACAGCCGGTTCGAGGAGTCCGAGGAAGCGGTCGTAGGCGGCGCGCTGCACGAGGATGCGGCTGCGGGCGCAGCAGTCCTGCCCGGCGTTGTCGAGGAAGGAGGCGGGGGTGGTGGCGGCGGCGCGCTCCAGGTCGGCGTCGGCGAAGACGATGTTGGGGCTCTTGCCGCCGAGTTCGAGGGTGAGCCGCTTCACGCCCGCCGCGCAGCGGGCCATGACGCGCCGGCCGACGGCCATGGAGCCGGTGAAGACGATCTTGGCGACGCCGGGGTGGTCCACCAGGGCCTCGCCGGTGACGGGCCCGGCGCCGGGGAGCACCTGGAGGAGGTTCTCGGGCAGGCCCGCGGCGAGGGCGAGTTCGGCCAGGCGCAGGGCGGTGAGCGGGGTGGTCTCGGCGGGCTTGAGCAGCACGGCGTTGCCGGCAGCCAGGGCCGGGGCGGTGCCCCAGGCGGCGATCGGCATAGGGAGGTTCCACGGCGCGATGACGGCGACCACGCCCAGCGGTTCGGCGAAGGTGATGTCGATGCCGCCGGCCACGGGGATCTGGCGGCCCGTCAGCCGCTCGACGCCGCCGGCGGCGTAGTCGAGCAGGTCGCGGACGTTTCCGGCCTCCCAGCGGGCGGCGGCGACGGGGTGTCCGGCCTCGCGGACCTCGATCCCGGCCAGTTCGTCGACGGCGGCGTCCACGGCGGCGGCGAAGCGGCGCAGCAGGCGGGCGCGTTCGGCGGGGGCGAGGGCGGCCCAGCGGCGCTGGGCGGCGCTCGCGCGGCGCACGGCGGCGTCGACCCCGGCGGGGGTGGTGGCGGGGACGGTGGCGATGACCTCCTCGGTGGCCGGGTTGACGACCTCGTGGGCCTCGGGGAACTCGGGGGCCTCGGCGGAGCCGGTGACCTCGGCTGGCTCGGGGCCCCGGTGCTGGATCTCCTGCGGCTCGTCGGGCACGCGCTTCCTCACACTCACATGCGTTCGAAGGAGCGGAACCGCTCCCAGTCGGTCACGGCGGTGTCGTACGCCTCCTGCTCGACCCGGGCCATGTTGAGGTAGTGCGCCACCACCTCCTCGCCGAAGGCCGCCGTGGCCAGCGGGCTGTCCCGCCACAGCTCGGCCGCGTCCCGCAGCGTGGCGGGCACGTGCTCGGCGTCGCTCGCGGCGTAGGCGTTGGAGGCGCAGGGGTCGGGCGGCTCCAGGCGCCGCTCCACGCCGTCCAGGCCCGCCGCGATCATCCCGGCGACGGCGAGGTAGGGGTTGACGTCGCCGCCCGGCAGCCGGTTCTCGAAACGCAGCGAGGGGCCGTGGCCGACGACGCGCAGCGCGCAGGTGCGGTTGTCCATGCCCCAGGCGACGGCGGTGGGGGCGAAGGAGCCGGGGCGGAAGCGCTTGTAGGAGTTGATGTTCGGGGCGTACAGCAGGCTGAGCTCGCGCAGCGCGGCGAGTTGACCGGCCAGGAAGTGGCGCATCACCGGCGACATGCCGTGGGGGCCGTCCGGGTCGGCGGCAGGGGCTGCGAAGACCGGGCGGCCCTCCTCGTCGCGGAGGGAGAAGTGGATGTGGCAGGAGTTGCCCTCGCGCTCGTCGTACTTGGCCATGAAGGTGAGGGAGCAGCCCTCCTGGGCCGCGATCTCCTTGGCGCCGGTCTTGTAGATGGTGTGCTGGTCGCAGGTGGTCAGCGCGTCGGCGTAGCGGAAGGCGATCTCGTGCTGGCCGAGGTTGCACTCGCCCTTGGCGGACTCCACGGTCATGCCCGCGCCGCCCATCTCGTTGCGGATGCGGCGCAGCAGCGGCTCGACGCGGCCGGTGCCGAGGACGGAGTAGTCGACGTTGTACTGGTTGGCCGGGGTCAGGCCGCGGTAGCCGGAGCGCCAGGCGTGCTCGTAGGTGTCGGTGAAGACCATGAACTCCAGCTCGGTGCCGGCGTACGCCCGCCAGCCGCGCTCGGCGAGGCGGTCGAGCTGGCGGCGCAGGATCTGGCGGGGCGAGGCGGCGACGGGCGAGCCGTCGTGCCAGGCGAGGTCGGCGGTGATCATGGCGGTGCCGGGGTGCCAGGGGACGCGGCGCAGAGTGGAGCTGTCGCCGTGCAGGGCGAAGTCGCCGTAGCCGCGCTCCCAGGAGGACATGGCGTAGCCGTCGACGGTGTTCATGTCGGCGTCCACGGCGAGGAGGTAGTTGCAGCCCTCGGTGCCGTGGTCGAGGACCTCGTCGAGGAAGAAGCGGGCGGCGAAGCGCTTGCCCTGGAGCCTGCCCTGCATGTCGGCGAAGGCCAGCACGACGGTGTCGATCTCGCCGAGGTCGGTCAGGCCCCGCAGCTCCTCTACTGACAGCGGGGGTGTGCCGCCCGCCGACGGGCGGGTTCTCACACCTGTCATCCGATGGCCTCCTGTCACGTCAGCCGGAGGCCATAAGGTATCGGCGCAGACCATTGATTGGGAAGTAGGGCCGATGGGTGACACCAGGGACGCCGGCGGGGGCATGACCGGGGACGTGGCCGGGGACGTGGCCGCGGTGCTGCGACCGGTGCGGGCGGGCAACGGCTTCGAGGAGGCGCTGGAGCAGATCCTCCAGGTGCTGCGGCTCGGCCTGGTCGCCGAGGGCGAGCGGCTGCCGTCGGAGCGGGAGTTGGCCGGGCGGCTCGGCGTCAGCCGGATGACGCTGCGCGAGGTGCTGAAGGTGCTGCAGGACGAGGGCCTGGTGGAGAGCAGGCGCGGTCGGTACGGCGGCACCTTCGTGCGCGGCGGCGGCCCGGCCGCGAGCCCGGCGGCGAGCGCGGGGGCACTGGGAGCGGCGCTGGCCGAGGTCGACATCGAGGACACGCTGCGGCTGCGCGAGGTGCTCGACGTGGGGGCCGCGGGGCTCGCCGCGGCGGACGCGGCGGACGGGGCGGACCCGGCGGCAGCCCGGCGGCTGCGGGCCGCGCTGGCCGGCACCGGGGAGGCGCCGCCGGCGGACTACCGGCGCGCGGACACCCTCCTCCACCTCACGCTGGCGGAGATATCGGGCTCGCCGTCGCTGGCCGCGCAGTACGCCGCGGTGCGGGCGCGCCTGAACGAACTGCTGGACCGCATCCCGCTGCTGGTGCGGAACCTGGAGCACTCGCAGACGCAGCACGCCGCGCTGGTGGAGGCGGTGCTGGCGGGGGACGCGCCCCGGGCGCGTGAGGTGATGCGCGAGCACTGCGCGGGCACGGCCGCGCTGCTGCGCGGCTTCCTGGGCGAGGCGTAACCGCCGTTTTACGCGCGAGGGGTTGCGCGCCCGCCCGGCTGCCGCAAAGGTATGCGCCCATACCATTACGGCGCGAGGCAGGAGCGGCAGCCCATGACCGACGACACCGAGTCCCCGTCCGCCCCATCCGACTCCACCTCCGGCACCGCCCCGGCTGCTGCCTCGCCTGGCTCGTCTGCCTCGCCTGCCTCGTCCGCTTCTCCAGAGGACGCCTATCTGAGCCGCCGCGCCCTGCGCACCGGCAGCGCGGGCCCGCTGCTGCTGACCGGCCTCGGCGTGGCGTACGTCGTCTCCGGCGACTACGCCGGGTGGAACTTCGGCCTGGCCGAGGGCGGCTTCGGCGGCCTCGCGGTCGCCGCCGTGCTGATGGGCCTGATGTACACCTGCATGGTCTTCGCGCTGGCGGAGCTCGCGGCCGTCCTGCCGACGGCCGGCGGCGGCTACGGCTTCGCCCGCCGCGCGCTGGGCCCCTGGGGCGGCTTCCTGACCGGCACGGCGATCCTCATCGAGTTCGTGCTGGCGCCGGCCGCGATCGCGATCTTCATCGGCGACTACGTCGAATCCCTGGACCTGTTCGGCCTGACCTCCGGCTGGCCGGTCTACCTGGCCTGCTTCGCCGTCTTCATCGCCATCCACCTGTGGGGCGTGGGCGAGGCTCTGCGCTTCAGCCTCGTCGTCACCGCGATCGCCGTGGCCGCGCTGCTGGTCTTCGTGATCGGCGCGGCCCCGGAGTTCAGCGCGGGCTCGCTCGACGACATCCCGGTCGACGAGGACGCCTTCGGATCCGGCTCCTGGCTGCCGTTCGGGCTGATGGGCATCTGGGCGGCGTTCCCCTTCGGCATGTGGTTCTTCCTTGGCGTGGAGGGCGTGCCGCTGGCGGCCGAGGAGGCGCGGGATCCCGTCCGCACCCTGCCGAAGGCGATGGCGTGGGCGATCGGGATCCTGCTGGTGCTGGCGTTGCTGACCTTCGTGGCCGCCTCGGGGGCGCGGGGCTCGGCGGCCGTGCAGGACGCGGGCAACCCGCTGGTGGCGGCGCTGGAGCCGGACGGGGAGGAGTCGGCGCTGAGCCGCTTCGTCAACTACGCGGGGCTGGCCGGGCTCGTGGCCTCCTTCTTCTCGCTGGTGTACGCCGGGTCCCGGCAGCTCTTCGCGCTCTCCCGGGCCGGCTACCTGCCGCGTTTCCTGTCGCTCACCTCCCGCCGCAAGTCCCCCTACCTGGGGCTGCTGATCCTTGGCGCACTCGGCTTCGGCCTGGCGGCCGCCACCGGCGACGGCGCCCGCATGCTGAACGTCGCGGTCTTCGGGGCCACGATCTCCTACGCGCTGATGACGCTCTCGCACATCGTGCTGCGCCGCCGCGAGCCGGGGCTGCCGCGCCCGTACCGGACGCCCGGCGGCGTGGCGACCTCGGGCGTGGCGCTGGCGCTGTCGCTGGCGGCGCTGGTGGCGACGTTCCTTGTGGACCGGGAGGCGGCGTTCATCGCACTGGGGGTGTACGCGGTGGCCATCGCCTACTTCGCCGTCTACAGTCGGCACCGGCTGGTGGCCGCCGCCCCCGAGGAGGAGTTCGCGGCGCTGGCGGAGGCGGAGGCGGAGCTGAACCGCGACTAGGCCCTGTCCGGGCGGTCTTGCCGGATCGGCCCGCGGCGGCGGCCGGGGGGAATACGTGGGCGAGCCCGCCGCAACGCGGCGAGGTGCCGTGACCGGCGCCGCGGGCACGGCACGATCCGCCCGGACAGGGCCTGACGCCTCCGGCTGGTCCGGTCCCCGGGCCGGGCCGGGGCGGCCGAGGCCGGAGACGAGCGAAGGGAGATGCCGCATGCCGCGGCCGTTGATCGGCGTCAGCACCTATCTGGAGGCGTCGGCCCGCTGGCGCGAGTGGGCACTGCCGTCCGCGCTGCTGCCGGACGGCTACCACCGGCTGGTGCAGCGGGCCGGAGGGCTGGCGGCGCTGCTGCCCCCCGACGACGAGCCGGCGGCGGCCGGGGAGGTGGTGGCGCGGCTGGACGGGCTGGTCATCGCCGGGGGCCCGGACGTGGATCCGGCCCGGTACGGGGCGGCGCGGGATCCGCGCACCGGTCCGCCCGCGCCGGAGCGGGACGCCTGGGAGCTGGCCCTGATCGGGGCGGCGCTCGCGCGCGGCGTTCCGGTGCTGGGCATCTGCCGGGGCATGCAGCTGCTGAACGTCGCGCTCGGTGGCACCCTGCGGCAGCACGTGGACGGCCACGAGGGCGCGCCGGGCGTCTTCGCCGAGCACGAGGTGACGCCGCTGCCGGGCACGCTGGTGGCGCGGGAGCTGCCGGAGCCGGTGGCGGTGCGGACCTTCCACCACCAGGCCGTGGACCGGCTGGGCGAGGGCCTGCGGGCGGCGGCGCTCGCGGGGGACGGCACGGTGGAGGCGGTGGAGCTGGCCGGCGCTCCCGTGCTGGTCCTCGGGGTGCAGTGGCATCCCGAGGCGGGGCTGCGCGAGCACGACGTACGCCTCATGCGCGCGCTGACCCGCGCCGCCGCCCCGGCGGTGCGGCTGTAGCCGCGGGCTCCGCCCCCGGACGCCGGGCGCCCCCCGCGCCCCGTACGCCTCCCCAGCCCTCCCCGCGCGGCGCCGATGCGGCATGATCCGTGGGGTGAGTTCCACGACCGCACGCCTGATGCTGCTCGACACCGCCTCCCTCTACTTCCGCGCCTACTTCGGGGTCCCCGAGTCGGTGCGCGCCCCGGACGGCACGCCCGTCAACGCGGTGCGCGGGCTGCTGGACTTCATCGCCCGCCTGGTCATCGACCACCGGCCCGACGCCCTGGTCGCCTGCATGGACTTCGACTGGCGCCCGGCGTGGCGGGTCGAGCTGATCCCCTCCTACAAGGCCCACCGCGTGGCCGAGGAGACGGCCGTCGGCCCGGACACCGAGGTCGTGCCCGACACGCTCTCCCCGCAGGTGCCGGTGATCGAGGAGGTGCTCGACGCGATCGGCATCGTCAGGCTCGGCGCCCCGGCGTACGAGGCGGACGACGTCATCGGCACCCTCAGCACCCGGGCGACGGGCCCGGTGGACATCGTCACCGGGGACCGCGACCTCTTCCAGCTCATCGACGACCCGCGGGGCGTCCGCGTGCTCTACCCGGTCAAGGGCATGGGCACCCTGGCGTCCTTCGACGGGGCGGCGCTGCGCGAGAAGTACGGCGTGGACGGCCCGGGGTACGCCGACCTGGCGCTGCTGCGCGGCGATCCGAGCGACGGGCTGCCGGGCGTGCAGGGGATCGGCGAGAAGACCGCCGCCCAGCTGCTGGCCCGCTTCCACGACCTGGCCGGGATCCTCGCCGCGCTCGACGACCCCGCCTCGGGCCTCACCCCGACCCAGCGGCGGCGGCTGACCGAGGCCCTCCCGTACCTGGCGGTCGCCCCCCGGGTGGTGCGGGTCGCGACGGACGTGCCGCTGCCCGAGCGCGACGCGACGCTGCCGCGCGTGCCGCGCGACGCGGAGGCCCTTCAGGCGCTGGACGCCCGCTGGGGGCTCGGCGGACCGCTCCGGCGCCTCATCGCCGCGCTGGCCACGCGGGCGGCGTAGAGCGGGCACCTGCGCGCAGGGAGCCCGCGCCGGCGGCCCGACGCCTCTTGGCCGGGCTCAGCCGCGCTCAGCCGGGCTCAGCCGGGCTCAGCCGGGCTCAGCCGGGCTCAGCCGACCGAGCTGTACGCGACGACGCCGCGCAGCAGCTTGTCCACCGCCCGGCGGGCGCTCTTGGCCACGGTGCCGTCCGCGGGCGCCGCCGCCGCGATCTGGCCCAGCACGTCGATGATCTGCTTGCACCAGCGCACGAAGTCCCCCGCCGGCATGTCGGCGTCGCGCAGCACCGTGTCGAGCCCGTGGCCCTGGGCCCACTGGTACGCCGCCCACGCGAAGCCCAGGTCCGGCTCCCGCTGCCCGACGCTCGCGGACTGGTTGATGCGGTGCCGCTCCTCCAGGGCGTCCAGCCGCCCCCAGATCCGCACCATGTCCCCCAGCGCCTGCCGCGCCTGGCCGCCGGGCAGCTCCGGCGCCGGGGCGTCGTCGGCGTTCCGGGACTCGTACACCAGCGCCGAGGCGCAGGCGGCCAGCTCGGCCGGGCCCAGGCCCTCCCACACGCCGTCCCGCAGGCACTCGCTGGCCAGCAGGTCGAGCTCCCCGTACAGCCGTGCCAGGCGGCGGCCGTGCTCGGTGACCTCGTCGTCGCGCAGGTAGTCCAGCTCGGTCAGCAGCGCGCACACCTGGTCGAAGGTGCGGGCGATGGTGTTGGTGCGGCCCTCGATGCGCCGGTGGAGCTGCCGGGTGTCGCGCAGCAGCCGGTAGTACCGCTCGGCCCAGCGCGCGTGGTCCTCCCGCTCGTCGCAGCCGTGGCAGGGGTGGGCGCGGATCTCGGTGCGCAGCCGCGTCACCTCCGCGTCCTCCGCGGCGCCGCTCCACTGGCCGCGCCGGCCGCGCTGCCGGTGGCGCGGGGGCGGCGGCGTGCCGCGCCCGCCGCCCGCAGCCTTGGTGCGCAGCGCGGAGGCCAGGTCGCGCCTGGAGGCGGGGCTGCGCGGGTTGAACGACTTCGGGATGCGCATCCGGTCCAGCGGCTCCACCGGCACGGGGAAGTCCATCGAGGCCAGGCGCTTGACCTGCCGCTCGGCGGTGAGGACCAGCGGGCGCGGGCCGTCGAGATGCTCCCCGTGAACACCGCCGCGCGCGCCGGGGCTGCGTCCGTCGGCCAGGCCCGGGTCGAGCACGAGCGCGAGGCCGGCGAACTTGCCGCTGGGCACGTGGATGATGTCGCCGGGACGCAGCCGCTCCAGCGCGGTCGCCGCGGCGGCCCGGCGCTGCGCGGTGCCCTGCCGCGCCAGCTCCGTCTCCCGGTCCTTCAGCTCGCGCCGCAGCCGCGCGTACTCCTCGAAGTCACCGAGGTGGCAGGTCATGGCCTCGCGGTAGCCCGTCAGGCCCTCCTCGTTGCGCTGCACCTGGCGGGAGATGCCGACGACCGCCCGGTCGGCCTGGAACTGCGCGAAGGAGGTCTCCAGCAGCTCGCGGGAGCGGTGCCGCCCGAACTGGCCGACGAGGTTGACGGCCATGTTGTAGGACGGCTTGAAGGAGGAGCGCAGCGGGTAGGTGCGGGCGCCCGCGAGGCCGGCGACGGCCGCCGGGTCCATGCCGCGCTGCCACAGCACGACGGCGTGGCCCTCCACGTCGATGCCGCGCCGCCCGGCGCGCCCGGTGAGCTGCGTGTACTCGCCGGGGGTGATGTCCGCGTGCTGCTCGCCGTTCCACTTCACGAGCTTCTCCAGCACCACCGAGCGGGCGGGCATGTTGATGCCGAGCGCGAGGGTCTCGGTGGCGAAGACCGCCTTGACCAGGCCCCGGACGAAGAGCTCCTCGACGATCTCCTTGAAGGTCGGCAGCATCCCGGCGTGGTGGGCGGCGATGCCGCGCTGCAGGCCCTCCAGCCACTCGAAGTACCCCAGGACGTGCAGGTCCGTCTCGGGGATGCCGGAGGTGCGGCGCTCGACGATCGCCCGCACCTGGTCGCGGGCGGCCGCGTCGTTCAGCCGCAGGCCGGCGAAGAGGCACTGCTGGACGGCGGCCTCGCAGCCGGCGCGGCTGAAGATGAAGGTGATCGCGGGCAGCAGGCCGGCGGCGTCCAGCCGGGCGATGACCTCGGGGCGGCTCGGCGGCTGGAGCCGGGCGCGCTGGCGGCGCTCGCGCTCGCGGTCCGCCGCGCCGCGGCGGTCCCGGCCGTTGCGGTAGCGCTCGCGCGGCAGGGGGCGGCTGTTCTCCAGCCGGGCCATGCGCAGCAGGTCGGGGTTGACCTCGCGACGGGCGGCGGCGCCGGCGCTCCGCTCCTCGAAGAGGTCGTACAGCTGCCGCCCGGCGAGCACGTGCTGCCACAGCGGCACCGGGCGGTGCTCGGAGACGATCACCCGGGTCTCGCCACGGACCGCGCCCAGCCAGTCGCCGAACTCCTCGGCGTTGGAGACGGTCGCGGAGAGCGACACCAGCGTCACGGACTCGGGGAGGTGGATGATCACCTCCTCCCAGACCGCGCCGCGGAAGCGGTCGGAGAGGTAGTGCACCTCGTCCATCACGGCGTATCCCAGGCCGGTCAGCGAGGAGGACCCCGCGTAGAGCATGTTCCGCAGCACCTCGGTGGTCATGACCACCACGGGGGCCTCGGAGTTGATGCTGTTGTCGCCGGTCAGCAGGCCCACCCGGTCCGGCCCGTACCGCTTGACCAGATCGGCGTACTTCTGGTTCGACAGCGCCTTGATCGGCGTGGTGTAGAAGCACTTGCGGCCGTGCGTCAGGGCCAGGTGGACGGCGAACTCCCCGACGATGGTCTTGCCGGAGCCGGTGGGGGCCGCCACCAGGACGCCGCTGCCCGCCTCAAGGGCCCGGCACGCCTCGATCTGGAAGTCGTCCAGATCGAAGTCGTACATCTCGCGGAACGGGGCGAACGCCGTGGCCTGGTCGGCGGCACGGACCCGGGCGGCGGCGTACCGCTCGGCGGGTGACATCGCGTCGGTCTCGTCGGTCATTGTGCTTACGAGCCTACCGGCCCCCTCCGACAGGGCCGTGATCTCGTGACGAGCGCTACGCCCCGGCCGGGGCGGCCGGGCGGGCGCCGAGCACGCGGGCCGCGCCGGGGACGCAGACGGCCGTCAGCGGCAGCGGGCCGATGCGTTCGCCGTCGGCGTAGCCGGTGACGCCCGGGGCCCTGAGCTCGACCTTGGCCGCGTGGTGGACGGTCACCGCGGGGTGGCCCAGGTGGGTGCCCCGGTAGACGCGGGGGAAGACACGCACGAGCGTCGTCCGCGAGCACTCCCCCACCACGGTGATGCTGAACAGGCCGTCGTCGAGCCGGGCGCCGGCGCAGACGCGCATGCCGCCGCCGTAGTCCGGCCCGTTGCCGACGGCGACGAGGGTGGCGTCGATCTCCCGCCACGGGCCGTCGTCGAGCCTCAGGCCGAAGGGAATGGGCCGGAAGGAGGCGAGTTCGGCGAGCATCGCCACGTCGTAGCGGAGCCGGCCGCGCGGCCAGCGCATCCGGTTGCCCCGGTCGTTGACGCGGGAGTCGAAGCCGGAGGCCAGCACGCCGCCGAACCAGTCCGCCTCCGGGCCCTCCCCCACCCGGCCCAGGTCGATGGCGAGGGCGTCGCCGGCCTTGAGCGCGGCGGCGGCAGCGGTGGCGCCCGCGCGCGGCTCGCGCACCGGCAGGCCGCAGGCCCGCGCGATGTCGTTGCCGGTGCCGGCGGCGACGATGCCGAGCGGCGTGTCCGTGCCCGCCACGGCGCGCAGCGCCAGCGAGACGACGCCGTCCCCGCCGACGGCGATCAGCGCGCCGGTGCCGCCGGCGACGGCGGCCCGCGCCCGGCGCAGCGCGTCCGGGGCGTCCTCGCCGACGACGGAGCGCACGGCGAACCCGGCCTCCCGCAGCGCGCGGGCGGCGGGCTGCGCGGCGCGGGCGCCACGGCCGCGGCCCGCCGTCGGGTTGATCAGCAGCGCTATCTCACCGCTCACGCGCGTGGCCCCACGTCAGCTCACGTCGCGTCGTCGTACCCGTTGCGCGGAGTCGCCCCGCCGCCGTCGCCGCCCGAGGCGCTCACCGTCTCGGCCGTGGGCTCGATCGTCGAGGGCGTGAGGTCCAGCGCGGACGCCTCGTCGTCGCTCAGCTCGGCCTCGGGGTCGCCGCGCCGCCTGCGCCGGTCGTTCAGGAGAGAGATGCCGCAGGCGATGAAGTACAGCCCGGTGACCGGGACCTGGAGGGCGACCATCGACAGCATGTCGGTCGGGGTGATCGCGGCGGCGAAGATCGCGATGCCGACGACCATCCAGCGCCACCAGCTCAGCATGCGCTTGCCCGTCACCACGCCGCTCACGTTGAGCAGCACCAGCAGCAGCGGAAGCTCGAAGGAGATACCGAAGGCGAGCGCCAACCGGATCGCGATGTCGAGCACGTTCTCGACGTCGACCAGGTTGTCCGCCCCCTCGGTGCTGAAGTTGAGCAGCACCGCAGCCGCCTTGGGCAGCAGCCAGTACGCGAAGCTGACGCCGGTCAGGAACAGCGGCACACCCACCGCGACGACCGCGCGCGCGTACTTCTTCTCGTTCCTGTGCAGGCCTGGGGCGATGAACGCCCACAGCTGGTACAGCCACACCGGCGAGGCGGCCACGACGCCGACCATCAGGGAGACGCGGAAGAAGGTGGCGAACGGCGCGGTCAAACCCTGCTGCGTGATCTGGGCGCAGTTGGGCTCGGGAGGGGTCTGCTCCTCGCACTCCGGGATCGGCTCGATGAGGAAGCCCATGATGTCCTTGGCGAAGAACATCGCCACGATCGTGACGGCGAGAATCGCCGCGACCGAGATACCGAGCCGGTTACGCAGCTCCCGAAGGTGTTCGGTGAGGGGCATCCGCCCCTCGGGGTCCTTCTTCGTCTTCCGAGCGACCCTTGCCACCCCACGTCCTCATCTCGTAGGGCAGCCGGAACCACGCCGGCCGCCTGACTTCACTCCTGGCACCGGACTTCGTTCAGCTCTGGGTGGTGCCCTTGGGCTCCTCGACCGGCCGGGCGCTGCCGACGTCGCCGGGCGCGGCCTGGATGGTCTTGGGAGGGGTCGGCTGCTCGGCGGTGCTGGCGGCCGTGCCGGAGTCCGTGGTCTGCTGGCCGTCGGTCTTCATGGCCTGCGTTTCGCTCTTGAGGATGCGCATGGACTTGCCGAGGGACCGGGCGGTGTCGGGCAGGCGCTTGGATCCGAAGACCACGATGACGACAAGGGCGACAAGCAGCAGGTGCCATGGTGAGAGCGAGCCCATAGTGTCCGTCCTAATTCTCTCTGGGGGGTGACCTTCCGGCCGTGCCGGACGGAGCGTCCCTAACGTCCCGCAGGCGCGGCAATCTTAACGCGCAAGGGTGAACACGAATCAATGCCCGAGCGTACACGCAGTCTCCCCGTTACTCCCCGCTCGCGCCAGACCGCCGACGCAGCCGGCCGCCGGACTCCGCCAGCGGCGTGGCGGCGCGCTCCAGATCCTCCGCCGCCCGGCCGATGCGCTCGGCGCTGTCGGCGACGGCCCGGGAGAAGCGGCCCACCTCCCGCCCGACGCGCACCGCGAGCACGCCGAGGACGGCCACGCCGGCGAAGGCGAGGGCGAGCTGGAACATCGGCCAGAACATGGCGGCGTTTCCCCCCATCGGTGGGTCCTGCGTGGGCTGCGTGGGCTGCGTGGTCTCGTGGTCTTCGTCGGCTGCGTGGCTGCCCGGCGTTCGGCGTCCCGGCGTTCGGGGGTGCGTCGCGTCGCGCGCCTGTCTCCTCAGGGCATCCGTTCGTACTCGGCCAGCGCGGCCCGCGCCGCCTCGCGGGCGGCCTCGGCCAGCTCGGGTGGCGAGATGATCCGGCCGTCGCCGCCGAGGCGGAGCGCCAGGCGGCGCAGCGTGGCCGGGTCGGGGGTGCGCAGCGTGACGCGCAGCCCGCCGTCGGGCAGCTCCTCGGCCTCCTCGTACGGGTAGTACTCGGCCACCCAGCGCCCGCCGGGCCCGACCTCGATCACCACCTCCGGGTCGGTGGGCGCGGGCTGCACCAGCCCCTCGCTGAGGTCGCGCGGTTCCAGCGGCGGCGGGTCGGACGGCACGTCCAGCATCTCGATGCGCGCCACCCGGTCGAGCCGGAAGGTGCGCCGCGCCTCGCTCCTGCGGCACCACGCCTCGACGTAGGTGTGGCCGACGGCGAAGAGCCGGATCGGGTCGATCTCGCGGTCGGTGAGCTGGTCGCGGCCGGGCGAGTAGTAGCGGATGCGCAGGCGCCGCCGCTCGGTGATGGCGCGGTCGACGTCGGCGAAGACGCCGCCCTCGGCCTCGAAGGTCACGTTCAGCCGGGAGCTGGCGGTCGCGCTCTCCCCGGCCGCCGCCTCCAGCTTGGCGGTCGCCCGCAGCAGCGCGTCCCGGTCGCCGTCCCGCAGCCCCGGCAGCGTCGCCACCGCCCGCGCGGCGACCAGCACCGCGGTGGCCTCGTCGGCGGCGAGCCGCAGCGGCTGCCCGGCGCCGGAGGCCACCGCCTCGGCGTTGTGCCACCAGATGTGCTCGCCGTCGGTGTCGATGTCGAGCAGGTCGCCGCCGCGGAAGCTGGTGCCGCACATCGGCAGCACGCCGAGGTCGGAGATCAGCTCCGCCTCGCTGATCCCGAACGCCCTGGCCACCTCGTCCACCCGGGCGCCGGGCCGCTCCCGCAGATAGGTGATGAGAGACAGCATCCGCCGCGTCCGGTCGATGGCGGTGGTCGCCATGTGAGCTTCCGTCCTCCCTGGCCCTCGGCCCTAACCCTCGCCCCAGCCCTAGCCCTTGGCGACCGCGCGCAGCCGGTCGACCACGCCCGCCCTCAGCTCGGCGGGCTCCAGCACGATCACGTCCGGCCCCAGCTCGGCCAGCCAGGCGTCCAGGCCGTGGCCGTTGGGGATCTCCAGCTCGTCCCACTCGGCGTTCCACGGGGTGACCGAGGCCGCCCGCGCGCGCAGCGGGTACCCGGAGCCGGCGCGCAGCCGGATCCGCGCCGTGGAGGTGGCGCTCTCGCCCGCCCAGCGGGCCACGCTCTCGCGCACCGCCACGTGACCGGGCACCTCGGCGGTGAACGCCTCGCCGCGGGACCGCACCCGCCCGACGATGCGGGAGAGCCGGAAGACGCGCTCGGCCTGGCGGTCGCGGTCGAAGCCCGCCAGGTACCAGTGGCCGCGCCAGCACTCCAGCGCCCAGGGCTCGACGTGCCGGGTCAGCGGGCGGGCGGCGTTGGACTTGCGGTAGTCGAAGGTGACCGGCCTGCGGTCACGGCAGGCGATCATCAGCGGCTCGAAGGCGGCCTCGCCCGCCGGGATGCGGGGCTCCAGCGCGCTGTAGGGCTCCTGCTCCCGCTCGGCCAGCGGCATCCCGGCGGCCCTCAGTTTCTGCAGCGCGCCGCTGGCGGCACCGGCCAGCCGGGCCTGCTGCCACACCTTGGCGGCCAGGCCCAGGGCGGCGGCCTCCTCCGCGTCGAGCGTGATGGGAGGCAGCCGGTTGCGGTCGCGGTGGGCGAGGTAACCGACCTCGCCGTCGAGGCCCTCGACGGTCTCGATCACCATGCCGAGCTCGCGCAGGTCGTCCTTGTCGCGCTCGAACATGCGGTTGAACGCGTCTTCGCCGCTCACCTCGATGTACGCCTCGATGGAGGTGCGCAGCTCCCGCTTGCTCAGCGGGCGGCCGCTGTCCAGCAGGCACAGGGCCAGGTTCATCAGCCGCTCGGCCTTGGCGATCGCCATCGGCGCGCCGCCCTCCCGTTTGCTCGTCAACCGCTCGTTTCTCACCGCTCGTCAGGTGAACGCCGTGGGCCCACCCCGGCACGGGATGGGCCCACGGTACCGCCATGCGGGCGGGTGCGATTACGCGGCGACCAGATCGCAGACGAAGATCAGCGTCTCGCCCGGCTTGATGCGCCCGCCGCCGGCCCCGGCGTCGCCGTAGGCGAGGTGCGGCGGGATGATCAGCTGGCGGCGGCCGCCGACCCTCATGCCCTGCAGGCCGCGGTCCCAGCCGGGGATGACCTTCCCGGCGCCCAGCTGGAAGCTGATCGGGGTGCCCCGGTTCCAGCTGGCGTCGAACTCCTCGCCGGTGGAGAAGGCGACGCCCACGTAGTGCACGGCGACCTGGGCGCCGGACTGGGCGACCGGGCCGTCGCCCTCCCTGATGTCCGTGATCTCCAGGTCGGCCGGGGGGTTGCCGCCGGGGAACTCGACCTCGGGCTTTTCGGTGTTCACGTGGTTGCTCCTTGGCAGGTGGTCTTCTTGCTCACCGGGCGCGCCGGCGTCGGGGGCGTCAGGCGGCGCCGAGGATGTCCACGACGAACACCAGGGTGGAGCCGCCGGGGATGCCCTCCGTGCCTTCCTCGCCGTAGCCCTTGTCGGGCGGCAGCACCAGCAGCACCCGGTCGCCGACGTGCTTGCCCACCAGGCCCTCGTCCCAGCCGGGCACCACGGATCCGGTGCCGATCTGGAACGCCGAGGCGCTGTCCCGGTCCCAGGAGGAGTCGAACTTCTTGCCGTCGGCCCAGGTGACGCCGGTGTACTGGACGGCGAGCGCCTGCCCGGCCTCGACCTCGGGGCCCTCGCCCTCGATCAGCACCTGCTCCTGGAGCTCCTTGGGCGGGTCCTGGCCCTCGGGGATGGTGATCGTGGCGGGCTTCTGGCCGCCGGCCTCGACCTCGGGCATGCCCTCCTCGACGGGGGCCTGCTCGCCCTCGGCCTCGGCCTTGGCGTCGACGGTGACGGCGCCGACGACGTCGATGACCCAGACGACGCCCTCGTCCTCGGAGAGCTGGTACTGCTGGGCGACGGACTCGCCGAAGATCTCGGCGGCGCGGCCCTCGATCTGGACGCGGCTGCCGACCGGGCTGCCGATCAGCGGCTCGGTGACGGCCTTGGGCAGGTACGACTCGACGCCGGCCTGGCTGACGATCTGCTGCCGGAGGTCCTCGGAGCCCCCGGCGTTGGACTCCTCGCCGCCGGAGCCCTCGCCCTCCTGGGCGTTCTGGGACGAGGACCAGGTGTTGAGCAGCTCGGCGTCGTTCTCGACGAACCGGGCCAGGACGTCCATGCGCAGGAAGTCGCCCTCGTCGACCTTCGCGCCGTCCCCCTCCCGAAGAACCCTGGAGACGGTCTCCGCCCCGACCCCGGCACCGTCCTCGACGGTGATCTTGGGCTGCTCGCCGGGCTGGCCGGAGACGCTGGCCACGGGCCCGGAGGAGGCGGAGTCGGATGAGCCGGAGGAGCCGGAGCCGCCGTCCTCGTCCGAGCCGCAGGCGGCCGTGAACAGGAGGGCGGCGGGCAGGGCCAGGGCCGCGACGGTGCGGCGCAGTCGCTTTGTGGGGATCATCAGTCCAACTCGGGGTAGGGACGGTGGGCGGGCGGGACCCGTTGGTCCCGCACCACCCTACGGCCTTCACCGTCTGAGCCCCGTAAGGATCACCCCTGAACGGCGTAGAAGTGGTGTCGCGAGCGTGACGCCGCGGCAGGCCGTCACATGCCCGCGATGAGCTTCTCCACCCGCTCGTCCACCGACCGGAACGGGTCCTTGCACAGCACGGTGCGCTGGGCCTGGTCGTTCAGCTTCAGGTGCACCCAGTCGACGGTGAAGTCGCGCCGCTGCTCCTGGGCCCGGCGGATGAAGTCGCCGCGCAGCCGGGCCCGCGTGGTCTGCGGCGGCACCGACTTGCCCTGGAAGATCTTCAGGTCGTTGCAGATCCGCTGGGCCTGGCCCTTGCGCTCCAGCAGGTAGTACAGGCCGCGCCGGCGGTGGATGTCGTGATACGCCAGGTCTATCTGCGCGACCCGCGGGTGCGACATGGTGAGGTTGTGCCGCGTCCGGTACCGCTCGATGAGCTGGTACTTCATCACCCAGTCGATCTCGGTGTTGATCTTGTCGAGCTGCTGGCTGCGGATCGCCTCCAGCGCCCGCTCCCACAGCTCCAGGACCTGCGCGGTTAGCCCGTTGCGCATGCCCCGGCGCTCGCAGAAGTCGAGCGCCTTGTCGAAGTACTCCTGCTGGATCTCCAGCGCGGAGGCCTCGCGGCCGGTGGCGAGGCGGACCTTCCGCTGGCCGGTGATGTCGTGGCTGACCTCCCGGATGGCGCGGATCGGGTTCTCCAGCGTGAGGTCGCGCATCACGGTGCCGGCCTCGATCATGCGCAGCACCAGGTCGGTGGCGCCGACCTTCAGCAGCATGGTCGTCTCGGACATGTTGGAGTCGCCGACGATGACGTGGAGCCGCCGGTAACGCTCCGCGTCCGCGTGCGGCTCGTCCCGGGTGTTGATGATCGGGCGGGAGCGCGTGGTGGCCGAGCTCACGCCCTCCCAGATGTGCTCGGCCCGCTGGCTGACGCAGAAGACCGCGCCACGCGGGGTCTGCAGCACCTTGCCCGCGCCGCAGATGAGCTGCCGGGTGACGAGGAAGGGGATGAGCACGTCCGCCAGCCGGGAGAACTCCCCGTGCCGCGCCACCAGGTAGTTCTCGTGGCAGCCGTAGGAGTTGCCGGCGGAGTCGGTGTTGTTCTTGAACAGGTAGACGTCGCCGGCGATGCCCTCCTCGTGGAGCCGCCGCTCGGCGTCGACCAGCAGCCCCTCCAGGATGCGCTCGCCCGCCTTGTCGTGGGTGATCAGCTCGATGACGTTGTCGCACTCCGGAGTCGCGTATTCGGGGTGGGAGCCGACGTCCAGGTAGAGCCGGGCGCCGTTCCGCAGGAACACGTTGCTGCTGCGGCCCCATGACACGACTCGGCGGAAGAGGTACCGCGCCACCTCGTCCGGCGACAGCCGTCGCTGTCCCCGGAACGTGCAGGTGACGCCGTACTCGTTCTCCAGCCCGAAGATTCGGCGATCCATGACTGAACAGTACGCCCGATGCCCCGGTCTGAAACCGGGTTCCCGGACGGCGTTTCGATCATTTTCCCGATCGGGCCGCGATCCGGGACGGCCGGGAGCTGCGGGAACGCCTCAGGACTTGCCCTCGGAGCCCTTCCGGGAGCCGCCCTCGGCGTCCTTGCCCGAGCTGCCGGCGGCCTCGTCGCCGGTGTCCTCGCCGGAGGCCGCGGCGTCCTCGCCGCCGTCTCCCTCTCCGCCTTTGCCCTTGCCGCCCTTCCCGCCCTCCTGGAGCAGCTGGGAGAGCTGGCCGCCGAGCACCCGCTTGAACTTGCGCTGCTGGGGGCGGGTGCGGTCGAGGACGGCGACCTCCAGCTGGTCGGCTGTCAGCTCGCGCTCGCCGCCGTTGCTGTCGCGGGTGAGGGAGTCGACGGCCAGCCGCAGCGCCTCGCCCAGGGTCATGCCCTCGCGGTGCCGCTGGTCGAGGTAGCTGCCGATCTGGTCGGAGTTGCCGCCCACGGCCACCGAGCCGTGCTCGTCGATGATCGAGCCGTCGTGCGGCAGCCGGTAGATCGCGTCCTCCGCCGGGGTCTCCCCCACCTCGGCGACCAGCAGCTCCACCTCGAAGGGCTTCTCGGTGGAGGAGGAGAAGATGTTCCCCAGGGTCTGGGCGTAGAGGTTGGCGAGACCGCGGGCGGTGACGTCCTCGCGGTGGTAGGTGTAGCCGCGGAAGTCGGCGTACCGGGTGCCGCCGATGCGCAGGCTCTCGTACTCGTTGTACTTGCCGGTGGCGGCGAAGGCAATCCGGTCGTAGATCTCGCTGATCTTGTGCAGCGCGCGCGAGGGGTTCTCGGCGACGAACACGATGCCGTCGGCGTACTGCAGCACGACCAGGCTCCGGCCGCGCGCGATGCCCTTGCGGGCGTACTCGGCGCGGTCGGCCATGGCCTGCTGGGGTGAGACATAGAACGGCGTGGACACCGGCTACTCGTCCCTTCGTCGTCGTCGAAAACTACTCCACCGGGACCCTACAGAACCGGGCCCTACAGAACCGGCGCCTGGGGGCCGTTGGGCAGCTGCAGGCGCCCCTCGTGGACGGCGCGGGCGAGCTCGGCGACCTCGTCCTCGGCGAGCCGGCGGAAGCCCTCCTGCGTGATCACCGTGACGATGGGGTAGATCCGGCGGGCCAGGTCGGGGCCGCCTGTGGCGGAGTCGTCGTCGGCCGCGTCGTAGAGCGCCTGCACCGCCACCGTGGCGGTCTGCTGCTCGGTGAGGTCGCCGCGGTGGAGCTTCTTCAGCGCGCCCCGGGCGAAGATCGAGCCGGAGCCGACCGCCGCGAAGCCCAGCTCCTCCGAGCGGCCGCCGGTCACGTCGTAGGAGAAGATCCGGCCCTTCTCGCGCTCCAGGTCGAAGCCGGCGAAGATCGGGACGACGGCCAGGCCCTGCATGGCCATGCCCAGGTTGCCCCGGATCATGGTGGACAGCCGGTTGGCCTTGCCCTCCAGGGAGAGCACCTCGCCCTCGACCTTCTCGAAGTGCTCCAGCTCCAGCTGGAAGAGCTTGACCAGCTCCACGGCGATGCCGGCGGTGCCCGCGATGCCGACCGCCGAGTAGTCGTCGGCCGGGAACACCTTCTCCACGTCCCGCTGGGCGATCATGTTGCCCATGGTGGCCCGCCGGTCACCGGCGAGCACCACGCCGCCGGGGAAGGTGACCGCGACGATCGTGGTGCCGTGGACGGCCTCGATCGCGCCCTCCACCTGCGGCAACGCGCGGTTGCCGGGGAGCCGCTCGGGTGCGTAGTCGGACAGGAAGTCGAGGAACGAGGAGGACCCCGGCTTCAGGAAGGCCTCCGGGAGTCGGCCCGTGCCGTGGGTGTTGGCTGCCACAGATTTCCTTCCAGGGGACGTCGGCTGAGGATGGGGCGAGGAGCGAGGGGCCGTGGGTGGCGGGGCGGGCCGGAGCCCCGGCCTCCCCGCCGCCCGGCCCGGCCGGACAGGATCCGCGACGGACCCTACCCCTCAGAGGGTGGTGATCCACATGCCCGGGACGACCCGGACGCGGATCACTCGCCGCCCTTCTGCACGAAGCTTCGGACGAAGTCCTCGGCGTTGGACTCCAGGACCTCGTCGATCTCGTCCAGCACGGAGTCGACGTCGTCGGTCAGTGCCTCCTGGCGCTCCTTGAGCTCCTCGGAGACCTCCACGTCCTGGGTCTGCTCGTCGGTCTCTTCGGTGGTCCGCGAGGCCTTCTGCTGGCCGCCGCTGGTGTCCTTCGTCGCCATCTCCCTCACCCCATGCTCAGCTCGTCGGTCGAGATGCTCAGCTCGTCGGTCGAGACGTATCAAGATCAGACCCTACTAGCCGGGGCTGACATTGGCTCTCTCGAAGCTTGCTCCTAGCTATAACGTCCTGCAGCCACCTCCATGATTCCCGGATCACGCGGAAAGATCCCGCCGTGACGCGGGGAGACGCCCTGAGGCGCCCGCGAGGAGGCTCCGGACGCGCGTCAGCCGCCGGACAGGGCGCGCACCAGGTCCTCGGCGGTGGCGCAGCGGTCGAGCAGCTCCTTGACGTGGTCCTTCGTGCCGCGCAGCGGGTCCATGGTGGGCACGCGCTGCAGCGAGTCGCGGCCGGGCAGGTCGAAGATGACCGAGTCCCACGAGGCCGCGGCGACGTCGTCGGCGTACTGCTCCAGGCAGCGGCCCCGGAAGTAGGCCCGCGTGTCCTCGGGCGGGGTCCCCTGGGCCCGCAGGATGTCCTCCTCGTCCAGGAGGCGCGCGATCCTGCCGCGGGCCGCGAGACGGTTGTACAGGCCCTTGTCGGGGCGCACGTCGGCGTACTGCAGGTCCACCAGGTGCAGGCGCGCGGCGTCCCAGCCCAGGCCGTCGCGGCGGCGGTAGCCCTCCATCAGCTCACGCTTGGCGACCCAGTCCAGCTGCCCGGCCAGGCTCATCGGGTCGCCCTCCAGCCTGGTCAGCACGTCCTCCCAGCGGCTGAGCACGTCGGCGGTCTGCTCGTCGGCGTCCGAGCCCCAGCGTTCCTCGACGTACTTGCGGGCCAGCTCGTAGTACTGCATCTGGAGCTGGACGGCGGTGAGCGTACGCCCGCTGCGGAGCGTGATCAGCTCGCGCAGGCCGGGGTCGTGGCTGACCCGGTGGAGGGTGCGCACGGGCTGGTCGACGGCGAGGTCGACCGCGATGAAGCCGTCCTCGATCATGGACAGGACCAGCGCGGTGGTGCCGAGCTTGAGGTAGGTGGAGACCTCGGAGAGGTTGGCGTCGCCGATGATGACGTGCAGCCGCCGGTAGCGCTCGGCGTCGGCGTGCGGCTCGTCGCGGGTGTTGATGATGGGGCGCTTGAGCGTGGTCTCCAGGCCGACCTCGACCTCGAAGTAGTCCGCGCGCTGGCTGAGCTGGAAGCCGTGCTCGCTGCCGTCCTGGCCCAGGCCCACGCGGCCGGCGCCGCAGACGACCTGGCGGGAGACGAAGAACGGGGTGAGGTGGCGCACGATGTCGGAGAACGGCGTCTCCCGCTTCATCAGGTAGTTCTCGTGCGTGCCGTAGGAGGCGCCCTTGTTGTCGGTGTTGTTCTTGTAGAGGTGGATCGGCTGGGCGCCGGGCACCTCGGCGGCCCGGCGGGCGGCCTCGGCCATGATGCGCTCGCCCGCCTTGTCCCACAGCAGCGCGTCCCGGGGGTTGGTGGCCTCGGGGGCGCTGTACTCCGGGTGGGCGTGGTCGACGTACAGCCGGGCGCCGTTGGTGAGGATGACGTTGGCCAGCCCGATGTCCTCGTCCGTGAGCTGGCTGGCGTCGGCGTTCTCCCGGGCCAGGTCGAAGCCGCGGGCGTCGCGGAGCGGGTTCTCCTCCTCGAAGTCCCAGCGGGCGCGGCGGGCCCGGTGCATCGCCGCGGCGTAGGCGTTGACCACCTGCGAAGAGGTGAGCATGGCGTTGGCGTTCGGGTGGCCGGGCACGGAGACGCCGTACTCCGTCTCGATGCCCATCACTCGCCGTACAGTCATGCGGCCCTCCTTGCCGGGCGGCGGCCCCGCACGGCCGCGCCACTGGGTACGAGCCTAAGCGACACGGCCTGCGGCGGGGAGTTCACTGCGGGTTTCCTTCCGGGAAAGCGTCCGGCTGCGGGGCACGGACTGGTGCCCCGCAGCCGGACGCCGCGAACCGACGGTGGGCCCGAGGGCCGACCTCGGGTCGTGACTACAGGTACTGGCCGGTGTTCGCCACCGTGTCGATGGAGCGGCCGGTGTCCGCGCCCTGCTTGCCGGTGACGAGGGTGCGGATGAAGACGATCCGCTCGCCCTTCTTGCCGGAGATGCGAGCCCAGTCGTCCGGGTTGGTGGTGTTCGGCAGGTCCTCGTTCTCCTTGAACTCGTCCACGCAGGCGGCGAGCAGGTGGGAGACGCGCAGACCCTTCTGGTTGTGGTCGAGGAAGTCCTTGATGGCCATCTTCTTGGCCCGGTCCACGATGTTCTCGATCATGGCGCCGGAGTTGAAGTCCTTGAAGTACAGGACCTCCTTGTCGCCGTTGGCGTAGGTGACCTCGAGGAAGCGGTTCTCCTCGGTCTCGGCGTACATCTGCTCCACGACGGTCTGGATCATCCCGGCGATGGTGGCCTCCGGGCTGCCGTTGTGCTCGTTCAGATCGTCGGCGTGCAGCGGCAGCCGCGGCTTGAGGTACTTGGAGAAGATGTCCTTGGCGGCCTCGGCGTCCGGGCGCTCGATCTTGATCTTCACGTCCAGCCGGCCGGGGCGCAGGATCGCCGGGTCGATCATGTCCTCGCGGTTGGAGGCGCCGATGACGATGACGTTCTCCAGACCCTCCACGCCGTCGATCTCGGAGAGCAGCTGGGGGACGATGGTGTTCTCCACGTCCGAGCTGACGCCGGAGCCACGGGTGCGGAAGAGGGAGTCCATCTCGTCGAAGAAGACGATCACGGGCGTGCCCTCGCTGGCCTTCTCCCGGGCCCGCTGGAAGACCAGGCGGATGTGCCGCTCGGTCTCGCCGACGTACTTGTTCAGCAGCTCGGGGCCCTTGATGTTGAGGAAGAAGCTCTTCCCCGCGGGGATGCCGGTGACCTCGGCGACCTTCTTGGCCAGCGAGTTCGCCACCGCCTTGGCGATCAGCGTCTTGCCGCAGCCGGGCGGGCCGTAGAGCAGGACGCCCTTGGGCGGGCGCAGCTCGTGCTCGCGGAAGAGGTCGGGGTAGAGGTAGGGCAGCTCCACGGCGTCGCGGATCAGTTCGATCTGGCCGCCCAGGCCGCCGATCTGCGTGTAGTCGATGTCGGGGACGTCTTCGAGGATCAGCTCCTCGACCTCGCTCTTGGGCACGACCTCGAAGACGTACCCGGAGCGAGGCTCCAGCAACAGGGAGTCACCGGCGCGCAGCGTGGCGTCGAGCAGGGGCTCGGCCAGCCGGACCACGCGCTCCTCGTCGGTGTGACCGACCACCAGCGCCCGCTCGCCGTCCTCCAGGACCTCCTTGAGGGTGACGATCTCTCCCGCGCTCTCGAACGCCATGGCGGCGACCACGTTGAGCGCCTCGTTGAGCATGACCTCCTGACCGCGCCGGAGCTCCTCCAGCTCGATGTTCGGGCTGACGTTGACCCGGAGCTTGCGGCCGCCGGTGAAGATGTCGGCCGTGCCGTCGTCGGCGGCGCTCAGGAAGACGCCGAAGCCCGAGGGCGGCTGGGCGAGCCGGTCCACCTCCTCCTTGAGGGCCACGATCTGGTCCCGGGCCTCACGCAGGGTGTTCGCGAGTCGCTCGTTCTGCGCGGAGACGCCGGCCAGGTTCGTCTGGAGCTCGACGATCCGCTCTTCGAGAATCCGAGTGTGCCGCGGAGAGTCGGCCAGCTTTCGACGCAGGACAGTGATCTCCTGCTCCAGGTCGGCGACGTCCCGGGAAGGGCCATCGGAACCCCGCCCCGGCCGGATGCCGCGGTTGCTGTCTTCGTCGTGGGATGCCACGGTCCTCACCTCCTCCAAGGGGAGCTGGACGCTTCCAGACCCTACCTGGACCGGTGTCGTTCGAAACCCCTAGATCACAAAGACCGTCGGGGTGTGTCCGATCTTCACCCTTGCGCACTCCCTCACGCCAGGGAATACCCACCCTGCCTTGCCGGAAAGCGGGCGGCGGTATGGTCGTAAGCGGTCAACGCCCGTCGGGGACACCCATCTAGGAACGGTAGGCCATATGACCGCGCAGCACGAAGTCGCCGGGGAGCTGGAGGTCTGGATCGACCAGGACCTCTGCACGGGGGACGGCATCTGTGCGCAGTACGCCCCGGAGGTGTTCGAGCTGGACATCGACGGGCTCGCCTATGTGAAGCCGCCCGCGCCGCCCGGCGTGGAGGCCGAGCTGCTGACCGAGCCGCGGTCCGCCGCCCCGGTGCCGCTGCCCCTGCTGCGCGAGGTCGCCGACTCGGCGAGGGAGTGCCCGGGAGAGTGCATCCACGTACGCCGCGTGGCGGACGGCGCCGAGGTGTACGGGCCCGACGCCCCTGAGTGACGCCTGGCCCGCCGGGGGCCGGCGTCGGTCCCTGCCCCGGCTCAGGCGCTGGTGGCCGTCGCGGGCTCGGCCTCGAGGCGCAGCCGCCCGTCCCGCCACTGCCAGGTGACCTCCCGTCGCAGGTCGGGGGCGGTGCGCGGCACGTCGGGCGAGGAGTAGCCCAGCAGTCGCGCGGAGACCGAGCCGCGCCCGGCCGAGAGCCGGTCGACGATCATCCGCTCCGCCGGGTCCACGAGCGTCCCGGCGACGCGGGGCGGCGCTCCCGGCTCCGGCGGCGCGGCCAGCACGTACAGGCCGCTGGGCGGCGTGCCGCCGCCCGCGTCGCAGCGGACGGCCGCGACGGTCTCGGCGCGGCCGTCGTCGTCGAGGTCGACGGCCGCCTCGTCGGTCACCAGGACGTCGTACGGCCCGCAGTCGACCGGGTACGCCGCCTCGGCCGCCTCGGGCGCCCCGGCGGCGCGGGATCCGGGGCTGGCGGTGGCGTCGGAGGGCTGGGCCAGGGCCGCGGCGCCCAGGGCGGCGCCGAGGGCGGCGGCGGTGACGATCCAGTGGACGGGACGGGCCTGGGTGTGGGGGAGGTCGGGGTGCTCGGGGCCTGCCGGTGGCAGCTGCACGCGGGGACTCCTCGAAGAGGGCGCGGGGCGGGCGTGAGATGAGACACAGGGCCGTGCTGGAAGCCTGCACGCAGGCAGGTTCGGGCATCGTGCCATATCTCACACCGCGCCGGAACGGCGGGGTCCCCTTCCGCGGCCCGTGCCGGGCCGGGGCCCGGCGTCAGCCCTCGCCGCCGGGCCCGGTGTAGTCCTCGCCGTACGCGCCCGGAGCGGGGCGGCGGCGGCGCCGGGGCGGCTCCACGCCGTCCGCGAGGCGGCGGGCGGTGAGCAGGAAGCCGGTGTGCCCGATCATGCGGTGGTCGGGGCGTACCGCCAGCCCCTCGACGTGCCAGGTGCGCACCATGGTCTCCCAGGCGGCCGGCTCGTTGAACGTGCCGTGGGCCCGGATCGACTCGACGGTGCGGGCGAGCTGGGTGGTGGTGGCGACGTACGCGCACAGCAGGCCGCCGGGGACGAGCGCCTTGGAGACGGCGTCCAGGCACTCCCAGGGGGCGAGCATGTCGAGGATGGCGCGGTCGACGTCGGTGTCGGTCAGGTTGTCCTGGAGGTCGCCGACGGTCAGCTGCCAGGCCGGGTGGGGTCCGCCGAAGTAGCGCGTGACGTTCTCCCGCGCGATGTCGGCGAAGTCGGCCCGCCGCTCGTAGGAGTGGAGCATGCCCTGGTCGCCGATGGCGCGCAGCAGGAAGGTGCTGAGCGAGCCGGAGCCGACACCCGCCTCCACGACGCGGGCGCCGGGGAAGATGTCGGCCATGGAGAGGATCTGCCCCGCGTCCTTGGGGTAGACCACGGCGGCGCCGCGCGGCATGGACAGGACGTAGTCGGGGAGCAGGGGGCGCAGCGCCAGGTAGGCGACGTTGCCGGTGGTGTGGACGACGGTCCCCTCGGGCGCGCCGATCAGCTCGTCGTGCGGGAAGGCGCCCTTGTGGGTGTGGAAGCTCTTCCCGGCTTCGAGCGTGAAGGTGTAGTGGCGGCCCTTGGGGTCGGTGAGCTGAACCTGGTCCCCGACCTGGAAGGGCCCGCGACGGCGGGCGGCACCGGTCGGTTCGGACATGGGGTCAAGCCTAGTCCAGGGACTTCACGCCGCGGCTCGGGGTGGTGGGGCGGGCCATGGCGTTGATGAAGGCCCGCTCGACGTCCCCTGCGGAGAGCACGCCGTAGACCTCGCCGGTCTCCTCGACCACGAGGTACTCGGTGGCGGGCACGGCGCGCAGGTGGTCCAGCAGCCCCTCGCCGGTCAGCTCGGCCGGCACGCGCATGTCGTCGGTCAGGTCCTGGGCGAGGGTGCCGACGGCGACCCAGGGGCGGCGGTGGTGGGGGATGCCGGCGATGCCGGCCTCGCGGACGACGGCGAGCGGGGTGCCGGCGGCATCGACGACGACGAGGGCGCGGGCGCCGGCGTCGTTGGCGCGGCGCAGCGCCTCCGACAGCGGGGTCTCGCCGGTGACGGGGACGGCGCGGCGGGTCAGGGAGCGGGCGGAGAGGGCGGGGAGGCGTTCGCGGAGCCGGGCCATGCGCAGGCTGTTGCCGGCGCCGGTCCAGATGATGGCAGCCAGGATCGCGGCGAGCAGCGCGTCGGTGAGGGTGGCGAGGCCGGTGAGCGACTCGCGCTCGGCGACCGAGCCGGTGTGGGTGGCCAGGGGGAAGCCGATCAGCACGGCGATGGCCAGGGCCCTGCCGGTCCAGGCGGCGGCGATGGTGCCCGTCATGGGCCTGCCGGAGATCTTCCACACCACCGCCCGCAGCATGCGGCCGCCGTCCAGCGGCAGTCCGGGGAGGAGGTTGAAGACGGCGACGATGAGGTTGGAGATCATCAGCCCGGCGAGCAGCACGCCGGGGACGGTGCCGGACTCCACGGCCAGCATCCCGGCGTAGCAGAGCCCGGCGAGCACCAGGGAGAGGAGAGGGCCGACGCCGGCGAGGACGAACTCGCGGCCCGGGGTCTGGGAGTCCTTCTCGATCTCCGAGACGCCGCCGAAGAACTGCAGTTGGATGCGGCGGACGGGCAGGTCGAAGCGGAGGGCGGCGACGGTGTGGGCGAGCTCGTGGACCAGCACGGAGGCGTAGAAGGCGACGGCGAAGAAGAGCGAGACGAGGTAGCGGCTGTTGCCGAGCTCGGGGAGGACGCGGTCGAGCTGGTTGCCGAAGAACCAGGTGATGAGGGCGGCGACGAGGAACCAGCTCGGGGCGACGTACACCGGGACGCCGAGCACTCGGCCCATCAGCAGGCCGCCGCCGGTCTGCCGGGGGCGCCGCGGGCCGCCGCCGGGGGTCTGCGGGCCGCCGGAGCGCGGTGTCCGGTCCGGTTCCGAGTCTGCCACCAGGTCCCCTCGCTGCCTCAGCTGCGCGCGTCACGTGCTCGGTCAGCGATCATGCCGCGCGCACGTACTGGAGTCGATGGTAAGCGCCTGGCTGTCAGTGACGCCCCGTAGGGTTCCGAACCATGGAACGGTCAACTCCCGCGCGTCCGGACTCGCTGTCGCCGTCCAGGGCCGCCGACTTCATGCAGTGTCCCCTGCTGTATCGCTTCCGGGTGATCGACAGACTGCCCGAGGCGCCGAACGCCGCCGCCACCCGGGGCACGGTGGTGCACGCCGTGCTGGAGCGGGTCTTCGACGCGCCTCCGGCGGAGCGGAGCGTGCCGCGGGCGCGGGCGATGGTGGCCCGGGAGTGGGAGCGGCTGCTGGCGCGGCGGCCGGAGCTGGCCGGGCTCTTCCCGGAGGACGGCGAGGGTGGCGGGGACCGCGAGGGCGGCGGGGAGGAGCGGGAGGAGCAGGGCCGGGCCCGGGCGCGGCTGGCGGAGTGGCTGGCGGAGGCCGAGGCGCTGGTCGAGCGGTGGTTCTCGCTGGAGGATCCGTCGCGCCTGGAGCCGGCCGAGCGCGAGCTGTGGGTGGAGACGCGGCTGGAGTCGGGCCTGCGGCTGCGGGGCGTCATCGACCGGGTGGACATCGCCCCCAGCGGCGAGGTCCGGATCGTGGACTACAAGACGGGCAAGGCGCCGGGGCCGGAGTTCGCGGGCGGCGCGCTGTTCCAGATGAAGTTCTACGCCCTGGTGCTGTGGCGGCTGCGCGGCGTGGTGCCCCGGCGCCTGCAGCTGGTGTACCTGGGCAGCGGCGAGCTGCTCACGTACGACCCGGACGAGGGGGATCTGCGGGCCACGGAGCGCAAGCTGCTGGCGCTGTGGGAGGCGATCCGGCGGGCGACGGAGACGGGCGAATGGCGGCCGAGCCGGAGCAGGCTGTGCGGCTGGTGCGACCACCAGGCGCACTGCCCGGAGTTCGGCGGCACTCCCCCGCCGTATCCGCTGACGATCCAGCCGGAGTTGCCCGCCCCGGTGCCCGCGCAGGGCGGCGCGGGGTCGCGGCGGCCGGCGGACGCCGTGGGTGAGAATGGGGGCGTCTAGCGAAGGGTGTGCCCATGCCGATCCGCGTACTGCTCGTCGATGATCAGCCGCTGCTGCGCACCGGCTTCCGGATGATCCTTGAGGCGGAGCACGACGTGGCCGTCGTCGGGGAGGCGGGCGACGGGCTCCAGGCGCTGGACCAGGTCAGGGCGTTGCAGCCGGACGTGGTGCTGATGGACATCCGGATGCCCCGGATGGACGGCGTGGAGGCGACACGGCAGATCACCGGCCCCGCCAAGGACGGCCCGGCCAAGGTGCTGGTGCTGACCACCTTCGACCTCGACGAGTACGTGGTGGAGGCGCTGCGGGCGGGCGCGAGCGGCTTCCTGCTGAAGGACGCGCCGGCGGCGGAGCTGGTGCAGGCCATCCGGGTGGTGGCGGCGGGCGAGGCGATGCTGGCGCCCAGCGTCACCCGCCGGCTGCTGGACATGTACGCCGGCAAGCTGCCCTCGGGCGAGGAGCCGGTGCCGGACGCGCTGCACACGCTGACCGAGCGCGAGGTCGAGGTGCTGAAGCTGGTGGCGCGCGGGCTGTCCAACGCCGAGATCGCGGCGGATCTGTTCGTCAGCGAGACGACGGTGAAGACGCACGTGGGGCACGTGCTGACCAAGCTGGAGCTGCGGGACCGGGTGCAGGCCGCGGTCTTCGCCTACGAGAGCGGCCTCGTGCGCCCGGGCAGCTGACCGCCGCGAGCGCCGCTAGGACGTCTTGGCGATCTCCCAGAAGCGGAAGACGGTGGAGGCGTCTAGGGTCCACTCCAGTCCGGCGACGTCCCCGGCGGTGACGGCGTACTGCTTGCTCTGCCAGAGGGGGATCACCGGCAGTTCCTCGGCGACCGTGTCCTGCAGGGCGTGGTAGTCGTCGACGGTCGCGGCGCGGTCGATCTGGGCGGCGGTGCGGGGGATCAGCTCCTCGGTGATGGGCCCGGCGTCGTAGTTGTTGGCCAGCACGTTGCCCTGGCCGAAGAACGGGGCGGTGAAGTTGTCGGGGTCGGGGTAGTCGGGCACCCAGCCGCGCACGTAGGCGCCGAAGTCGCCGTTCTCGACGCCTTCGTTGAACGCCTCGGTGCCGACGCTGCGGACGTCCGCGCGGAACAGGCCGCTGGCGTTGAGCTGGTCGGCGATGTGCTCGAACTCGGCGACGGTGTCCGGGCCGAAGCGGACCGGGGTGGCCCACAGCGTCAGCTCGACCGGCTCGGTGATGCCCGCCTCGCGCAGGGCGGCCTCGGCGCGCGCGGGCTGCGGGCTGTCGCCGTAGGCGTCGAAGAACGCCGTGTTGTGGCCCGCGATGCCGGCCGGGACGATCGAGTACAGCGGGTCGACGGTGCGGTGGTAGACGTCGCGGGTGAGGGCGTCGCGGTCGATGAGCCAGGCGACGGCCTCGCGCACCGCCGGGTTCCCGGCCACCGGGTCGTCCATGTTGAACACCAGGTGCTGCACCTCGGCGCCGGTGCCGTCCACCACCCGCAGCGAGGTCTCGCCGCGCAGCGCGGCCTCGTCCAGCTCGGCGATGGCGGGGGCGGTCAGACCCCGGTAGGCGACATCGACGTCGCCGGAGGTCACGGCCTCCTTCAGGGCCCGCTGGTCGCCGTGGAGGAACCGCATCGTCATCCCGGAGTTCTTCACCTCGGCCGGGCCGGTGTAGCCGGGGTTGACGGCGAAGACGGCCTCGTCGCGGCCGTAGCTCTCCAGGGTGTAGACGCCGGAGCCGACGGCCCGGCCGTCGGTGCGCAGCGCGTTCGGCGGGTACGCGCGGTGGTCGACGATGGATCCGGCGCCGGAGGCGATCTTCTGAGGGAAGGTGGCGTCGGGCTGGCTGAGGTGGAAGGTGACGGTCCGGTCGTCGGGCGTCTCGATGTGGTCGATGGTGGAGAGCATGACCGCCGGCCCGTCGGGGTCGTCGATGCGCAGGGTGCGCTCGAAGGAGAACTTCACGTCCCTGGAGGTGAGCTCGTTGCCGTTGCTGAAGGTCAGGTCGTCGCGCAGGGTGCAGGTGAAGCGCTGGCTGACGCGGTCGGTGAAGCCGCACTTCTCGGCCGCCTCCGGCTGCGGCTCGCTGCCGCCGGGCGGGAAGCTGAGCAGGGACTGGAAGACGTTGTTGAAGACCAGCCACGAGCCGGGGTCGTAGCCCGAGGCCGGGTCGACGGCGAGCACGTCGTCCGTCATCCCCATGACGACCGGCTCGCCCTGGCCGGCACCGTCGTCGCCGGCCCATCCGCATCCCGTGAGCAGTGCGGCGGCCACCCCCGCGACGAGCGGAAGCGACACCCACTGGACGCGTTTTCTCACGTGCGTGTTCCTTTGCGATCCTTTGCGCTCCTTGCGGCCTCGATGACCCTAACCGGGCGGTCGAGGCGCGTTGGAGGCGGGGCGCCGCACAGACGTCGTGAGAATCCTCACGCTCCGCCGCTGGTGGGGGCGGGTGCCGTCGCCTGGACGGCCGCAGGCGCGGGGGCGGCCGCGGGGCCCGGAGGGGCGGGGCGCGCCGCCCGGGCCGCCGGAGACGCCGCCGCGGACGCCACCGGGGTGGCCGCCAGGGTGCGCAGGAACGCCAGGTCCACCTCGGTCAGCGAGCCCACCACCAGCCGGCCGGCGGCCGGCGGGATCGGGGCGACCGAGGGCACCGCCACCACCCGGCAGCCGGCCGCCTCGGCCGAGGCCACGCCGGTGGCGGTGTCCTCCACGGCGACGCAGCGGTGCGGGTCGGCGCCGAGCCGGGCCGCGGCGGTGAGGTAGGGGTCGGGGTGCGGCTTGGTGCGCTCCAGCTCGTCGCCCGCGATGGTGACGGCGAAGTTCTCCGGTCCCAGCGAGGCCAGCATCCGGTCGATCACGGTGCGGTGCGAGGCGGAGACCAGCGCGGCGGGCACCCGGTGGGCGGTGAGTTCGGTCAGCAGCCGCCGCGCGCCGGGCATGAGCGGCACGCCGCCGTCGACCCGGCGCAGGAACGCGGCGTTGAGCAGGTCCTTCAGCGTGTCGAGCGCGATGTCGGCGCCCGTCTCCTCGATGAGGTAGCCAGCGCTGCGGGTCATGGGCCCGCCGACCACCACCTGCCGGTGCTCCTCGCGCAGCCGGTGGCCCAGGCGGCGGAAGACCTCGACCTCGGCGTCCCACCAGAAGCCCTCGGTGTCGACCAGGGTGCCGTCCATGTCCAGCAGGACGGCCTGCGGCTCGGTGCCCGGCGCGATGCGGGTGTCGATGGCGGGCAGGGAATGCGTCATCCGCGCACACCTCCATAAGGGGCCAGAAGGCCGGCCACACCCTTCCCGGCGGGGAGGAGGCGGCCGGCCTGTACCGGATCGACCAGTTTACGCCCTCACGTGAACGGCCGCCCGGCGCGCGGGGCACGGCGGTCAGCGGGCGTTGAAATAGTTGGCTTCCGGGTGGTGAAGGACGATCGCGTCGGTGGACTGCTCGGGGTGGAGCTGGAACTCCTCGGACAGGGTCACGCCGATGCGCTCCGGCTCCAGCAGCTCGGCGATCTTGGCGCGGTCGGCCAGCTCGGGGCAGGCGGGGTAGCCCAGCGAGTAGCGGCAGCCCTGGTACTCGGTGCGGAACATGCCGGACAGCTCGTCCGGGTCCGCCCCGGCGATGCCCAGCTCGTTGCGGACGCGGGCGTGCCAGTACTCGGCCAGGGCCTCGGCGAGCTGCACGGACAGGCCGTGCAGCTCCAGGTAGTCGCGGTAGGCGTCGGAGGCGAAGAGCTCGGCGGTGGCCTCGCTGACGCGGGCGCCCACGGTGACGGTCTGGAGGGCGACGACATCGGTCTCGCCGCTCGCGGCCGGGCGGAAGAAGTCGGCCAGGCACAGGCGGCGGCCGCGACGCTGCCGCGGGAAGGTGAAGCGGGTGCGCTCGGCGCCGTCCTCGCCGAGGATGACGAGGTCGTCGCCGTCGGCGTGGCACGGGAAGTAGCCGTAGACGACGGCCGCCTCCAGCAGGCCGTCGGTGTGCAGCCGGTCGAGCCAGCCGCGGAGCCGGGGCCTGCCCTCGGTCTCGACGAGCTCCTCGTAGGACGGGCCCTCCGGGCCGCGGGCCGTCTTCAGGCCCCACTGGCCCTTGAACAGCGCGTCCTCGTCCAGCCACTCGGCGTACTCCTTGAGCGGGATGCCCTTGACCACGCGGGTCCCGGTGAAGGGCACCCGCGGGACGGGCACGTCGGTGGCGGTGTCCGAGCGGACCGGGCCGCCGGAGTCGGCAGCGGCCTCGGGCGGCGCGGCGGCGGCGTTGCGGCTCGGGACGCGGCGGCGCCGCAGCTCGGGCAGGGTGGCGCCGGGGACGCCGCGCTTGACGGCGACGAGGGCGTCCATCAGCTTCAGGCCCTCGAAGGCGTCGCGGGCGTAGCGGACCTCGCCCTGGTAGACCTCGTGCAGGTCCTGCTCGACGTAGGCGCGGGTGAGGGCGGCGCCGCCGAGGATGACGGGGTAGTCGGCGGCCATGCCGCGCCGGTTGAGCTCCTCCAGGTTCTCCTTCATCACCACCGTGGACTTCACCAGCAGCCCGGACATGCCGATCACGTCGGCGCGATGCTCCTCGGCGGCGTCGAGGATGGCCGAGACGGGCTGCTTGATGCCGAGGTTGACGACGCTGTAGCCGTTGTTGGTGAGGATGATGTCGACGAGGTTCTTGCCGATGTCGTGGACGTCGCCCCGGACGGTGGCCAGCACGATGGTGCCCTTGCCCTGGTCGTCGGTCTTCTCCATGTGGGGCTCGAGGTACGCCACCGCCGCCTTCATCACCTCGGCGGACTGGAGCACGAACGGCAGCTGCATCTGGCCGGAGCCGAAGAGCTCGCCGACGACCTTCATGCCCTCCAGCAGGATCTCGTTGACGATGACGAGGGCCGACCGGGTGGTCAGGGCCTCGTCGAGGTCCTCGGTGAGGCCCTTGCGCTCGCCGTCGATGATGCGCCGCTTGAGGCGTTCCTCCAGGGGCAGCGCCAGCAGCTCCTCGGTCTTGCCCGCCTTCATCGACTTGGCGTCGACGCCCTCGAAGAGCGTCAGGAAGCGCTGCAGCGGGTCGTAGTCCGGGCGGCGCCGGTCGTGGATCAGGTCCAGGGCGACCTCGACCTGCTCGGCGTCGATGCGGTTGATCGGCAGGATCTTCGCGGCGTGGACGATGGCGGAGTCCAGGCCCGCCTGGACGCACTCGTGGAGGAAGACGGAGTTGAGCACCAGGCGCGCGGCGGGGTTGAGCCCGAAGGAGATGTTGGACAGGCCGAGGGTGGTCTGGACGGCCGGGTGGCGGCGCTTCAGCTCGCGGATGGCCTCGATGGTGTTGACGCCGTCGCGGCGGGACTCCTCCTGGCCGGTGCAGATGGTGAAGGTCAGGCAGTCGATGATGATGTCGGACTCGGCCACGCCCCAGGTGCCGGTGAGGTCGGCGATGAGCCGCTCGGCGATGGCGACCTTGTCCTCGACGGTGCGGGCCTGGCCGTTCTCGTCGATGGTCAGCGCCATGAGCGCGGCGCCGTGCTCCACGGCGAGGCGGGCGACGCGGGCGAAGCGGGAGTCGGGGCCGTCGCCGTCCTCGTAGTTGACGGAGTTGATGACGGCCCGGCCGCCGAGCGCCTCCAGGCCGGCCTGGAGGACGGCCGGCTCGGTGGAGTCGAGCACGATCGGCAGCGTGGAGGCGGTGGCGAAGCGGCCGGCGAGCTCCCGCATGTCGGCCACGCCGTCGCGCCCGACGTAGTCCACGCACAGGTCCAGCAGGTGGGCGCCCTCGCGGGTCTGTTCCCGCGCCATCTCGACGCAGTCCTCCCAGCGGCCCTCCAGCATGGCGGTGCGGAACTTCTTCGAGCCGTTGGCGTTGGTCCGCTCGCCGATCGCCAGGTAGGAGGTGTCCTGCCGGAAGGGAACGGCCTGGTAGAGGGAGGACGCGCCGGGCTCGGGGCGTGCCTCGCGCGGCGCGGGCGCGAGGGCGCGGACGCGCTCGACGACCTGCCGCAGGTGCTCGGGGGTGGTGCCGCAGCAGCCGCCGACGAGGCTGACGCCGAACTCGCCGATGAAGGTCTCGTGGGCGTCGGCGAGCTCGCCGGGGGTGAGCGGGTAGTGGGCGCCGTCGCGGCCCAGGACCGGCAGCCCGGCGTTCGGCATGCAGGACAGGGGCACGCGTGCGTGGCGGGAGAGGTGGCGCAGGTGCTCGCTCATCTCGGCGGGGCCGGTGGCGCAGTTCAGGCCGATCATGTCGATGCCCAGCGGCTCCAGCGCGGTCAGGGCGGCGCCGATCTCGGAGCCGAGGAGCATGGTGCCGGTGGTCTCGACGGTGACCTGGACGAGGACGGGCACGGCCACGCCCGTGGCGGTCACGGCGCGCTTGGCGCCGAGCACGGCGGCCTTGGTCTGGAGGAGGTCCTGGCTGGTCTCGATCAGGAGGGCGTCGGCGCCGCCCTCGATCAGGCCCTCGGCGTTGCGCTGGTAGGCGTCCCGCAGGTCGGCGTAGCGGACGTGCCCGAGGGTCGGCAGCTTGGTGCCGGGGCCCATGGAGCCCAGCACCCAGCGCTGGCGGCCGTCGGCGGCGGTGAGCTCGTCGGCGACCTCGCGGGCGACGCGGCCGCCGGCGCGGGAGAGCTCGCCGACGCGGTCGGCGATGCCGTACTCGCCGAGGGCGGAGAGGTTGGCGCCGAAGGTGTTGGTCTCCACGCAGTCGACTCCGGCCTCGAAGTAGGCGCGGTGGACGGAGCGGACGATGTCGGGGCGGGTGACGTTGAGGACCTCGTTGCAGCCTTCGAGCTGCTGGAAGTCCTCCAGGGTGGGGTCCTGCGCCTGGAGCATGGTGCCCATCCCGCCGTCCGCGACCACGACGCGGGAGGCGAACGCCTCGCGCAGGGCGTCGGCGCGGCGTTCCTGGGCGGGGGGCCGCGGGCCGGGTGACGCGGGCGTTGCCAGGCTGGGGGTGGGCGAGGTCATGGGGTGCTCCCTGGGTGCGACGGCTGTCGGCTATGCGGCCGCCGGCAGGTCGCGGGCGGGCGCACGCGGCCAGCCTATCCGCAGCGCGGCTTCCGGCTCCCCGATATCCGGCCGGTTCCGGCCCGTAGACTCTTTTCCGGCTTCCGGGGGTATCGAGATCACCTGATCTCGTTCGACAATGCCGAACGTGAGTGGATCCGGACGGGACCCGGGTCCGACGACGCCTGGCGGCGCGAGAGCAGGGAGGCATTCCGATGGCTCGCACCATCCAGTCACTGGAGCGGGCGGCGGCGGTGCTGCGGCTGCTAGCCGGTGGCGAGCGGCGCCTGGGCCTGTCCGACATCGCCTCCTCCATAGGGCTCGCCAAGGCCACCGCCCACGGCCTGCTGCGCACGCTGCAGCAGGAGGGCTTCGTCGAGCAGGACGAGGAATCCGGCAAGTACCAGCTCGGCGCCGAGCTGCTTCGCCTGGGCAACAGCTACCTGGACGTGCACGAGCTGCGGGCCCGCGCCCTGGTGTGGACCGACGACCTGGCGCGGGCCAGCGGCGAGAGCGCGTACCTCGGCGTGCTGCACCAGCAGGGCGTGCTCATCGTGCACCACGTCTTCCGGCCGGACGACAGCCGGCAGGTGCTGGAGGTCGGCGCCATGCGGCCGCTGCACAGCACCGCCCTGGGGAAGGTGCTGGCCGCCTTCGACCCGGTGGCGTACAACGAGGTGATGGACGGCCGCTTCGAGGCGATCACCGAGCTGACCGTGACCGACCCGGTGGAGTTCGACAAGGGTCTCGAGCTGGTGCGGGTGCGCGGCTGGGCCAGCGACGTGGGCGAGACCTGGGACGGCGTGGCCTCCATCGCCGCGCCGATCCTCGACCGCCGGAAGATGCCGGTGGGGGCGGTGGGCATCGCCGGCGCGGTGGAGCGGATGCAGTCGGGCCACGAGCTCCGGCCGCAGCTGATCGCGGCGGTACGGGACTGCGCCCGGTCCGTGTCGCGCGACCTCGGCGCCGGGCGCTTCTAGAACAATCCAGTAACAACTGATTCGCGGAGAGTTATCTACAGCGCACCCCCTTGACGCCGGACTCTCCCAGAGAAAAACTGCCGGTCGTTGGTCGACATTGTCGAACATCGGACGAAAGTCGACCAGATCCCTGGACGAAGGACAAAGGAGTCACGGATGTCCAGCTCCGACATCTTTTTTGGCGAGATCCTCGGCACCGCCACACTGATCCTGCTCGGTGGCGGCGTCGTCGCCGGCGTCGTGCTCAAGAAGTCCAAGGCGTTCGGCGCCGGCTGGGTCGCCATCACCTTCGGGTGGGGCTTCGCGGTGCTCGCCGGCGTCTATGTCTCTACCCAGCTCTCCGGCGCCCACCTCAACCCGGCCGTCACCCTCGGCATCGCCCTGGACAGCGGCGAGTGGAACGACGTCCCCACCTACTTCGCCGGCCAGATGATCGGCGCCATGCTCGGCGCGACCCTCGTGTGGCTCGCCTACTACGGACACTTCGAGGCCCATCTGCGGGACCGCGAGCTCGTCGGCGGGTCCGGCATCCCCGGGCCGGAGGCGGTCGAGGAGGAGCCCGCCGTGCGCGAGGAGCGGCCCGCCGCCCGTTCCGACGAGCCCGGCCCGGTCCTCGGCGTCTTCTCCACCGCCCCCGAGATCCGCAACACCGTGCAGAACCTCGCCACCGAGATCATCGGCACCACGGTGCTGGTGCTGCTGGTCCTGGCCATCGGCCTCAACGAGGGCCTGGCCGTCTCCGGCACCGGCGGCTTCATGGTGGCCCTGGTCGTCGTCGGCATCGGCCTCTCCCTCGGCGGGCCGACCGGATACGCCATCAACCCGGCCCGCGATCTGGGACCCCGCATCGTCCACGCCCTGCTCCCGCTCGGGCCGAACAAGGGCGGCTCGGACTGGAGCTACGCCTGGATCCCGGTGGCCGGACCCCTGATCGGCGGCGCCCTGGCGGCCGGCATCCACAACCTCATCAACTGAGCCCCTGACCACCCGACCACTCCGCCCGCAGCCCACCACCGACCAGGAGCCGCCGCATGAGCGACACACCCACCGCCCCCCGCGAGTACATCGCGGCCATCGACCAGGGCACGACGTCCAGCCGCTGCATCGTCTTCGACCACGACGGCCGCATCGTCGCCGTCGACCAGAAGGAGCACGAGCAGATCTTCCCCCGCCCCGGCTGGGTGGAGCACGACGCCACCGAGATCTGGACCAACGTCCAGGAGGTCGTGGCCGGAGCCCTGCGCAAGGGCGGCATCGCCAAGGACCAGGTGAAGGCGATCGGCATCACCAACCAGCGCGAGACCACGCTGCTGTGGGACAAGGCCACCGGCGAGCCGGTGCACAACGCCATCGTCTGGCAGGACACCCGCACCGACGCCCTCTGCCGCGAGCTGGGCCGCAACGTCGGCCAGGACCGGTTCCGCCGCGAGACCGGCCTGCCGCTGGCCTCCTACTTCGCCGGCCCCAAGATCCGCTGGCTGCTGGACAACGTCGAGGGCCTGCGCGACCGCGCCGAGCGCGGCGAGATCCTCTTCGGCACCATGGACTCCTGGGTCATCTGGAACCTCACCGGCGGCGTCGACGGCGGCGTCCACGTCACCGACGTCACCAACGCCTCCCGCACCCTGCTGATGAACCTGCGCACCCTCGCCTGGGAGGAGCGCATCCTCGACTCCATCGGCGTCCCGGCCGCCGTGCTCCCCGAGATCCGCTCCTCCGCCGAGGTCTACGGCTACGCCAAGGGCGGCGCCCTCGACGGCGTTCCCGTCGCCTCCGCCCTCGGCGACCAGCAGGCCGCGCTCTTCGGCCAGACCTGCTTCGCCGTCGGCGAGGCCAAGTCCACCTACGGCACCGGCACCTTCCTGCTGATGAACACCGGCAGCGAGGTCATCAACTCCTACGCCGGACTGATCACCACCGTCGGCTACCGCATCGGCGACCAGGCGCCCGTCTACTCCCTCGAGGGCTCCATCGCCATCACCGGCGCCCTGGTGCAGTGGATGCGCGACCAGCTCGGCCTGATCAGCACCGCGCCCGAGATCGAGACCCTGGCCCTGTCGGTGGAGGACAACGGCGGCTGCTACTTCGTCCCCGCCTTCTCCGGCCTCTTCGCCCCCTACTGGCGCTCCGACGCGCGCGGCGTCATCGCCGGCCTGACCCGGTACGTCACCAAGGCCCACATCGCGCGGGCCGTGCTGGAGGCCACCGCCTGGCAGACCCGCGAGATCGTCGACGCGATGAAGAAGGACTCCGGCGTCGAGCTCACCGCCCTCAAGGTCGACGGCGGCATGACCTCCAACAACCTGCTGATGCAGAGCATCTCGGACTTTCTCGACGCGCCCGTGGTGCGCCCGATGGTCTCCGAGACGACCTGCCTCGGCGCCGCCTACGCCGCCGGGCTCGCCACGGGCTTCTGGACCAGCATCGAGGACCTGCGCGCGAACTGGCGCCGCGCCGCCGAGTGGAACCCGCAGATGGACGCCGGCGAGCGGGAGCGGGAGTACAAGCAGTGGCTCAAGGCGGTGCAGAGCAGCATGGGCTGGCTCGAGGAGGACTGAGGACCGAGAACCGAGGACGGAGGACCGAGGACGGGGGGCCGGGACACGAGGGGACCCGGGACGCCGCCGGGCCCCGCGCCGTCACCCGGCGGCGCGGCGCCCGGCGGCGTCCGGCTCCCGGCCGGTGAGCCGGGCGTTTCCATGCGTACGCGGGCTGCGGGCTGGGCACGGTGACGCCGTAGGCTGGGGCCGCACGGAACACATCGGCAGCCGGGGCCGGGCCTCGTCCCGCCCCGCCCGGAAGGAGGCCTGGGTGATCGAGCTCGAAGGGATTCCCGAGCTGGTCGACCCGGTCATGGTGGCCGCGTTCGAAGGCTGGAACGATGCCGGTGACGCCGCCTCCGCCGCGGTCGCCCATCTTGAGCGGGAGTGGAAGGGCGAGGTGTTCGCGGCGCTGGACGCCGAGGACTACTACGACTTCCAGGTCAACCGGCCGCACATGTGGCTGGACGGCGGTGTGCGCCGCGTCACCTGGCCGACCACCCGGCTGTCCGTCGCCCGCGCCGGCTCCGACGGCGGCCCGGGCAGGCGCCGCGACCTGGTGCTCGTGCGCGGCATCGAGCCGAGCATGCGCTGGCGCTCGTTCTGCAACGAGATCCTCGGCTTCGCCCACGAGCTGGGCGTGGAGATGGTGGTGGTGCTCGGGGCGCTGCTGGGCGACACTCCGCACACCCGGCCGGTGCCCGTCACGAGCGTCACCTCGGACGAGGAGCTGGCGCGCACGCTGGACCTGGAGGAGTCGCGGTACGAGGGGCCGACCGGCATCGTCGGCATCCTGCAGGAGGCATGCGCGCACGCCGGGGTGCCGGCGGTGAGCCTGTGGGCGGCGGTGCCGCACTACGTGTCGCAGCCGCCCAACCCGAAGGCGTCGCTCGCGCTGCTGAACTCCCTGGAGGACCTGCTGGGCGTGGGCATCCCGCTGGGCGACCTGCCGGAGGACTCCCGGGCCTGGCAGATCGGCGTCGACCAGCTCGCCGCCGAGGACAGCGAGGTCGCCGAGTACGTGCAGTCCCTTGAGCAGGTCAGGGACACCACGGAGCTGCCGGAGGCGTCCGGCGAGGCGATCGCCAAGGAGTTCGAGCGCTACCTGAGGCGGCGCGACGGCTCGCCGCCCGCGCCGCCCGGGCCCGGCGACTCCGGCTCGTACCTGCGCGACCCGGGCAGCGGGCGCACCCGGCCGCGCCGGCGGCCGGAGGGCGAGGGCCCCGGCCCCGGCCCCGCGAGCGGTCCTGGCGAGGGCGCGGGCGACGGCGACGAGTAGCCGCCGCTACGCCGCGCCGCTCCCGTGCGCGGCTCCCCAGGCTCCCTGGGCTCCCCGGCGTTTCACAGCGCCACCCCCAGCAGCGCGTCCACGGCGCGGCTGACGACGCCGGGCGCGCCGGGATCTGCGCCGCCGTCGGCGAGCTGGGCCGCCGCCCACCGGTCGACGGCGGCGAGCGCCGCGGGGGCGTCGAGGTCGTCGGCCAGGGCCGCGCGGACCCCGGCCACCAGCCCGTCGGCCGCCGGACCGTCCGGGCGCGAGACGGCCGCCCGCCACCGCTCCAGGCGGCCGGCGGCCCCGGCCAGCACGGCGTCGGTCCACTCCCATTCGGCGCGGTAGTGGTGGGCCAGCAGCGCCAGCCGGATCGCGGCCGGGTCCACTCCCTCGCGCCGCAGCCGCGAGACGAAGACCAGGTTGCCCTTGGACTTCGACATCTTCTCGCCCTCGTACGCCACGAGCCCGGCGTGGACGTAGGCGGAGGCGTAGGGGTACTCGCCGGTGAGGACCTGGGCGTGCGAGGCGCCCATCTCGTGGTGCGGGAAGACGAGATCGGTGCCGCCGCCCTGCATGTCGAAGCCCATGCCGAGGTGTTCGAGCGCGATCGCCACGCACTCGATGTGCCAGCCGGGGCGGCCCGGGCCGAGGGAGCCGCCGTCCCAGGCGGGCTCGCCCGGCCGCTCGGCCCGCCACAGCAGCGGGTCGACGGGGTGCTTCTTGCCCGGGCGGTCCGGGTCGCCGCCGCGCTCCGCCGACAGCGCCCGCATCGTGGCGGCGTCCAGCCGCGAGACCGCGCCGAAGTGCCGGTCGGACTCGACCGAGAAGTAGACGTCGCCCTCCAGGTCGTACGCCGCGCCCAGGGACCGCAGCCGCTCGATCAGCGGGATGATCAGCGGTATCGACTCCACCGCCCCGAGGTAGTGGCGGGGAGGGAGGACCCGCAGCGCCGTCATGTCCTCGCGGAAGCCGGTGGTCTCGCGCTCCGCCAGCGCCCGCCAGTCCTCGCCGGTCGCGGCGGCCCGCTCCAGCAGCGGGTCGTCCACGTCCGTGACGTTCTGGACGTAGTGCACCTCATGGCCGGCGTCGAGCCACACGCGCTGGACCAGGTCGAATGCGGTGTAGGTGGCGGCGTGCCCGATGTGGGTGGCGTCGTAGGGCGTGATGCCGCAGACGTAGAGGCGGGCCACCGGGCCCGGGGTGAGCGTCACCCGCCCGCCTGTCGCGGTGTCGTGAACCGAGAGGTCACGTCCCTGACCGGGCAGTACGGGAACCGTGGAGGCGGGCCAGGCATGCATGTCCATGAGCCTAGCCGGAGCTCCTCGGCGGATCGAACGGGCGGGGATGAACAGTCGGGGACAAGACCGACGGACCGTCAGAGAATGGGCCAGGGAATCGCCGGCCACTCGCCGCCCGGCCTCGGATAACGCCGGGTGCGCAGCAGCGCCGCCGTCCGCTCGCGCAGCGCCCGGCACTCCGCCTCGCTGATCAGTTCGCGCAGCCGCGCCAGCAGCGGGCGTCCGGCCGCCAGTTCGGCAGCGAGTCCGCGCAGCGCCCCCACCACGCCCTCCGGCAGCGGCTCGCCCGCCCATCCCCACAGCAGGGTGCGCAGCTTGTCCTCGGTGTGGAAGGTCACGCCGTGGTCGATCCCGTACAGCCTGCCGTCGGGGAGCGGCAGCAGGTGGCCGCCCTTGCGGTCGCCGTTGTTGATGACGGCGTCCAGCGCGGCGAGCCGCCGCAGCCGCTCGTCGTCGGCGTGGACCAGCAGCGCCGTGCGGCCGTCGCCGACGCTGGCGCGGACCACCGGCCGCCAGCCGGGGCCGGGCGCGTCGCCGTCCACGAGGGCCAGCAGACCCTCGGGGCCCTGGCCGAAGTCCTCGGCGTCGGGGGCGGGGCCGACCCACAGCTGGCACATGCCCTCGCCGTAGGGCCCGTCGCGCAGCACCGTGGGCGGCACCAGGTCCCAGCCGAGCGCCCGGCACACCTCGTACGCCGCCACCTCGCGCTGGGCGAGGGTGCCGTCGGGGAAGTCCCACAGCGGGCGCTCGCCGGCGACGGGCTTGTACACGCACGGCAGGCGCTCGCCCGCCAGCTCGGCGGTGGCGTAGAGCACGGCGTTGGAGGCGTCCGCGACGCGGGCGTGGACGGTCAGCTCGCCGCTGGTCAGGACCTCGGTCGCCGTGGCCGCGTCCGTCACGCCGCCCTGCTGCGGCGGTATCCGTTCTGGCGCGGACATACGTGTCCCTCCGGGTCGAGCGGCAGGCTGCACAGCGGGCAGGGCGGGCGTCCCGCCTTGACGACCTCCATCGCGCGCTTGGCGAAGGCGCGGGCCACGGTGCCGGAGATCCGCACGCGGAGCATGGGCGGCCCGTTCTCGTCGTCCCGCAGCAGCCGCTCCTCGGCCTCGGCGAACTCCTCCTCGGAGTCCGCGTCGAGCTCCACCAGGGCCTGGGCCTCGACGATCATGCGCTCGTTGTCGCTGTCCCAGGCCAGGGCCATGGTGCCGACGCGGAACTCCTCCTCGACGGGGGTCTGCAGGGGCTCGGCGTCGGTCACCTCGGCGGGCGCGACCGCCGGGACGGAGGTGTTGCCCCCGGAACGCCGCACCACCTCGTCCAGCAACTCGTCGATGCGCTCGGCGAGCGCCTCCACCTGTGCCTTCTCCAGCGCGACGCTGGTGGTCCGGCCCGCCGCCGACGCCTGCAGAAAGAACGCACGGCGGCCAGGCAGTCCGACGGTCCCCGCGACGAAGCGTTCGGGAGGGTCGTAGAGGAACACCTGACGGGACACGCACTGCTCCGTGGGACTCGTTGGGGTCTTGTGGGGGTCGTCTCGAACGTCTTGCCGGAACGTCCTGGCGCGACGCCCTGCCGGACGCCCTGCCGGGACACTGGCACCCTACTGCGCCCGGCGATTGACGTGCCGGGGGCGCGGTCGGGCGCCGCTCACGCGCCGCCGCCCACCGGCGCCTCGGCGTCCCGGGCGGCGGCCCGCGCGGCGGCCTCGGTCCGGGGCACGAACTCGCCGAGGTCTCCCGTGTCGCCGAAACGCAGCAGCTGCGGCGCCGCTCCGTAGCGCAGGGCGGTCACCGACGCCGGGTGCGGCACGAGGCGCTGGAAGAGGTCGAGGTGGAGGCCGAGGACGTCGGCCACGATCGCCTTGATGTTGTCACCGTGCGTGCACATCAGCCAGATGGCGTTCTCGCCGTGCTCCCGCTGGACGCGGGCGTCCCAGTCACGGGCCGCGTCCACCACGCGGGCCTGCATCGCGCGCAGCGACTCGCCGCCGGGGAAGACGACGGCGGCCGGCTGGTGCCGGACCGTGGCCATCAGCGGCTCCTCGGCGAGCTCCTTCAACGTGCGGTTGGTCCACTGTCCGTAGTCGCATTCGATGATCCGCTCGTCGGCGTGGACCGGGAGCCCGGGGCGTGCGACGCGCAGCGGCTCCAGGGTCTCCGCGCAGCGCGGCAGCGGGCTGTGCACGGCCAGGGCGAGCGGGATGCCGTCCAGCCGGGCCGGGAGCGCGGCGGCCTGCGCCGCCCCGTACTCGTCCAGACCGATGCCCGGGGTGCGGCCGGCGAGCACGCCGGCGGAGTTGGCGGTGGTGCGCCCGTGGCGGAGGAGCAGCAGGGTGGCCATGCCGGACAGCCTATGCGCTGGGCCCGCGCGCCCGGTGCGCCGCCCGGCGGTGAGTAACCCGGCGGCGGGCGCGGGCGTTAGCCGGGTGACGGCCGTGGCGGGGATGGCCCCGAGCCCCCACCACCTCCGCGCGAGACGCCGGGCGGCCCGGCCGGGCCGCCCGGCGGGGGGATTCCCGGCGGGGGGATTGCCGGGGGACTCCGGCCGCTGCTCAGCCCAGGCCCGCGCGCTCCAGCGCCTCCGCGCCCGCCCGCAGGCCCGCGAGCCGCTGCTCGAGGTCGAAGCCGGCAGGGGCCAGCGACAGCGTCGTCACCCCGGCCTCGGCGTAGGCGCGCATGCGGTCGGCGATGCGGTCGGGCGGGCCGATGAGCGTGGTGGCGTCGATCAGCCGCCGCGGCACCGCGGCGGCGGCGCCGTCCCGGTCCCGCGCCAGGTAGCGCTCCTGGATCTCGGCGGCCTCCTTCTCGTAGCCCATCCGCCGCGCGAGCCGGTTGTAGAAGTTCTGCTCGCGGCTGCCCATGCCGCCGACGTACAGCGCGGTGTACGGCCGGAAGTGATCGGCCAGCGCGTCGAGGTCGTCGCCGACGGCCAGCGGCACGGTGGGCACGATGTCGAAGCCGTCCAGGTCCTTGCCGATCCTGGCCCGTCCGGCGCGCAGCGGGCCGAGCGTCGTCTCCTCGGCGTGCTCGGGCGCGAAGAAGACCAGCAGCGCGCCGTCGGCGATCTCCCCTGTCTGGGCGAGGTTCTTCGGGCCGATGGCGGCGATGTACAGCGGCACGCGCTCGCGGACCGGGTGCACCGTCAGCTTGACCGGCTTGCCGGGGCCGCCCGGCAGCGGCAGCGTCCAGTGCTCCCCGGCGTGGGTGAGGCGTTCGCGGGACATGACCTTGCGGACGATCTCCACGTACTCGCGGGTGCGGGCGAGGGGCCGGTCGAACCTGACGCCGTACCAGCCCTCGGAGATCTGCGGCCCGGAGACGCCGAGCCCGAGCCGGAAGCGGCCGCCGGAGAGGGTGTCGAGGGTGGCGGCGGTCATCGCCGTCATGGCCGGGGCGCGGGCCGGGATCTGGAAGATGGCCGAGCCGACGTCGATACGCTCGGTCCGGGCGGCGACCCAGGCCAGCACGGTCGCGGCGTCCGAGCCGTACGCCTCGGCGGCCCAGCACACGGCGTATCCCAGGCGTTCGGCTTCGCGCGCGACCGCGAGATTGTCCGCGTCCATCCCCGCACCCCAGTAGCCGAGGTTGATTCCGAGTCGCACCCGACGCTCCCTTACGCCTCGCGGCACGCTCCTCGCGAGCGGCCGTCCACCCTTGCGGACAGCCAAGCTTACCCGGCGGTAACCCGGCGGGCCCGCAGGACGCCGGAGTCCGGTCGCGCGTACGCTCAACGCCCATGGATCACAAGGCTCTGGGCCACACCGGCCTGCGCGTCTCCCGCCTCGGACTCGGCACCCTCACCTGGGCGCGGGAGGTCGGGGAGCAGGAGGCCACCGAGCTGCTGAAGGCGTTCTGGGAGGCGGGCGGCACCCTGGTGGACACGGCCGACGTGTACGCCGACGGGGGCGCGGAGTACCTGCTGGGGCGGCTGCTGGACGGGCTGGTGCCGCGCGACGACCTGGTGATCGCGACCAAGGCGGGCAGCGTGCCCGACCCCGACCGCCGCTTCGACGCCTCGCGCGGGCATCTGCTGTCCGCGCTGGACGCCTCGCTGGAACGCCTCGGCACGAGCCATGTGGACCTGTGGCAGGTGCACGCGTTCGACGAGGAGACGCCGCTGGAGGAGACGCTGCAGGCGCTGGACATAGCGGTCGCCAGCGGGCGGGCGCGCTACGCCGGGGTGTCGAACTTCTGCGGCTGGCAGCTGGCGAAGGCCGCGACCTGGCAGCTGGCCGCTCCGGGGATGCGCACCCGGCTGGCCAGCACGCAGATGGAGTACTCGCTGCTGCAGCGCGGCATCGAGCGGGAGGTGCTGCCGGCCGCGATGGACCTGGGGATCGGGGTGATGCCGTCCTCGCCGCTGGGGCGCGGGGTGCTCACCGGCAAGTACCGCGACGGGCGGGCCCCGGCGGGCTCGCGGGCGGCCTCTGAACAGCTGTCGGCGTTCGTTGCGCCGTACCTGGACGAGGCGGCGGGGCGGATCGTGGAGGCGGTGGCGATAGCGGCGGACGGGCTGGCGGTCACGCCGCTGCAGGTGGCGCTGGCGTGGGTGCGGGACCGGCCGGGGGTCGTGGCGCCGATCGTGGGGGCGCGCACCGGACGGCAGTTGGGTGAGGCGTTGTCAGTGGCGGAGCTTAGCCTTCCGGATGAGATCCGCCGGGCGCTGGACGACGTCTCGGCCCCGGTGCACCGCTATCCCGACCACGACTGGAGCGCGCTGTGACCACCTCTCCGGACTCCCCGGACCCTTCGATTCCCGAGCACGAGAACGACAAGCACGAGAACGACGCGGCGGCCGAGGCGCGGCGGCGCAAGGCCGAGGAGCTGCGGGCCGCGGTGCTGGCCGTGCAGAGCGGCGAGCGCCCGGCCGCGTCCTTCTTCCCCGAGCCCGTCGGCCAGCCCCCTCCCCCACCGGGCCGGCCGGGGCCGGCGACCGCGGAGACGACGGAGGCCGTCGCCAAGCTGCTGGGCGAGGGCGGCCTGCCGGAGGCGCTGGCCGCCCCGGCCGCGGCCGCGCTGGGCGAGGGCGCCGCGCACGAGCTGCGGGCCGACCCCTGGCGGCTGCTGGCGGTGGCGGGCGTGCCGCCGGCGCAGGCGGACGACTTCGCGCGGGCGCTGCTGGGCCCGGAGTGCGGGCCGGGGGACGCCCGCCGCACGCGCGCGCTCGCGGCGTGGGTGCTGGAGCGGGCGGCGCTGGCCGGGCACACCGCCGTGACGGCCGCCACCATCGGGCAGCGCCTGGCGCGGCACGCCGTGCCCGACCCGGAGGCGGCGGTGCGCGAGGCGGTGGCGTCCGGCGCGGTGCTCGCGTTCCACGACCCGCGGCCGGGGCCGGGAGCGGAGCCGGACGCGGATCTGGAGATGGAGCCGGAGATGGAGCCGGGAGCCGATCCGGAGGCCGACCTGGGCGAGGCGCTGATCGGCCTGGACCGGTACGCCATGGCCGAGGAGAGCCTGGCCGACGGGCTGTCCCGGCTGCTGGGGACCTTCGACGCGGCGGGCGCCGACCGGGCCCGCTGGGAGGCGGCGGCCGCCGCGGCGCCGACGCCCCCGGCCGGGGAGCTGATCCGGGCGGCCGGCGGCGGCGGGCTGGTGGCGCACACCGGCGGTGAGGCGGCGCGCGCCGAGGTCGCCGCGCTGGTGGCCGCGGCCCGGTCGCTGGGCCTGCGCGCGTGTGCCGCCACCCACACCGCCGACGGGCGGCGGCGGCTCGCGGCGGCGCTGCCCGAGGGCGCCGGCGAAGCGGCGGTCACCGTGGAGGGGCTGCTGTCCGGCCGGGAGGGTCCGGGCCGGGACGCGGCCGGTCTGCTGCCGCTCGACCTGCTCGCCGTGACGGACGCCGCGCAGCTCGGCGCGGAGCCCGCCGCCTCGCTCGTCGAGGCGCTGCCCGACGGGGCCCGGCTCGTGCTGAGCGGGGACCCGGTGCTGCTGGGCGCGGCCGGCCCCGGGCAGGTGCTGGACGACCTGCTGGCCGCGCGGGTCTGCCCGCACGTCGCCTCCGGCGCGGCCGAGCCCGGCCCGCTCGGGCGGCTCGTCTCCGGCGTTCGCGGCGGCGAGCTGCCGCCGGTCGACGCGCCGGGCCGGGAGGTGGTGATCGTGCCCGTGGCGGACGCGGCGGAGGCCGTGCACCGCACGGTCCAGCTCGTCACCGACTCCATCCCGCGCGCGTTCGGGCAGGGGGCCGGCACGGTCTGCGTGATCACCCCCGGGCACGGCGGCGCCGTGGGCACGCGGGTGCTGAACGCCGCGCTGAAGGAACGCCTCAACCCCGGGCCCGGCCGGTTCGGCGGCTTCGATCCGGGCGACCGGGTGGTCCACTCCCCCGCGCCGGGCCGGATCCATCCGGCCACGGTGTCGGGCGCGGACGCCGAGGGCCTGCGGCTGACCGGTGAGGACGGCGGCGGCTTCGGCGTCGCCCGGGAGCGCGTGGCCGACACGGTGCGGCACGGCTGGGCGCTGACCGCGCACCAGGCGGCGGGCAGGCGCTGGCCCGCGGCGGTGGTGGTGCTGCCGGGCGAGGCCACGGCGGCGCTGGACCGCTCCTGGGTGTACACGGCGTTCGGCCGCGGCGAGCGGCACCTGTCGGTGGTCCAGGGCGCCGGGGCGGCGCTGGCCCGGGCCGTCGCCGCCCCCGTCAGCCCCGCACGCACCACGCGCCTGCGGGCGCTGCTGCGCGAGCAGCTCCCGCACGACCCGGCCGGCGGGCCCTAGGGCGCGCTCTCCACGTCGTCGCCGTCGAACGCCTCGCTGATGTCGAAGCGGCAGATGACGCGCTCGGGGTCGACGGCCTCGAAGGGAGCGGCCAGCCACTCCCCGGGCTCGGCCGGCTCCTCGGCCGCCGTGACCCACAGCGTGGCGTCGCCCTCCTCCAGGCCGAACTCCTTGTGGCGGCTGGCGATCTCGTCCGCCTCGAACTCGCCGAACAGCACGCCGAGCGCGGTCGGCATGCTGCGACCCGCCGCGTCCGGCACGTCGGCCTCGTCCGCCACGGCGGCCTCCGGATCGAGCTCCGCGACGCGCCGCGCCTGGGCCAGCAGCCGCCGGGGGTCGACCACGCTGTAGTCCCGGCGGATGAAGACGCTCAGCGCCTCGGGCTCATCGGGACCGGCGTAGACGGCGCCCCCGTCGGTCTCGGGTACCTCGAACGGGGTCACCTCGTCGTAGACGTCGTACAGCAGCTCGTCGTACGCCTCGCCCGCGGCGGCCATCTCGTTGAACGCGGCGAACACCTCGGCATCCGCCTCGGCGTCGGCGGCGGGCGCCGCTGCCCGCCGTTCAATGGCTGCGAGGTGCCGGTCGATCGCTCCCTTGAGGGCGTCGGCTGCGGCACGGACTTCGGCAGCGCCTGGCTGCACAGCATCAGACATGGTGCAGACGGTATCGGCATCCTGGCCTTGGCCGCACAATAGATTCGATGCCGGAATACGAGTTTCGCGATGTGTACGTGCCGCGGGGGGTCTCCCGTGCCGCGACCACCCGCCTGCTGACCGAACATGCCGAGTACGGGCACTGGGAGTTGGCCCGGCTGCGCCTGTACCCCGACGGAAGCCGCCGGGTGCGGTTGAGACGGAGGATCATCCGGCAGATGCGCGCCACGTGGTGACGAGTGGGTCCCGCCGGGCGGGACCCACTCGTCGTCATGGTGAGGGTGCCGGGCGGCTCAGCCCCGGTGGGCCGGGCGGGCGCCCCGCCGCCGGTAGAGGAGCGCGCCCCCGAGAAGCAGGCCCGCGCCCAGCGGAAGCATGGCGATGAGCTCGAGACCCGCGCCGGTGTTGGCGAGTTCTCCGCCCTGCGGTGCGGGGTCGTCCGCCGGCTTCTGCGCGCCGGTCCGCGTCTCCGGCTCGGGCGCGTCGTCCGCGTCCGGTGCCTCCTGGCCGTCGGCCGGCTCACTCGGCCGATCGGGCTCCTGCGGAGCCGGCTCCGACGGAGGCTCGGGCTCGCCGGGCTCCTTCGGCTCCTCGGGCCCGGCCGACCGCTGCGGGCCGGAGGCGTCGACGCATCCGTTCCCCATGGCCGGGTTGAGGGCGCCCACGACGTTGAGGCTGTTGCCGCAGGCGTTGACCGGGACCTCGACCGGGACCTGGGCCTGGTTCCCGGAAGCGACGCCCGGCGACCCGGCCGCCACTCCGTCCGCGTCCGCTCCGCCGCCGTCCCGGCCCGGCTCCCGCCGTTCCGCTTCCCCGTCGGCCCCGGTCCCGGCGCCGCCTCCGCCTCCGCCGCCTCCGCCTCCGCCTCCGCCGTCTCCGCTGCCGCCTCCGCCTCCGCCGTGGCCCGGCTCCTCCTCGGCCCCGCCGTCGCTGACGCAGACGTTCGCCATGGCGGGGTTGAGGAGGCCGACCAGGTTGATGGTGTTGCCGCAGAGGCTCACCGGCGCCGAGACCGGCACCTGAGCGGTGTTGCCCGACCCCACACCCGGTGAGTTCTTGCTGGCGCCCGTGGCGTCGGAGTCGGCGTGTGCCGCCGCGCCGGCCGACATGACGAGCACGCCGCCCGCGGCGGCTACGGAGAGCAGGCCCTTCCTCGTGACCTGTCGCATGCTTGGTTCCCCTTGTTCGTTCGTGGGCCGCGGGGTGGGGGGATGAGGGCACCCGCGACCCCTGTACAGCCGGGCGGCCCCGGGCCGCGTGCACGACGCATGTCCCGGGGCCGCCCGACGTCAAGCCCTCATGGAGTGGGCCGCGGTATCACTTACTGACGCAGGTGTTGCCGAACGCGGGGTTCAGCAGGGCGACGATGTTGACGGTGTTGCCACAGACCTGGATCGGGATGTGGATGGGCACCTGGACGACGTTGCCGGACAGGACTCCGGGGGAACCGACGGCGGTCCCGTGGGCACCGGCGTCCGCCACGGCAACGCCGGCGCCAGCGAGCATCAGACCGCTGGTGGCAGCCGCTGCAGCGACGACCTTCTTGATCATGCTTCCTCCTTGGTGACAATGCGGTCCCAGCTGGGAACTGCACTCCATGTAACGAGGCGCGTTGATCAAGGGCACGAATCGCCGAGGGCATTCACCCACTTTGAGGAACGCCGCACGCCCGCCCGAATCAGCGGCCGGGTCAGCACTGGTCCAGCAGGCGGTCCAGCACCCGTACGCCGAACGTCAGTCCGTCCACCGGCACCCGCTCGTCCACGCCGTGGAACATCCCGGCGAAGTCCAGCTCGGGCGGCAGCTTCAGCGGCGCGAAGCCGAAGCACCGGATGCCCAGGTCGTCGAAGGACTTGGCGTCCGTGCCGCCCGAGAGCATGTACGGCACGGCGCGCGCGATCGGGTCCTCGGCGCGCAGCGACGACTGCATCGCCTCGACCAGCGCCCCGTCGAACGTGGTCTCCACCGCCTTGTCGCTGTGCACGTCCTCCCGGCGCACGCGCGGCCCCAGGATCCGGTCGAGGTCGGCGAGGAACTCCTCCTCGTGCCCCGGCAGGAAGCGCCCGTCCACGTGGGCGGTGGCCTGGCCGGGGATGACGTTCACCTTGTACCCGGCGCCGAGTTGGGTGGGGTTCGCGGTGTTCCGCAGCGTGGCGCCGATGATCTTGGCGATGCTGCCGAGGCGGGCCAACGTCTCGTCCATGTCCTCCGGGTCGAGTTCCACGCCGAGGGCGTCGGAGAGCTCGTCGAGGAAGGCCCGTACGGTCTTGGTCACCCGCACCGGGAACCTGTGCCGCCCGAGGCGGGCGACCGCCTCGCACAACTCGGTGATGGCGTTGTCGTCATTGGTCATCGACCCGTGCCCGGCGGTGCCGTCCACGGTCAGCCGCATCCAGTGCATGCCCTTCTCGGCGGTCTCCACCAGGTACAGCCGCAGGTTCTCGTTGACGGTGAAGGAGAAGCCGCCGACCTCGCTGATGGCCTCGGTGACGCCCTCGAACAGCTCCGGGTGGTTGTCCACCAGGTAGCGGGCGCCGTGGCTGCCGCCCGCCTCCTCGTCGGCCAGGAACGCCAGCACCACGTCGCGCGCCGGCCGCCGCCCGGAGCGCATCCGGTCGCGGACCACGGCCAGCGTCATCGCGTCCATGTCCTTCATGTCCACCGCTCCCCGGCCCCAGACGCACCCGTCGGCGATCTCGCCGGAGAACGGGTGGTGCGTCCAGTCGTCGGCGTTGGCCGGCACCACGTCGGTGTGCCCGTGGATGAGCAACGCCGGCCGCGAGGTGTCCTCCCCCTCGATGCGCACGACGGTGGAGGCGCGGCCGGGCCGCGACTCGAAGATCTTCGGCTCGAGGCCGACCTCGGCGAGCTGCTCCGCGACGTACTCGGCGGCGGCGCGCTCCCCCGGCCCGGAGTCGTCGCCGTAGTTGCTGGTGTCGATGCGGATCAGATCCCGGCAGATGCCGACGACCTCGTCCTCGGCCGACGCCCCGCCCCGGCCCTCCTCGGTGCGCTCCGCCCCCGCGCTCGTCTGACTCACGCTGCCTCCTCTTACGGCGTTCCTTCGCCACCCCATCCTCCTCCCTCCCCCGCCCCGCCCCAAGGGAGATCCCCAAGGCCAGGACTTTGCTAAGGTTTCCCACGCTGCGCTGGCCGGTGCTCTCCGGTCACGCACGCTCCCTGTCCGGGTGGCGGAATGGCAGACGCGCTAGCTTGAGGTGCTAGTGCCCGATTAAGGGCGTGGGGGTTCAAGTCCCCCCTCGGACACACTCTTCCCCCACGGGGCGCGATTCGTGGGCAGGCGGAACCGGCACCCGCCTCCGGCTCCCGGCCGGAGGCGGGTGTTCGTCGTCTCAGGGCTGTGACCTGGTCTTCCTCCTCTCACAAGAGAGCGGGAGCTGGTGTCCGGGTAGGCAGGGAAGCGTTCAGCCGATAGTGATCCTTTCCTCTCTCGGGGTGTCGGCGGTCAGGGTCTGGGCCGTCGGATCGAAGGTCAGTGCCACCTGCCGGGCCCGCACCTGTGCGACCGCGTCCGTCGGCGTGACCGTCCCGGTCGCCGCGGGCGGCGGCAGGTGGCCGTCTTCGGCGGACAGTCGGATCACCAGGGCCGGCAGGTGGGGCAGGATGTGGTCTTCGCGAACGTAGGCGTTGGGCGGGCGGTCGGGGTTGGGCCGGGTGGTGCTGGTGTGGCCGTGGCGGCAGCGGTAGGCGGGCCGGTTCCAAATCCAGCAGGACTCCATCCGCCGCTCGCAGACCCCGCAGCGCAGCAGCCCAGCCAGGAGGTAGACCCGCTTCGGGGCGTTCTCGCGGGCGGCGTGGAGGTGCTGGACGGTGACGAAGTCGGCCTCGCTGACCAGCGCGGGATGCGCGGGCTTGGCGGAGATGATCCAGTCCTCAGGCGTGTTCCAGCGCATGACGTCGCGGTGCCCGAGGCTGGTGTTGTCCGGGTCGAGCAGCTCGTGGTCGGTACGTTGCCGGTTCCATACCTGGCGGCCGGTGTACCGGGGGTTGGCCAGAATCGCCCGCACGGCCGTCAGCCCCCACCTCGCCGCCGACCGGTGCGGGTTGCGCTCCGGATCGGCGGCTGACGGGCAGGGGATGCCGGCGTCGTTCAGGGCGCGGGTGATGCGCGCGACGCTGTGCCGCTGGAGGCGCTGGGCGAAGATCCACCGCACGATGGGCCCGTACTCCGGGTCGATGTCCAGCCGGCGAATCCGCACCCCACGCCGGGCCAGAGCACGGTTGGGGTGCGGGCCGGCGTCGACCAGGCGGTATCCGTAGGGTGGCCGGCCGCCGAGGTAGCGGCCCTGGTCACGGGCCTGCACCGTCATCGCCGCCCGCACCCGCATGCGGGTGCGGGCGATCTCCCGCTTGGACAGAATCCCGAGCAGGATCATCAGCTCCTCATGCCCGGCGACCTTCGGGTCCACCACGCCGCCGAGTTCGGGGACCCACATCTGAACGCCGAAGTGTTCAAACAGCGGCGCCATAGCGGCGAACTGGTTGCCGAAGAAGGCCCGCTCACTGGAGCCGATCACCACCGCGTCGAATTCCCGGTCCGGATCCGACAGCGCCCCCACCAACGCGGCGGCCTGCGGCCGGCGCGCCCAGGGCACCACCCGGCTGTGCCCGACATCGAAGAACTCCGCCACGATCCGCCCGAATCCTGAGATGATCGCTTCCGCCCGCAGCACCTGCCAGGCGCGCGAGGTCTCCGGATCCTGATGGTCCTCCGTCGACACCCGACCATAGAACGCGAACCTCAACCCGCCCGGAACGCTCTTCTTGCTGTCGGGCGAGATGTCGCTGCGGCGCACCCACCCCGCCAATGCCCCCTCCTCGATGACCGGACCGTTGGTCAACCCGACTGGAGGTCGTCGTGTCGTCACGCAGATCTCCTCTCGCGCTGCCCCGGGCCTTGGTCAACCCGTCCAGTGCCTGCTGTCGCGGCCGGGGACGATCGTGATTCTTCGGCCTGGTGTGCGGCTACCAGTTCCGGTGTGCCCGGCTGCGGACACCCAGCGGCGGAGTGCCTGGCCACCGCAGCGTCAACACCCCCCATTACCAGTCGCGTGATCCTGGCTGCGGCGAGGTGAGCACGGGAGCGCTTCAGATCCCCCAGCCAGGCGGTCACGTCCGTGATCAGTTGCTCCGTGGCCGCCTCGTCAAGCTCGGCCCAGGACCCGTCGGCAACGAAGGCGATATGCGGCTCGTCATCCTCGAACTGCGCCAGGTGGAAGGACATGAACGGGACAAGGTACGGGTCCTCGATGGAGATGTTCCGCGCGACGGCATGGTGATACCGCCCCTCCGGCGCGATACCGGGAGCACACCCGTCGCCAACACACTGCCCGTTGAGGGCCGCACACGATCCCTCGATACCGCCTCCAGTGGGGACGCGATAAGAGGCATCTGCGGCAAGAAGATTGCTCATGAGCGTCGCCTTCTCTCAGGTACCCAGCAGACGTTGATCAGACGAGGTCGGAACTACCCCACCGCGCGGCCCACATGCCCAATCTGTTCCGCAATCACCCACCTTGGCCAGAGACCGCGAACACATCGGAGGAGTCCGCGCGGTGGCTACAGTGGCGCTGTACGGGCGACGAGCGTGGAGGACCAGTGCCCCTGACCGGTCGGTGGCGGATCGTGGAGATGGAGATGTGGGATCGCGACGCCATTGACCTCGTCGGTCCCGGCTTCATCGAGTTCGCCGAGGACGGGAGTGGTCAGTTCGGCTTCATCGCCGTCCGTGGCTGGATGGACTGCCGGACCACCGAACGCGGGCTTAGCGTTGTCCGGAGTGGCGAGGGGAGGGCTGGGACGATGGGGTGGAAGCAAGCGTCGACCGAGGTTGTCCATCAAGGCGCCTTCGTCTCGCTGCACCGTGACTCCGTCGTCCGGCCTGTTTTGTAGGGGTCCTCAGCCCGTAGCGGGATGTGGGGTACGGACCTGATTGGTTCGTTCTGCAACGCCTCCGTGCCTGTGTGGTTCACGTAGCGGTTGTCGTGTACCAGAACCAGGACATGGAGCCGATCACGTGCAAGCATTCCCCGTCGACTTGCCCTCGGAGGCCCGGTACTGGACGCCGACTACAACGTCGTCGCAGAGGTGGACAATGGGCCTTCGCCATCTCAGATTGTTCGCGTTGCTCGGGCATCAGGTTCTGCCGAACTGTGTGTTCGCGCTGGCGGGTCAGCCATTCGCCGACGTTCATGCCGTGGGCGGTGACGCCGGGCAGTAGCTCGGTCAGCTCGGTCTCCTCACGCAGCGTCTCGCGTACGGCGTAGTGCCGCTGCCACTCCACCGGCCACTTCGGGTTCCAGTCCGGGTCGATGGCTGCCAGCGCCTCCGCCAGCTGCTCATCGCCACCGACTGGCGGCGCGTCGAACTTACCTGCAGGCGCAGCGACATGTGGACAGACCTCGCGGCTGGGGTACGGGCCGGTAGCGTCACCGGCATGCGGAGTTCAGAGCCACTGCTTGACCTCACCCGATGCGCAGATCCGGAAGTTGCTGGGCGAGGTGCCCCGCGGGTGAAGGAGTTGCTAGAGGGCGTCACACTGGCCTTCGACCGTCAACGCGGCTTCATGTACCTGGTGACAGCTTCCTCCACGACACCTCCGTTCCGGTGGGACCGCGCTCAGCGGTCCGACACGGTGACCGGCACGCCGTCCTTGACCACCAGCAGCGTTGCTTCGCGGGTGAGCGCCCCGGGCCGGTCCCGCCGCGGATGCAGCCGCACTTGCGCCAGCACTGCGCCGAGCACGACCCGCATCACGAAAGGCGCGAAGGACGCTGCGGGGCACACCCGCCTGCCGCCGCCGAACACGTACCAGGACGCCACTGTGCTGGGGCACGGGCCACCGTCCACTGCCCGCGCCAGGTGCCGCTCGGGCCGGAAGTCGCCCGGCGCCGGGTAGCTGTCCACCCGTCGGTGCATCTCCCGCATGTCGAAGGCCACCCACACCCCGGCTGGCAGCCGCCATTCGCCGAAGTCCACCGATTGACGCAGCACCCGTCCGAAGACCCACACAGGGGGGTTCAGCCGTAGGCTTTCCTCGACGACCGCAGTCAGCCAGGCGCCGTGCCCGCCGCTGTCCGCCCCGCTGGTGGCCTCGCTCTCGGCCCTGCTCAGTGCGTCCGGATGCTGCAACAGCAGATCGAACGTGGAGGTGAGCGCCGTCGCCGTCGTCGCGTACCCGGCCATCAGGTAGGCGATCACCTGGTCGGTGACGGCGGCTTCGGCAAGCCGCTGCTCGGCGCAGGCCCTCGTGAGATCGCCCAGTAGGCCCGGCCCACCGCCCTGTCGGGAACGTACTCGGAACGCTGTCTCAAGGCAGTCGGCCAGCTCACGTCGAGTGCGCAGCGCCCGGCCGTATGGGCTGCCGGGAACGTTCCTGGTCCACGGCAGCAGCAGAGGGGTGAGGGTGACCTTCCGCAGGTTTTCGGTGTGCTCGGCGACCTGGCGTGCGAGGGGGTCGGCGGTGGAGCCGAAGACGGTACGGACCACCAGGTCCAAGAGCAGCTCGCGCATTCGCTCCAACAGTCGTATTGGCGTGGCCCGGCTCCAGCCCGCGACCGCCCGCTGCGTTGTGTCGATGATCTCGTCCTGGTATGCGAGCATACGAGGGCCGCGCAGATCAGGCACCACCAGCCGACGAGCCCGCCGGTGTTCCTCCCCCTCGATGATGAGGGGCGACCAGGGGCCCCAGATGAACTCCGCCGAGGCGTTCCATTCCGAGGCCGTCGAGACCGCTGGCGGCAGCCTGGTCAGCAGGCGCGCTAGCGCCGGATCCGAACTCCACACGGTGGCTGGCTGCTGCGGCACCCTAAGCGTGTAGGTGCCGCCGTAGCGCTGTCGGCATGCCCGGGTGAATGCTTCGGGGGTATACATCATGCGCAGTGCCTGCACTACGAATGGCAGTCGGGGACCCGGGGGCAGCGCCGTAGGCCGCGCTGTGGTGATATCGGGTATTCTCACGGTTTCCTCCGCTCGGCCGCCCTGGTGAAGGGGATTGCTGTTCCATGTCTGTCCTGTGGCCCAGCCGACCGTGGCCCCTTGTCAGCTGGGCTCGCGGGGTGCACGGGGGCGAGGCGTGCGTTCGATCAGGGGAGTGTGCGAGGAACCGCTTCCATGTCTCTCGCCGAGATGTGGCGCGGCGCCAGCACGGACGGGCGCCTGGGAACCTGCACAGTTGGACTTAACGATTAACGGGCACACCAGGTCACGGGTAGAACCGCCGCAGCGGTCATCCGCGTATGGCCGCTGCGGCGGGTGCTGTGTGGCCTGACTGGCGCGCCCTCACTGGGGCTGGCGAGCGCCAGTATCATTTGATGCCTGGACAGGTCGCATTGAGACGGATGATCTTCGACAGTTGCGTCCAAGTGCTCCGAGAACAGGGATTGGATCATCGGGCGACCGGGGGGCGCCAACCGGTTGGCGCCCCCCTGAGACCGTCCGTTCATGAGGCATGTCGGCACGCTCCCTGGGGCCGTTACTCGTTCGGGTGGCGGCGGCTGTGCTGGCAGCCCGGTTGTGGAATGGCCGAACGACACACGACACCGCTAGCGTTCTGAGGTGACAGATTTTATGCAACGCGCCCCGCAGCATGAGGAGTTCGCGCCCCCAGAGCTAGACGGGGCGCGGGTGCTGGTCACGGGGGCGACAGGGTTCATCGGACGTCGTCTGTGCCGTCGCATCAACCAACTCGGCGGCCGGGTGATCGCCCTGGTGAGAGAGGGATCCGACCGCCGCGTTCTGGCTGGTTGCCCGGTCGACTTCGCCCTCGCCGACCTGTTCACCGGTGGCGGTGTCCGTGAGGCGGTCGCGCGGGCGGACCTGGTGATGCATCTGGCCGGGACCGTGCGCGGGTCGCGTGCCCAACTCGATCAGGGCAACATCGTGGCCACAGGCACGCTCGTCAAGGCCCTGGCGGCCATGCGTGAGGCTCCGCGGCTGGTGCTGTGCTCGTCGCTGGCCGCCGCTGGCCCGTCTGCGGGAGTCGGTGCGCCCCGCCGTGAGGAGGAGCCGGTCTGTCCTGTGTCGTGGTACGGGCGCAGCAAGTTCGCGGGTGAGATGCACGCGAGGCGGGTCTCGGACCGGGTCGCCACGTTGATCGTGCGGCCCCCGATCGTGTACGGGCCTGGGGATCAGGCGTTCATACCGTCGTTGATGTCGATGGCACGCACCGGCCTGGTCCTGCAGCCGGGGCTGGGAGTGCGCACCTATTCACTGCTGTATGTGGATGACCTGTGCGACGGGCTCGTCGCCGCGGCAGCACGCGGCCGAACGGCGGATCCGGGCGACGGCCACAGCGGCGTGTATTACCTCACCGACGGTGTGGAGCACACCATGCGGAGTATGAGCCGGACGGCGAGTGCCGTGCTGGGCCTTCGCCAGCCGCGGGTGGTGCCGGTGCCGACGCCAGTGGTGCGGGCGGCGGTCGCGGTGAGCGACACCGTGCTGCGACCGTGGGGCGTTGTGCCGGTGTTCAACCGGGACAAGGCCCGTGAGGCGGTGTGCGTGGCATGGACCGCATCGCCGGACCGGGCCCGCAGGGACTTCTCCTTCACGGCCCGCGTCGGGTTCGCGGAGGGACTGCGCAGCACATTTAGAGAGATGACGTGTCATGGCTGACCATGTGTCGGCGCGGACGCGCCTGGGGTGTGTGCGAGCCTGGCCGGCCAGAGAGGGAACCCGAATAGGCAGGCCCGTCGGTGATAGCAGTCGGGCCCGCTGAGGGCAGGGCGGCGGTGTCTTCGGTCAGGGGGCTCGGAGGACCAGGGCGGCGTTGGCGCCGCCGAAACCGCAGGCCGTGCTGAGGATACTGTGCAGCGGGACTTCCTTGGGGGCTTTGGTGACGATGTCGAGGTCGATGGCCTCGTCCTGGTTGTCGAGGTTCACGGTGGGCGGGATGGCCTGGTGACGCAGACTCAGCACGGCGCAAGCGGCCTGGATCGCCGGGGCTGCCCCCAGCGCATGACCGATGGCGCCTTTGAGGGCGGTGACCGGCGGAGGCCCAGCGGGGAAGGATGCGGCCAGAGTACGGGCCTCGATCAGATCTCCGACGGGGGTTCCGGTGCCATGGGCACTGATGTGGTCGATGTCGGCCGGGCTGATGCGGGCGTCGGCGAGGGCAGTGGTGATGGCGTGATGCAGGCCCCGGCCGTCCGGGTGCGGGTTGGTGGGGTGGTGGGCGTCGGCAGAGGCGCCGTATCCGGCGAGGACGCTGTGGACAGTGGCGCCTCGGGCCCGGGCGTGATCGGTGCGCTCGAGGACCAGGACGGCTGCACCTTCGCTGAGGACGAACCCGTCGCGGTCCCGGTCGAAGGGCCGGGACGCTCTTGCCGGGTCGTGGCGCCGCTTTGAGAGCGCGCCCATCCGCGCGAAGGCGATGCCGTTGAACGTTGCGCGGCCGGACTCGGCGCCGCCGGCCAGAACGATGTCGCAGGTTCCGGCACGGATCAGATCACGGGCCACTCCCAGAGCATGGCCACCGGAGGCACAGGCGCTGGAGACGGTGAAATTCGGGCCCCGGCAGTCGAGATGAGCGGCGGTCTCTCCGGCCGCCATACTGGGAATGCTGCGAGCCATCATCAGGGGGGAGACCAGGTGCTCTTCGCCTCGGTCCAAGCGCTGGAAGACCGGCCCGAAGCCCACGTAGCTGCTGGAGGCGACACCGAGCACAATGCCGATGCGCGCCGGATCGACGTGGCCGGGCGCCAGGCCCGCGTCATCCCATGCCTGCTGGGCGGCCGTGAGGGCAAAGTGCACGAAGGGATCCGTGCGCCTGACCAGTCGGCGCGGGAGGCGATCCGCGGCGTCGAAGTCCGAGACGCTGCAGGCAAAGTCGACGGGCAATCCGGCCAGGACCGGGTCACGGACGGCGAAGGAGCGGCTCGCGCACAAGCCCTGCCAGGTGGCGTCTACGCTGTGCCCGGCCGACGTGATCAGCCCGAGGCCGGTGACGGCCACATCCACGGTCATCGGGCTGTGGGTCCGGCCGGAGCGGCAGTGCTTGGCTGGTCCTGCTCGTGCACGCAGGTCACCACGTCGGCGACAGTGGTGGCCTGCGTGGTGACAAAACTCTCCGCCAGGTTGATCCCGTACTTTTGAGCGAGGACTGTGGCGAACTCGGCCACAGCCAAGGAGTCCATCTCCAGCCTCTCCAACGGTGTCTCGGGCGTGATGTCCTCTTCGCTCACGCCGAGAACGTCGGCCAGCGCCGCAACAACGGCCTCATGAGTGGATGGCATGGGAGTCCTCCTGGGAATGGGAAGTACAGGTGGTAAGAGGGCGACAACTGCTGACGTGGTGCACGCAGCGGGCATAGAGGCGATGGCGCTTGTGGAGTGAGGCGCCCATCGCCGCCAAGGGGCGATTGGCGCTGTCATTGTCGTCCAGCACCCAGGAGACGTCGACCTCGCTCCAGCGCTTGTCCCGGGCGTGGCGCAGAGCGTCGGCTATCAGGACGTACGCGGCTCCCTGAGTCCGTCGCACCTGTGGAACGCCGAGTGCCATCAGCCGCCCGCGGGTGATCGCGCGGCTGGCCCGCCACAGACGCCACGCACCTGTCGGCACCCCGTGGCGAGTCAGGCGCCCCCGAGCCGGTGCCAGAGCTTGATTAACGTCAGGCAGCAGGACGCTGAAGCCGACCGGCTCCCCTTGGCGTTCGGCGATGCGGATCCCGTCCGGGGCCGCCCGGCGGACCTGCTGGGCTAGATGGCCGAACTCTTCGTCACCGACAGGGGTAAAACCCCAGTTGTCCTGCCAGCAGGAGTGATACAGCTCCCGGACAAGGGCAATCTCCGAGCCGTAGCGTCGCCAGTCGAAGGGCCGCACGGTGAGGTCGTGCTGGCGGCGCAGACCATCCGCAAACGCCGAAATCCCGCCGACCGCTCGACTGCCGGGGTCGATCCGCCACGACAGCAGATCCTTGACCGGTGTGAAGCCGTTGGTGATGAACAGGCTCTCGTAGTAAGGCAGGTTGTAGGGCATCCCGATCAGGGGTGCGTCGTCGAAGCCGGCGACGAGCAGACCGCATTCGTGGTGTGTGTTCGGGTTCATCGGCCCCATCACGGTGCGCACCTGGTAGGTGCGCAGCCAGTTCACCGCGTGGTCGAACAAGCCGCGCGCCGCGGCGGGCTCGTTGGCGCATTCGAAAAAGCCCACATAGCCCTCGCGCTCGCCGGGCGGGCTGTCGGGATTGAGGAGCGCCGCGATCCGGCCGACAACGCGGCCAGCGCGGCCAGCGAGGAAGTAGGCAACCTTGCTGCGGCGTAAAAACGGGTTGTGGCGAGAGTCCAGAAACCGCCGGCGCTCCGTTTCCAGGGGAGCCACCCACTGCAGGTTCTGCCGGTAGAGCGAGTAGGGCAGGCGGATGAAGTCTCGCATGTCGGCGCGTGTACGAGCTTGCACGATGGTGAACTCACCCGCCGTCGGCGATGCGCTCAAGTGACCGGACATGGCACCTGCTCGGGAAGCTGGCTAGCGGCCGGGGGGAGAAGACTGTCCAGGACCTCGAGGATCCGGTCAATGTGCGCGGCCGTGTGCGCCGCGGTCACCGACAGTCGGATGCTGGACTGCCCCGGGGGCACGGCCGGCGGAAGGAACGCAGCGGTGAAGACGCCAGCCTCCAGCAACTCCCGCCAGACGCGTAGGCACTCGTCCGGGCTGCCCACAGGCAGCTGGACCACGGGCCCCGTCCAGGCCGGGGCCACGCGTCCCTGCTCGGCCAGTCCTCGGTGTAGGTGGGCAGCCAACTCCCCTACGACGGTACGGCGTTCAGGCTCGCAGCGGATGATGCGCAGGGCGGCGAGGGCTGCCGCAGTGGCAGAGGGAGGTATGGACGCTGAGTAGACGGCGGCGCGTCCAAAGATGCGGCAGTGGTCGATGAGGTCCGCGGGCCCGGCTACGAATCCTCCGACCGACCCGAAGGCCTTGGAGAACGTGCCGGTCAGCACAGTGATGTCCGGCTCACGTCCAAAGTACTCGCCGACGCCGCGCCCGCCCGCTCCCAGCACGCCGATGTCGTGAGCCCCGTCAACGATGAGAGTCGCGTCGTAACGGTCGGCCAGATCCGCGATCTGCGGAAGCTTCACCAGGTCGTAGCCAAGGGAAAACGCGCCCTCCGTGAGGATGACCGGCGGGAGAGGCTGGCCTGCCGCCTCCTCCAGCAGCCTTTCGAGGTGAAGCGGGTCGTTGTGCCGAAACCGCCGATTGACTGTGTGTCCCAGCCGCACGGCGTCCACGAGCGAGGCGTGGTTGTGCCAGTCGGAAAGGACCGTGGCGCCTTCGATGAACAGGCAGGCCATCGTGAGGTTAGCCTGAAATCCCGTGGCCGACAGCAGTACCGCCGGCCGGTGAAGGAAGTCGGCCAGTTCTTCCTCCAGGTCACTGTGCAACGCCAGCGTGCCGATGACGAGCGGCGAACCTGAGCAGGATGCGCCCAGCTCGTGGGCAGCGCGGGCCGCCGCCTGGCTCACCCTCGGATCGCGGGCTAGCCCGAGGTAGTCGGTGGACGCGGCATTGATGGCCCGGATGCCTTCGACGAGCACCTCGCCGGGGGCCGGATGCCCGGTGAGACGCCGGAAGTAGGGGTAGCCGCCCGCCTCGCGCGCTCGGGCGAGGGCAACGGCTGAAGCAGTCGCGCTACCCAAATCAGACATAGATCCCCCACTGCGTGATTTTCTTGCTCCAGATCGCGACGTAGAGTATCCGAAGGAGCACCCACTAGGGCAATGAAGTGGATACCGCAGGTCTGCTGCTGCTAGCATGCGGCCCCCCAACCCACCCACGCAGCAGCGACGTTGGGCGATCAGCCCGTCGCACGAGCCTTGTCGAGCGCCTTATCGACGTGCGCGTCCACCAGGCTGGCGAGCCGGAGACCACCATCAGGAGCGCCCCGGTGCGGATGTCCGTCTGCTTGACGATGCTGCTGCCCCAGGTCAAGGTCAGCAGCTGACTCCGCTGCTCGTCACCGAGCCCGGTCGTACGCCAGCTGGGATGGTGTCTGCGACGGCTGGATCGACAGGGTCGCCCCAGGACGTCGGGCTCAATGAGATGTGTGCATCGTGAGGTCGTTTGTGCAGCCAGCCGCGGTCGGCGAGTTTGGTCAACTTCGCGCGCAGCGGTTCCAGCTTGCCGCGCGCCCTCACCTCCACGCCCAGCTCCTCGCCGATGCCCCTGACCTGCACCGGGCCGTCGGCAGCCCGGACGATCGCCAGGATCTTGCGGCAGTCGCCGGGCAGGACGGCCTCGTCGGGAATCTCGCTGCACCGCGGGATCAGCAGCACCGGTTCCCGCCAGCCATCGCCCTCCCAGTCAAGCGGCTGGCGCCCCCGGCGCGTGCGCCCCAGCCCGGCTTGCAGCCGGTCGAGGAACCCTCTCGCCGAGTGCCCGGGGAGTCTGCGGCCCATCGCGACATGATCCGTCCCCTGCAAAGCGAGGCCGGAGAAGAAGGCGAAGCGCACCCGGTGCGCAGTCTTCACGCTGAGCTCCACGCCGTAGCGCAGCAGAAACTCCCTGGTCACCTCGCCGCTGTCACCGACCAGCAGGATGGTCCAGCCAAAGCCGTCGCCAAGGGACAGGTCCCGGTCGCCCAGCCGGAACGCGTAGCGGTACATCCTCCTCCGCCGAGCGCGCCCGAAATCCCATGGCGCAACTGTAGTAGGAGCCCTCCGTCAGCTCCGGGCTGTCGCAGTCCGGGCGAACCACGAGTTGTGGAGCACGTCACGGCTCTCGCAGTGCTTGGCTCGAGACCACCAGCATCCTTCAAAGGGGACTGGCGTGACGGAGGCCCTCGTGTGAGCCGTTAGCTTCATTCCGAGGTCAGGCGGCCGACCTGCGCCACTGCGCCCTCGCCCTATCCGACGCCCGCACCGACTGCGGCCTGCCCAACCCCTTGACCAACTCGCCGCTATCTTCGAGGTTGAGCGGGCACTTCCGCCTCAGTGGCTTCCTGCGCTGTGGTCCGAACCGCTCAAGAGATCGGATCCCTAGCCGGACATCGAACAGAGCATATTGGGACATGCGGTGATTGTTCCTATGGGAAATCCGCTGCCGTGCACAACGCGTGAACAACAGCGGTCGCGGACACTCGGCGAAGCCCAGCTAAAAGGCGCAACGACCATGCCCTCCAAGGACGGTTCATTCGGCACATTGTCGCAGGTCAGCGACACAACAGACGAGTATCCGAGGGGAGAGTTCAAGTCCCCCCTCGGACACCAAGAAGCACCGACGAAACGGTGTCCTCCGCAGCGCACTGTCGGGGCAGCGTCCGGACGGTGGGTTCGGCACGCACCCTTACCGCAGGTGGACCGGGTCCCACTGGCGGCTGGTCTCTCTGGCCGAGCTGGGGATCCCGGCGGGGGAACCCCGAGCGGTGGCCGCGGCCGAGCACGTCCTGGCATGGCTGACCGTGCCTGCCTCCCGCCGCGTGACCGTCATCGACGGGCTGGTGCGCCGCTGCGCCTCCAAGGAGGGCAACGCGCTGGGCGCATGCTGCCGCCTCGGCCTGGCCACCGACCCACGCGTGCGCATGCTCGCCGAGTCGCTCATCGCCTGGCAGTGGCCGGACGGCGGATGGAACTGCGACAAGAACGCCACCCGCCGCTCCTCCTTCCACGAGACGCTGCCGGCGCTGTGGGGCCTTGGCGAGTACGCCCGCGCAACCGGTGATCCGGCGGCCCGGGAAGCAACCGCGCGGGCGGCTGAGCTGCTGCTGGACCATCGGCTCTTCCGCTCGCGGCGCAGGGGCCAGGTCATCAACCGCGCGTGGCTCATGCCGCGCTACCCGCCCTACTGGCACTACGACATCCTCCAAGCGCTGCTCGTGCTCTCCCGGCTCGGCAAGGCACGCGACCCACGCGCCGCGGACGCCCTGGAGGAGTTGGAACGGCGCCGTCGGCCGGACGGCCGGTGGGGTGTCGGCGGCCAGTGGTGGAAACCACCGGGAAGCAGGCTCACCCCGGAGACCGTCGACTGGGGGCGTTCCGGGGCCAACCGGATGGTGACGCTCAACGCCCTACGGGTGCTGCACGCCGCCGGAAGCAGCGCCGCAGGCACCGCATGTGCCAGGCACCGACCCAGAATCCCCCGAACGCCCCAATGACACGTCGTCACCGCCCAGCTCAGGCGCCGATCTGCCATGAGCGTGCGTGCCAGCGATCATGTGCGGAGCCAGTTGGCCAGGGCCCCTCTAGGTGGTGGGCACCGGGATTGGGAGGTTCTCGGTGAGCGTGATGGTCCCGCCCGCGGGATTGGTGAGGGTGAGGGTGGCGGGCTCGTTCATGCCGGGGCCGTCCTCGTCGTCGATCTCGTAGGTGAGCCTGCCCTGGAAGACGTGGAGGAAGTTCTCCTCGAAGTCTGCCCCGTCCTCGGCGCAGGCCGTGTCCGTCCTGACCACCTCGCCCACCAGCAGGGTGTCGCTGCTGACCGTCACGTCAGAGCCGTAGTTGCACCCGTACTCGTCGAGGAAGTCCTCGACGTCGGGCACGTCCAGGTGGACGAGGGTCAAGCCCGGCGGCCGGGGGTACTCGGTGCCGTCGACCGTGACCTGCTCGGGAAGCCAGCGGGAGTCCGTCAGCTGTTCCGCGGCGCCGTCGTCGGCCCCGCCGCCCGCCGGGGTGGGCGTGGCAGGGCTGGTGGGAGTGCCGTTGCCGGCGCCGCCCTCGGTCTCAGCCTCGGTCTCGCAGCCAGTCAGGGCGGCCACGGCCGCGAGGGCCACCGCGACAACAGGGAGGAGCTGTCCGTGTCTCATGCGCGCTGGGACGTTCGACGGCCGCAGCGGGTTCCGCCGTGGTGGGGCCCGGCCCGCTCGTCGACTCCGCTGCCATGGGTGCAGGTGGGCCGCTGCTGGACGGACGTGACCATCCGGTCCGTCACAAGAGCGGGCCGCTTCACCGCGCATAACCGCGCATATTGGTTAAGGTGCCTCCGTGGGCGTTTACCGCGAGTACCGGCCTCCGGCCGGGCTGGAACCGGTGGTGGCGTGCGTGTGGGAAAGCGATGCTCTCGTCGACGGCACGCAGCGCGTCGTCCCGGATGGGTGTGTCGATCTGGTCTGGCTCGGTGAGCGGCTCCTCGTCGTAGGCGCGGACACCCAGCCGGTGGTGTGGGAGGCGGTCGGTGCGCCGGCCGGCGGGATCCGGCTACGGCCGGGGATGGCGGGCGCTGTTCTGGGCGTGCCCGCCGACGAAGTGCGCGATCAGCAGGTCCCGCTGTCTCTCCTCTGGCCGGCAGCAGAGGCCTTGACCGACCGTCCCGAGGCCGCGGACTCCTCGGCACGGCTCCGGCTGTTGACCGAGGCTGTACTGCGCCGGAAGGCCGAACCGGACCCGCTCGTCGGCGCCGCTGTGCGCCGGATGGCCGTCCCCGACGCTCGGGTCTCGACCGTGGCGTATGACCTCGGAGTCAGCCAGCGCCACCTCAACCGGCGGGTCACCGCGGCCGTGGGGTATGGCCCCAAGTTCCTGGCTCGCGTGGCACGGTTGCGCCGGCTGGTCGCTGTGCGCGGGGGCGCGCTGGCCGATCGTGCGTATGCGGCGGGCTACGCCAGCCAGGCGCACATGACCGATGAGGTGCGGCGCCTGACCGGTCTCACGCCTGTCCGATTTCTGGAAGAAGCCACGCTCACGGCTGCCTAGCGTCGGGTGTATGAGTGTTGACCTGAGTGCAGCCCGGCAGTTCATCGAATCCACCGCCCGCGTCCTGGAACGGCACCAGCTCGCTGTCCTTCTCGACGACGGGCCCATCGAGCCCGTCCTGACGGCGCTCAAGGCGTACCACAACGCCGACGGCGGGTTCGGCCACGCGCTGGAGCCCGACGTGCGGTGTCCTGGCAGCCAGCCGTCGGCAGCGCTGTCCGCGCTTGATGTGCTTGCCGACCTGGACGCCGCCCATGACTCCATGGTCACCGAGGTGGCCGACTGGATCGCCGCGATCGCCCACCCGGACGGCGGCGTGCCGACGGTGTTGCCGTCGGCCCACGGCCACCCGCGCGCGCCGTGGATGGAGCCCAGCCCCGAGGCGGGCTTCCTCACCTACGCGCTCGCGGCCAGGCTGTGGCGGCTGGGCGTGCGGCACCCGTGGCTGGAGAAGGCCACCACCTGGTGCTGGAACCAGATCGACGCGATCGAAGAACCCGGCGGCTACACGGTCGTGTTCGCCCTGCAGTTCCTCGACGCCGTACCCGACCCCGCCCGCGCCGCGGCAGCCGTCGACCGTTTCCGCTCCGCGATCCGCGACGACGGCACGGTTGCCGTCGAGGGCGGGATGGAGAACGAACACCTCAAGCCCCTCCATCTCTCGCCACGTCCCGGAACCCCGAGCCGGGCGTTGTTCGGCGACGAGACCATCGCGGCCGATGTGGACCGGCTCGAACGCGAGCAACTGGACGACGGCGGCTGGGATTTCCACTTCCTGCACTTCTCGCCCGGCCAGACCGTGGAATGGCGCGGCGTGGTCACCCTGGGCGCCATCCGCACCCTGCGCGACCACGGCAGGGCATAACCGCGCACGAGCGTGACGTGACCTTGCCCACAGGGCGGAACGGTACGCGCCGGGCCGGACGGCGGCAGCGCCCGCGAGGGGGTGGGCGACCGCCGGTGTGCCGTAGAACAGCCCGGTGTTCGGCCCGGTGGTGACCGGCAGGCCCGTGACGACGGCCAACCACCGTGGACGCGGTCGAACGGCCTCGGCCCGCGCCAGGTGCCTTTCGGGCCCGCAGGGTCGGCTTCCGGCCGGCGGCCGAGGTCGCGGCGGTCATCTCCGTAGTCGTCCTTCGCCACTCCCGAGCGACCTGTCGAGCAGATGCCCCGGAGCGGGCAGCCACCCGGCGGCATCTCACATGGTGTCAGCGAATCCGAAAGCGTTTCAGGCGTGCGAGTTATTGACCGTCCGCATGACTCCTCCTATGGTCCGAAAAGGTTTTCGGGACGCCGCGCCAAGCCAGGTTGGGACGACTCCGGTCGCGGCTGACGTTCTCCCCCCACCCAGGAGGTTCCCGTGTCCGACACCCCCACCCACCCCCGCCACGCGAGGCGGCGGGTGGAGCGCGGACCGAGCAGGCGCGCCGTCCTGGCGTCAGCCACAGCCCTCGGCGCCGGGCTCGTACTCACCCGCGCGGCGACCGTCTCCGCGCAGAGCGCCACCCTCACCGTCAACGCCGCATCCGCCTACCGGCCCACCACCCGCGCGATCGCGTCCGGCGGACTGTACGCCCTCAAGGACGACGAGGTCCCCTCGGACGACATGATCATGCCGCTGCGCATGCACTCCGTCACCCAGCCCGCCCCCCGCGTCCAGCAGCAGCCCAACGGCCAGCCGCCGGGCGGCGACGCCCTCATCACCGCGCCCAAGGCCGACCGCGTCGGCGCGACCGTGATCATCCGCATGCCCGACATCTATCCCAACTTCCCCTATCAGTGGGTGAGCTGGGACGACTGGCTGGCTCGCGTCGACACGCAAGTCGGCGACCGGCTCGCCGCTACGGAGATCACCAACATCGAGGGCTGGGAGCTGTGGAACGAGCCCGACTGGACGTGGGACACCGCGGCCGCCGGGCCGTTCAACGACGGCTGGGCGACGACGTTCCAGCGGGTGCGCGCCGGCGACCCGGAGACGCCGATCGTCGGCCCGAGCTTCTCCTGGTACGACGGTGCCGCCATGCGCGACTTCCTCTCCTCCGCGGTTGCCTCCGGCACCGTGCCGGACATCATCTGCTGGCACGAGCTGGGCGGACCGGTCGCGATCGAATCCAACGTCGCCGACTACCGCGCCGCCGAGGGCGAGCTGGGCATCGGCCCCCTCCCCATCGCCATCAACGAGTACGGCACCCCGGAGGAGATGAACATCCCCGGGGTCATGGCCAGCTACCTCGCCAAGTTCGAACGCGCGCAGGTCCGTTCCGCCCACCGCGCGTTCTGGAACGAGTACGGCACCGTCGGCGGCCTGCTGACCCCCGAAGGGCTGCCCACCGGCGTCTACTGGCTCTATGTGTGGTACGGGGAGATGACGGGTGACATGGTCGAGTCCGTCCCGCCCGCCACGACCGGGATCGACGGCCTGGCCAGCCACGACCCGAGCGCCCAGCGCGTGGACGTGCTCTTCGGCAACGAGTCCGGCGACAACACGATCCACGTCACGGGACTGGCCGACTTCGGGGCCGAGGTCGACGCCATCCTCGAAAGCGCCCCCACCACCGACCGGTTCACCCATGTCGAGGGGCCGACCCTGGTCTCCGAGACCACCCACGCCGTCAGCAACGGCGAGGTCAGCATCCCCGTGACCGGCATGGACGCCGCCTTCGCCTACCGCCTGGCCATCACGCCCACCGGCGGCTAGCGGCGCCGGCCAACCGCACCACGGCGGCGCCCGCGCCGAGTTCATCGTCGAACTGAACCGAGCCGAGACGCCCGAGCCCTCGCCCCGTCGTCACACCGCGACGGCGCGAGGGCCGGCGGTCCGTCAGAGCCCTCGCTGCCCTCTCCGTCCTCGCCACCTCGCCGCCCTCACAACCTTCACTCTCTTCACATTCTTCGCTGCCGCACGGACCTTGTCCTGTCATCAGGATGAACTCTCGTGTCACGGCAGGTGCATCGCGCTGGCCTGGCGGGCGGTCTTCAACGCCGACTGGCCGGTCGACGACGTGCTCTCCGGCGTCGGGATCGACCGGGGCGGCTGGATCACCAAGCCGGGCTGGGCGTTGCTGGCCATCGCCCTTCGAGGACCCGCCCGGCGACGCGCTCGCTCACGTCATGGACGACCCCGAGCTGGCCCGGCCGCTGCCCACCCGCTTCACCCACCACGACGCCGACACCCGGACCGTGCGCGTCCGCCGCGGTGACACCTCCGCCACCCTCTTCGGCGGCACCGACTTCCCCGCGGTCCGCGCCATCGCCTCCGGCCTGTCCACCAACCCGACCTTCCTCAGCGTCCGCAAGGGGGCGGCGATCCTCGACTCGGTCCGGCTCTCCCCGCAGTTCTTCTCCCTGGGCCACTTCCGTGCCGAGGGCCTTGAGCCCGTGGGCAACGGCACCTGGCGCCTCAACGCCCGCGTCCGCGCCGCCTGCCACCTCCCCCTCCCGCCTCAGCACCGCCGTCCCGACGGCATCTATCCCCTCACCGGCGACGGCCGCTTCTGGTCGGCGATGGACTTCCCCCGTCGTCCCGAGGAATACCGGACGCTCCGCACCGAGATCCTCGTGACGGAGTCCGGCACCGGCTTCGACATCGCCTTCGACGTCACGGAATCCGAGGTGCCCCTCGCCATCGAACTCGTCTTCCGCGAGGAGGGCGACCTCACCAGCCTCCGGTCGTCGACCCGGGCGAGCGCTACACCTGGCTGGACGGCACCCTGACGCCTCCGGGCCCTCGCGTGCTCATCACCGGCCGCTCCCCGTTCCACCACCGGCTGACGGTGCGGTGAACGGTGAGCCGGCCCGTGCGCCCCGGCGTGAGGGGGTTGCCACCCCGCGACGGCTGAGGCAGGATCCCCGTAACTCCGGCCGGTGGTCCGGGTGTTAGCGGCGGCACGGACTGGCGCATCAGGTCGGACGCACCTCGGAGGTGAGCTCTGGTGGGGCGTGTGGTCGCCGCTCTCGTGTCGATGCTTGTCTCCGCCGGCTGGCCGGCACCACGTTCGCCGGGTCCGTCAGCCTCACGGACAACACGCAGGTGCCGCCGAACAAGTGGGCCGAGCGGTTCAGCGAGTTCCGCCACGCCTACGGTCCGGTGCTGGCCGGCAACAGCGCGCAGGCCGTGACTTCGAAGCCGCCAGCGACATCGGCGGCCGCGCCCCGGGCGGCTGCGCCCACCTGTGAGAGGAGAGCACGTCATGGCTCGGCATCTCGTTCTGGGAGTCGCGTTCGCCACGATGGCGGCGGTCGGCCTGGCCGGCGCCGTGGGTTCGAGCGCGGGTGCGGCCGGCGCGGCCCGAGCGGCCGGCGGCGGGACCGTCATCGACGCCGGCGTACGGGCCGGGGCCCCGGGTCCGGAGCTGACCGGCGCGGACGTCGTCGTCGAGGTCAAGTTCGAGGAGGCGCTGAACGTCCGCGGTTCCGGCAGGGCCGTTCGCCGCGCCGACGGGCAGGGCCTGCCGCGGGTCCGGGCACTGCTGGACCGCCATGACGCCCGGGCTCTCCTGCCGTTCCTGGACGACGACGCGGCGCGCGGGCTGCGCGACGCCGCGCAGGGGCCGCGGCTGCGGGGCGGTGAACCGGTGCCGGACCTGGGCTCCTGGTACACGTTGATCCTTCCGGCGGACACCGATGTCGACGAGGTCCTGGCCGAGCTCCGCACGCTGCCGGAGGTCGCGTTCGCCGAGCCGGCTCCGGAGCCCGCTCCCCCGCCCAGCTCGCCCGCGGCCGGCAGGCAGCCCGTCGACACTCCGGACTTCACGCCGTTGCAGGGCTACTTCGGCCCGGCCGCCGTGAACGGGATCGACGCCGACTTCTCGCGCGACACCCCGGGGGCGCGTGGCGGCGGAATCAAGATCGTCGATCTCGAGTACAACTGGAATCCCTTCCACGAGGATCTCCAGCTCGACTGGTCGACCGACATAGGCCAGGGCCGGTTCGTCCGCGACGACACGTTCGGCGACGACCACGGTACGGCGGTCTTCGGCCAGCTCTCCGCCGTGGACAACCGTTTCGGCGTGACCGGCGGAGTCCCCGACGCCGAGATCTACGGCATCTCACCGGTCGAGCAGCTCCCGAACGGCGACACGTCATGGCGTCCGGGCCCCGCGCTGGCCTTCCTCGCCGCCCTGGAGGACGACGGCGGCGAGCTGTTCCTGAAGCCCGGTGACGTGGTGCTGCTGGAGCAGCAGGGCGGCCAGGTGATCCCGGACGCGGACTGCCCCGCCGAGTCCGGAACCTGCTACTCGCCCCTGGAGTGGAACGTCCCCGTGCACGAGGCCATCCAGGTGCTGACCGGCCTGGGAGTCACGGTCGTGGCGACCGGGGGCAACGGCTACAACAGCACCGAGCATCCCGCCTACACCAGGGGCGGGAAGCCGTGGTTCCGCCCGGGCAACGCCTCCGGCTCGATACTCGTCGGCGCCGGTGACAGCGGCACGCGCGAGCGCCTCGACTTCTCCAACCACGGCCAGCGGTTCGACCTGCAGGGCTGGGGGCGCGAGATCGTCACCACCGGATACTGCACGCTCCACTGCGTCGAGGGCGACCGTGACGCCAGCTATACGGACTCGTTCGGCGGCACGTCGGGCGCGGGCCCGATCGTCACCGCGGCGGTGGCGGCGATCCAGTCCTACGTCACGTCCACGGGACAGGAGCCGTGGACGGCGGAACAGATCCGCGACGTCCTGGTGCGGACCGGCCAGCCGCAGGGAGCGGACACGGCCGACCGGCACATCGGGCCGTTGCCGGACCTGCGGGCCGCGCTGACCTCGGTCGGGGCCGACGCGCCGGAGTGAACCGCCGGCGCAACTCCGTCGGCGTCGGCGTACGCGTGCGTGAGAACGTGGGCCGGTCGGCGCCGGGCCGGCGAAGACACCGGATCCGGCCGCCGATCGAGTCCCTACCCCGTCCGCGCGAGGATGCCCGACAATGAACCGTATGTCCTCCGCCACGCCCACCGAACCGACGTCATCGGCGTTCGCCGCCGCCGAAGCCGACCTCGGCCTGCGTGAGCGCAAGAAGCTGCGCACGCGCCAGGCGATCCGGCAGGCCGCCCACCGGCTGATCGACGAGCGGGGGTATGAGAACACGACCATCGAGCAGATCGCCGCGGCCGCCGAGGTCTCGCCGAGCACCGTCTTCCGGTACTTCCCCAGCAAGGAAGACATCATCCTCACGGAGGACTACGCCGCCCCCAGCATCGGGTTCCTCCTCGCCCGCCCGCCGGACGAGCCGCCGCTGGTCGCCCTGCGGGAGGCGGTGATCGGGGTGGCGCGCCTCCTCCACGAGGAGTGCAGCGCGGAGTTCGCGCGGCGGCTGGAGCTGGTGTCCAAGGTGCCCGCGCTGCGGGCGCACGTGCACGAGGCCCACGACAGGATGGTCGAGGACCTGAGCGCGGCGCTCGCCGAGCGGACCGGGCGGCCGGCGGACGACCTCGAACTCCGTGTCGTGGTGGGGGCGGTCATGGGCGCGCTGACCCAGGCGGTGTACGACTGGGGCCGCCACGGCCAGCGGAGCGACCTTATGGCGACGTTCGAACGCGCCCTCGCGGTGCTGGAGCGCGGCCTGACGCTCTAGCTGTATTGGCCGGGAGCACGCACACCGCCTGCGGGTAGGGCCGCGGGCTCGCCGGCCGGGGTGAGCGCGCCGGTGGTGGGGTCCCGGGCCAACACGGCGACGGAGCCGGAGTCCTGGCTGGCGACGAACATCCAGCGCTCTTCGGCGTCCGGGCCGACGTGGCGGGGTCCGCTCCCGCCGCACGGGTGGTGTCCGAGGAGCCGCAGCTCGAGCCGGAGGGCGCCGGTGGCATCGTCGGCGTGGGCGACGCCGATGCCGTGCTCGGCGTCGCCGCCGGTGTACGCCCCCAGCTGGACCGGGAACGGGCGGCGGCGGCCCGCGCCGAGGGCAGTGGCAGGGCCACGGCGGCCGCGCCGAGCACGGGGATCCCGGGCGCGGCGCGGCCCGTGATGGGGGCGCGGGGTGTCACCCTGCCCCGCCCGCCTCCTGGAACTCGACGCGGTGCAGACCGCCGGGCAGGTCGTTGACGTAGTAGAACTCGCCCTCGGTGGTGGCGCCGAAGGCCGTGGGCTGTGTCTCGAACGTGCCGATCTCCGCCGTCTCGTAGGCGCCGTCCGCGGTGGGGCGGATGGCGATCGCCGTGGCGCCGCAGTAGTCGGAGGCCAGGTAGGTGCCCTCGGCCAGGTCGGCGTACTGCTGGCCCCGGTAGACGAGGCCGCCGATCACCGAGCAGTTGCCGCCCGTGAGCGGGTAGGTGTGGACCGGCTCGACGAATTCCGCGTTGTCCGGGCAGTGAGCGGGGTCGAACTCCACCGTGCCCTCGCGGCAGGACCAGCCGAGGTTCGCGCCGCCCTGGTTGGGGGCGAGGTGGTCGATCTCCTCCTGGGCGCCCTGGCCGACGTCCCCGATCCACAGGGAGTTGTCGGCGGGGTCGAAGGAGAAGCGCCACGGGTTGCGCAGCCCGTAGGCCCAGATCTCCTCGCGGGCCCCGGCGACGCCGACGAACGGGTTGTCCTCGGGGATGCAGTAGGGCAGCTCGCCGCAGGCGGCGCTCACGTCGATGCGCAGGATCTTCCCGAGCAGGGTGTCGGTGCTCTGCCCGTTGTTGTCCTGGTCGCCGGCGCCGCCGCCGTCGCCGATGCCCATGTAGAGAAGGCCGTTGGCGTCGAAGGTGATATGCCCGCCGTTGTGGTTGCCGAACTTGGCGTGCTCCTGGCTCAGCAGCACCTCCAGGCTGTCGTCGGCCAGCGAGTACCGGGCCAGCGTCACGGCGCCGTCCTCCAGCGCGGTGTACGCCACGTACAGCTCCCGGCTGTCGGCGAAGTCGGGCGGGATGGCGAGGCCGAGCAGCCCGCGCTCGTTCTCCGAGTCGTCGACGGCGTCGGCGATGCTGAACAGCGGCTTCTCGGCCAGCCCGGTGTCGGGATGGTAGACGCGGACGGTGCCCGGCTTCTCGGCGATGAGCAGCCGGCCGGTGCCGTCGTCGGGGGCGGCGATCGCGATGGGGCGCGAGAGGCCGGAGGCGACCTGGGTGGAGGTGGCGGCCAGCTCGTCGAGCGGGACGGCGGCGGTGCTGGGTGGATCCTCCGCCTCCTCGGCCGCGTTGCCGTAGGCGACGAGCGGTCCGAGGGATGCCAGGGCGGCCGCGAGCAACAGCCCGCCGGCCCAGCGGCGTGATGACATGGCGACTCCGTAAGAAACGTGGGGGGATCTCTGTGCGGATGTGCGCTCTCGTGATGTGGGGGGTCTCCGGGACGCTACCCCGCCCGCGCCGCACCGCGCCAGGGTGCGGCTGTGGTTCGGGACGCCCCGGCCCTCGATGGAACGCCGCCTGGGCGGCCGCTCATCGCGTGAGGCGGCTCCTCGGGTCGGAGGACCAGAGGAGGCTGCGGACCAGCCGGCAGGTGACCGGCGACGGCGGGTGGACCCCGATGAGCTCGGCCATCCGGCCTATGACCTCGTTCCGCGCCTGCTGCGGGGTGTACACGCCCGCCTCGAGGAGGGCGATGGAGATGCGCATGGCCTTGAGCATGCGGTTGTGCGCCACGTACCACTCGCGGGGCATCCCCGCCGGGAGCGGCTTCTTGGCTACGGGTGTTGTCGGGGCGTACGCCACTGGCATGGGCGACCTCCTCGGCCTGGCTGAACCCGGGCTGACTCCTTACAGGATACCGCTTCGGACTGACAATCCTGGCTGGTCAAGGGCCATTTCGGGATATCTGTTCGAATGCGGCGAGGGCGGCACCGGCTCCCGCGTAGGTGATGTTGGGCCGCGGGGGCGGGGACATGCCGTCGCCGAGGAAGTAGTCCACGTGGTGGGACTGCATGTAGCCGTGGAAGGTCATGGCGTTGCGGTAGGCGGGGTTGTGGGCGAGGGTGTACAGCCGCGTGTCGGTGGGCTGGTCTGTGGTGAAGATGATCAGCTCGTCGTAGGCGGCGTTGGTGTACACCGCCTCCTCGCGCCAGTCGCCCATCAGGTCGCCGTAGAGGGTGGGCCCGCCCTGGGCGGCGGTGACCGCGCCGTAGTCCCCGACCTCATGGAGGCGGGGCAGGTCGGCGCTGTCCGTCGGGTTCTCCGGGTCCCACTCCTCGATCTTGCCGTCGTTGAGCAGCTCCATGGTCAGGTCGCCGTCCCAGTGCAGGCCCAGCTGCGGCCACGGGGCGAGCGCGGTGTCCGGCTCGGTGAGCTCGTCGGTGGGCGCGTTGTACAGACCCGAGAAGGACCAGACCTCCATGCCGGGAAAGCGGGGGTCGATGTCGCCGGCCATGCCGCGCCCGACGTCGCCAGGGCCGCCGCCGTGCTCCCAGATCAGCTCGCCGGTCGTGGCGTCGTAGTAGTACTCCAGCAGGCCGCTGGGGTTGTCCTGCTGCACGCCGTAGCCCTCCAGGCCCGCGCGCTCCGGGTCCATGTCGGCGATGTGGAAGCGGTCGCCGTGGACGATGCCCTGGGGTCCCATCGAGTACTTCAGGGTGCCGTCGCCGCCCAGCGCGAAGCCGATCTCGACGAACTCGTCCGCCCCGTCGCCGTCGACGTCGATGGCGCGTGAGTTGTGCCCGTCGGGCGCGTCCTGGTCGCCGCGCAGCCACTTCCACTGCAGGTCCAGCGAGTCGCCGTCGAACCGCCAGGCGCCCACCATGAGGTTGAAGGCCCCGCCGTCCTGGCGGTTCTTCAGGAACGCCACCAGGCTGGGCGCGGTGCCGTCGAGATACGCCACGCCGAGGCGCGCGGCCATCGGCCCGTCGGCGAGGTAGTCGGTCGGCACCGCGGACCAGCTGCGCAGGGCTCCGGTCCGGCCGTCGAGGATGGCCATGAACTGCCGTGAGTCGTCCTCGTGCGTCCAGGTCTCCCCGTCGCCGAAGGTGACGCCGTTGGCGATCCGCACGGCGACCTCCGCCATGCCGTCGCTGTCGAAGTCGTAGACGGTGACGCCGTCGTTGTGGCCCACGTCGATCGTGGACGACCCCGGCTCGATGTTGTCCTGGTTGGTGCTGTTCGGCCCCATGTTGACCTCCCACAGGAACTCCCCGTCGCTGGAGTAGGCCTCCAGTCTCTGGGGCGACTCCTGCCGGTCCAGCACGTAGTCGTACTCGCCGTCACCGTTCAGGTCACCGGCCCAGACGAACTTCACGGCGCCGCCGGAGCGCAGCGGCAGGCGCACGGCCGGCTCCGTGGCGTGGTCGGCGGTCAGCGTGAACGCCTCGCTGGGCTCCCGCTCGGCGCCGTCGACCACCGGCGCGACGCGGTAGGCGTTGTCCTGGGACAGGTCGGCGGTGGAGTCGGCGTAGTTGGTGCCGCCGGTCAGGACCTCGGCGTTGAGCTTCTCGAACGCGCCTCCGGCGGTGGACCGGTAGACGTTGAAGCCGATGCCCTCCGGGTCCAGGCCCAGCAGCCGCCAGGTGACGAGCACGTCGGTGTCGCTGGAGCGCACGGCCACGACGCCGCGGCCGAGGTTCTCCATCACGCGCGCGGCCTGCGTCGTCGACGCGCCCGGCCCGGACGAGGACGCCGCGGTCGTCGAGTCGCCGGGCGAGGCGAAGCTCGCGGAGCCGGCGACGAGCGCGGCGCTCACGGCCAGGATCCCCGCGGCGGTGGCGGATCGCCAACGGCCGGAACGCCACCGGTGCTTGTGTTTCATGAAGACCTCCTCGGCTTCTTGGTGGGGGGTGTGGAGGCTGTTCGGCGGAGGAGTCGGGAGGGGAGGAGACGTGCTGCGGCCGGGGCCGGCGCGCACGGCGTTCCGGTGCATCGGGTTCGGTGGGGCCTGGGGCTCGGTGCGGCGCACGGTGGGCGAGGGCGGCTCCCTCTCACTGCCTCTCTCTGCCTTGCCATGCACCTTGGAACAGGAATGAACAGTCGTCAATAGAAGTGACCGCTATAACTCGCTAGTGAACGCTAATGATCGCGAGAGTCCATCATCATTCACGATGCGGCGGGGCGGGGTGCGCGTGGCCCCGTTCGCGACACGCGCCGGGGGATGATCGGTACCGTTCACCTAGGATGTTCGCCACCTGTTCGCGGGGAGGGTCATGGCCGAGATGCTCGTCGCCCAGCGGCACGGGCTGCTGCTGCGGGAGTTGGAAGCCGCCGGCGGCCTGAAGGTGTCCGAGCTGGCCTCCCGCCTCGGCGTCTCCGGCGCCACCATCCGGCGGGACCTGGCCGACCTGGAGGCCGAGGGGCGGGTCACCCGCGTCCGAGGCGGGGCCCTGCTGGCCACGCCGACCTCGGCGGCGCCCGCCGCCGAGGGAGCCGTGCCACGGCCGGCGGGCGCGGCCGCTCTCCCCTCCCCCACGGGGCCGGCCCGCACGCTGGGGCTGCTGATCCCGTCCGCCACCTACTACTACCCGCGCGTGGTCACCGGGGTCCGGGCCGCGGCGGCCGAGCACGGCGCGCGGATCATCATCGGCCTGACCGACTACGCCCGGCCCGACGACTCGCGGCAGATCGAGGAGCTGGGCGCGGCCGGCGCCACGGGCCTGCTCGTCACCTCCGCCGGCGGCCACCTCCTCCCCCAGGAGACGCTCGACCGGCTCCGCTCCGGGGGCCTGCCCTTCCTGCTGCTGGAACGCCAGCCGCAGGACCCGTACGGGCCCTACGAGTTCGTCGCCTCCGACCACCGGCAGGGCGCGGTCGCGGCGGTGCGGCACCTGGCGGAGCTGGGGCACGACCGGGTGGGCCTGTTCACCAACGGCAGCCCCACCGCCGCGCCGATCGCCGAGGGGTACGCGGCGGCCGTCGAGCTGCTGGGCCTCGACGCCTCGGCCCCGGTCCGGGACAGCGGCCGCCCCACGCCGGGCGCGGCGGAGGCCGCCGGGCACTACGACGGGTTCATCGACGCCTGCCGGACCAGCGGCACGCGGGCGGCGCTCGTCCACTCCGACCACGACGCGATCGAGCTGATGCAGCGCATGCGCTCGCAGGGGCTGCGTACGCCGGACGACCTGGCGCTGATCGCGTACGACGACGAGATCGCCGCCCTGGCGGACGTGCCCCTGACGGCGGTGGCCCCGGCCAAGCACGAGCTCGGCGAGCTGGCGGCGCGGCTGATGCTGGAGCGCCTCGACCGCCTGGACGCGGGCGACCCGCCGCCGGTGCGGCAGATCCTCGTGCAGCCGCGCCTGATCGTCAGGTCCTCCTGCGGGGCGGCGACCCGGGCCTGAGGCCGCGCCGCCTCAGCGCGCGCCGCCGCAGGACTGCCGCACGATGAGCCGCGGCTGCGCGATGATCTGCCGCACGGGCGGCGGCTCCGCGGCCTCGAGGCGCTCCAGCAGCAGCCGGGCCGCGTAGTCGCCCAGCTCCTGCTTGGGCGGCGCCACCGAGGTGAGCGGCACCTCGGCGAGGGCGGCGATCTCGTCGTCGTAGGCGATGAGCGCAAGGTCGTCCGGCGTGCGCAGGCCGCGCGAGCGCATGCGCTGCATCAGCTCGATCGCGTCGTGGTCGGAGTGGACGAGCGCCGCGTGCGACCCGGTGGCGAGGCAGGCGTCGATGAACTCCTCGTAGGCCTTCGCGGCTTCGGCCGAGCCGCGGGTGGGCTGGCCGCAGTCCGTGACCGGGGCGGACGGCACGAGGCCGAGCCGCCCGACCGCCGCCGCGTGCCCCTCCCGGACCAGGGCGGCGGTGGGGCTGCCGGTGGTGAAGAGGGCGACGCGCTCGTGCCCCAGCTCCGCGAGGTGCCGCACGGCCGCGTACGCGCCCTGCCGGTGGTCGGTGACGACGAACTCGCACGGCTCGTAGGCGTTCGGGGGCTGGCGTTCCAGCAGCACGAAGGGGCGCCCCCCGGAGCGGAGCCGGCCGAGGGTCTCCGGCGAGAGGCGGTGGCCGCCGGCGGAGGCGATCAGCAGCCCGTCGACGCCGGAGGCGTACAGCTCCTCGATCTGCTGCAGGTCGCGCGGCTGGGCGTAGTCGGTGAGGCCGACGACGATCCGGGCCCCCCGCTCGGCCGCCACGGCCCGCACGCCCGCGACGACCTGGGGGTAGTAGTACGTCGCCGAGGGCACCAGCAGGCCCACGGTCCTGCGCTCGGCGGCCGGTTCCGGCCCCGTCGCGGGCGGCCCGGCGGGGCGCGGCCGCGCGGTGGCGTGCGCCGCCGGATCGGTCCCGGCTAGCCCCGTGGCCGGCATGGCGCCGCCGCGTATCCGCGTCACGCGGCCGGCGAGCGCGAGGTCCGCCAGGTCCCGCCTGATCGTCCCGGCCGACACCCCGAACCGCGCCGCCAGCTCGGGAATGCGCGCGATCCCGGACGCCTGGAGCTCCCGCACCAGCAGCTCCTGTCGCTGCGCGACCAGCATGCCGGACATGCGAGCACCTCCCGTGGCGTCTCCTCGCGAGCATCCATTGAGCATCTGTTGAGCATCCTAGATGATTGTTGCCAATATTGAATGCATGTGAGACATTCCTCTTGATTGACGCTCGTGCGTGAGCAAGGCTGGAAGAGCCCACCCCCGTCACGCTCGGCAGTGACCCGGGACTACCGAACGTGCTCATCTCGATGCCCGCGCGACCCGCTCCTTTCGCGCCCGGCCCGGCGGGGCGCGACCAGGCCGGCGCCCGGGCGCTCGGCGTGCGCCTCGGCAACGAGCTGCGCCGCCTGGGGCGTGCCGCCGAGCGATCTCGGCCACACCGCGTGAACGAGCCGAGCGGCGGGCGGCGCGGCTTGCATGATCAATTGTTGAGCATCCTGGCCCCAATGCTCGATCATGAACAATCTCGATCATTTCTATTGACTCATGGATGCGACTGGGCCAAGGTGCAGTAGCGCACGCCACACCTAGGAGCCGTTGCCGTGTTTCACCGACGAAACCGACTCGTCCGGGGCCTGCTCGCGGCCGGGGCAGCCGTCGCCCTGCTCGCCTCCTGCGGCTCGCCCGGCTCGGGCTCCGAGGAGGGGAGGACGAGCATCACCTTCTGGTCGTGGACCTCCGGCTCACAGGAGATGGTCGACCGCTTCAACTCCACCCACGACGACATCGAGGTCACCTTCGAGCTGATCCCCGCCGGGACCGCCGGCGGCTACTCGAAGATGTACAACGCGGTCCGCGCGGGGCGGGCGCCCGACGTCGTGAACGTCGAGTACCCGCAGGTCCCGGCGTTCGTCACGCACAACGTCATCCAGCCCATCACGTCCTTCGGCGTCGAGGAGCTGCGCGACCAGTACCCGGAGTGGGCCTGGAACCAGGTGGCGCTCGGCGGCGACATCGCCGCGCTGCCGGTCAACATGGCTCCGATGGTGTTGCTGTACCGTTCCGACCTCTTCGAGGAGTACGGCCTCGAACCCCCCACGACCTGGGAGGAGTTCCGCGAGAGCGCCGAGGAGCTCCGCGCGGGGCATCCCGGCAGCGTCATCGCGACCGTCAGCAACACGGACGCCGGACTCGTCGCCGGGCTCGCCTGGCAGGCCGGGGCCGAGTGGTTCGACACCTCCAGCGGCGCCTGGGAGGTGGACGCCACCGACGAGGCGAGCCGGTCCGTCGCCGACTACTGGGACGCCCTGATCGCCGACGGCCTGGTGTGGGCCGAGCCGGTCTTCGCCGAGAAGCACATCGCCGACCTGCGGCAGGGCCGCTCGCTCGGCATGATCGCGGCCCCCTGGATGGCCGGCAACCTCTCCCGCTTCGTGCCCGAACTCGCCGGGAAGTGGGGCGTGGTGCCCCTCCCGGCCTGGGACACCGACGACCCCGCCGCCGGGAACTACGGCGGCTCGACGCTGGCCGTGCCGGAGGGCGCCTCCCACCCCGAGGAGGCCATGGAGTTCGCCCGCTGGGTCTCCACCTCCCCCGAGGCCGTGGCCGCGGCGGCCCCCGTCAGCACGGCGATGCCCGCCAACACCGAGCTGTTCGAGGCGTGGCGCACCGAGCTGGAGGCGGCCAACCCCTACGTCAAGGGCATCGGCCTGCCCGAGGTCGCCCTCGCCGCCGCCGAGAGCGTCCCGCCGTCCTGGGAGTGGGGGCCGGACATGACCGAGGGATTCGCCAGCCTCATGGACGAGATGTCGGGCTCGATCGGACAGCCGGACGGCCTGAGTTCCGCCCTGCGCCGATGGCAGGACGACACCATCGAGCAGCTGCGGATCCGCGGCTTCGACGTCGGCGACTGACCCCCGCCCACCGCCCCCAC